>JAYUSD010000165.1:0-3135 GCA_043755865.1 Variovorax sp. | reverse complement strand
TCCGACGAGCTGCGCCGCTGGCGTCGCGGCGAGCCGATCCAGGCTCGACCGGTCGGGCAAACAGAGCGGCTTTGGCGCTGGTGCCGCCGTCAGCCCGTGATCGCGTCTTTGGTGGCCGCCATCTGGCTTTCCCTGTGTGGCGGCGCGGCGGTTTCCACGTACTTTGCCGTCGAGTCGTCGGCGCTCGCGCGCAAAGAAGCTGTCGCACGAGCGGCGCCGATGGCAGCTCTGTATTGACATGCGGATTTGGCTTTGCTAACGATTTGCTGGCCACGGGCGCGCTGCTGGCAGCACAAAGACAAGGCTATGCGGTGCCCAGTGAGATCGGCATGATCGGTTTTGGTGATTTTCCAGTGGGCAGGTATTGCTTGGGCGGCCTGAGCACCATGCATATCGATGGCGAACGCATGGGGCAAGCCTGTGCCACTTTTATTGCCGAGCAATTGAGGCAAAGCAAACACATGGGAGCTGCTCGTGTGGAGCAAGCCAAGCAAGTGGTATTACAGCCGCGTTTGCTGTGGCGTGGTTTATAGAGGTTTTCGGAGTGTTTAAGAGTGCTTTATGCCACTAGCCGGCATAGAATATGCGCGGAGTGCTATTAAATAAATAGCAATCGCTGCGCACACCTGTCTTGCAATCAAGCCTTCATTTGCGACAGCATAGTAGCCGCATCGCTCACTTCAAATTTGCCGGGTGCTTCGCGATTGATGCTTTTGACCACGCCGTCTTTGACGAGCATCGAATACCGGTCTGAGCGCAAGCCCATGCCGCGCGCTGTCAAATCTAGCGTGAGACCAGTGGCTTGTGTGAATGCGGCGCTGCCGTCAGCCAGCATGCGCACTTTGGTGCCTGTTTTCTGCTCGCGCGCCCATGCGCCCATCACGAAAGCATCATTGACGCTGACGCACCAGATTTCATCCACACCCGCATTTTTCAGCTCTTCAAAATGCTGCACATAACCAGGCACATGTTTGGCCGAGCAGGTGGGCGTGAATGCGCCGGGCAGGGCAAAGAGAGCAATCGTTTTGCCAGCGCTGGCTTTTGCCGTGTCAACGGCATTGGGGCCAATAGAGCAGCCCTCGCCTTCGATTTCCAAGTATTCCATCAAAGTGCTGGTGGGAAGTTTGTCGCCGATTTTGATCATGAATTTGTCCTCAATGTAGGGGGTGGATTGAATGTGTATTGTGCTTGATAGCAAGCGGCGCGGCACAAACGAAAACGGCTCACGCAAGTGAGCCGTTTATATATATCTTGGCTTGAGTAACAGGTCAAAGACCTGCGCTCAAACCTCGATGGAAACACTTATACGTCGATCGATTTTTGCACCAAGCGGGTGGCAACCCAGTTCTTGGTCTTGGAGATCGGGCGTGATTCTGTGATCTCAATGGTGTCACCGGTTTTGTACTCACCCTTTTCGTCGTGGGCGTGGTACTTGCTGGATTTCATCACGATCTTGCTGTACAGCTCATGCTTAACACTGCGCTCGACCAAAACTGTGACAGTTTTGGCACGTTTGTCGCTAACCACCTTGCCGATCAAGGTGCGCTTGAGGGATTTTTTTGCTTCCGTCATAGGGGCTCCTGATTACTTGGCGGCCTGCTCAGCGGCAATCGTCTTGGCGCGTGCAATCGCACGGCGCGTGACGCGCAACTGAGAGGTGTTGTTGAGTTGTTGCATGGCTTTTTGCATACGCAGCGAAAAATGGGCTTTTTGTAGCTCTTTCACTTCCGTGACGAGGCCGGCCGCATCTTTAGCGCGCAGTTCTTTGCGTTGCTCAATGGCTTTCATAATGTTCTCCTGCCTTATTGACCGAGCATGCGAGCCACGAATGTGGTGCGCAGAGGCAACTTGGCAGCAGCCAATGTGAAAGCTTCGCGAGCGAGCGCCTCGGGCACGCCGTTGATCTCGTAGAGCACCTTGCCGGGGCGAATTTCCGCGACGTAGTACTCAGGATTGCCTTTACCGTTACCCATTCGAACTTCGGCGGGCTTGGTAGAGATTGGCTTATCGGGGAACATGCGAATCCAGATCCGGCCGCCACGTTTGACGTGGCGCGAAATGGCGCGGCGTGCTGCCTCGATTTGGCGAGCCGTTAAACGGCCACGCTCAATAGATTTGAGACCGAAGTCTCCAAAGGCCACCGATGTTCCCCGCGGGGACACGCCGGTGTTACGGCCTTTTTGCTCTTTTCGGTATTTGCGACGAGCGGGTTGTAGCATTTTTATTCTCCAGAATTAGGCTTGGCCACCGTCTGTGGAGGCAGGCGCGGCCACTTTACGAACGCGCTTAACGGTGGTTTTTACTTCGGATGCGCCAGCTTCAGCAGGTTTGTCACTGCCATCAGCTGGTGCGGTATTGCCGCCGGCTGGGCGAGCAGGGCCACGGGCAGCGCCACGTGCGGGTGGGCGAGCGCCCCCACGATCGTCACGACCACCGCGATCATCACGGCGTGGGCCGCGAGGTTTGCGCTCGTCATCGCGAGTTTCTTGCACCACAGGAAGATCATTGCGGCCCAAGGTATCACCCTTGTAAACCCAGACCTTCACGCCAATCACACCATAGGTGGTTTTGGCTTCAGAGGTACCGTAATCAATATCAGCGCGCAAAGTATGGAGCGGCACACGGCCTTCGCGATACCACTCGCAGCGAGCGATTTCAATACCATTCAAACGGCCAGACGACATGATCTTGATGCCAAGAGCACCCAGACGCATGGCGTTTTGCATGGCACGCTTCATTGCGCGGCGAAACATGATTCGCTTTTCCAACTGTTGCGTGATCGAATCAGCAATCAACTTGGCATCGATCTCAGGCTTGCGCACTTCTTCAATGTTTACAGCGACAGGCACGCCTAGCTTTGCAGAGAGTTCTTTCTTCAAGTTCTCAATGTCTTCACCTTTTTTGCCGATCACCACACCTGGACGGGCAGAGAAAATCGTGATACGGGCGTTTTTGGCAGGGCGCTCGATCAAAACGCGCGACACAGAAGCGTTTTTGAGCTTGGCCTTAAGGTACTCGCGTACCTTGATGTCTTCTGCCAGCATGCCAGCGAAGTCACGGTTGCTGGCATACCAGCGGCTTGACCAGTTGCGGCTAACCGAAAGGCGAAAGCCTGTTGGGTTGATTTTTTGTCCC
>JAYUSD010000164.1:0-3136 GCA_043755865.1 Variovorax sp. | reverse complement strand
CGCGAATCTCGCTGACACGGGTGCGCACGATCACGCCTTTGTCGGTAATCATCATGATCTCGTCATCCGCATGCACAAGGGTGGCCGCGACGATCTTGCCGTTGCGCTCACTTTGCTGAATCGCAATCATGCCCTTCGTGCCACGGCCATGGCGTGTGTATTCTTGAATATTCGTGCGTTTGCCAAAACCGTTAGCAGTCGCCGTGAGTACGGATTGCTGCTCGTCTTCCGCCACGAGCAATGCAATCACGTTTTGCCCTTCTTCGAGCATCATGCCGCGCACGCCGCGCGCTTGTCGGCCCAGCGGGCGCACATCGTTTTCATCAAAGCGCACCGCCTTGCCGCCATCACTGAAAAGCATCACATCATGCGTGCCATCGGTGAGCGCTGCGCCGATCAAATAATCGCCTTCATCCAAATCCACAGCGATGATGCCGCCTTTGCGCGGGTTGTTGAATGCATCGAGCGCCGTCTTTTTCACCGTGCCGAGATTCGTGGCCATGAAGACGAAATGGTCTACAGGGAATTTGCGGTTTTCGCCGGTGAGCGCGAGTACGACGTTGATCTTCTCGCCCTCTTGAAGCGGGAACATATTCACAATCGGCCGCCCACGCGAGCCGCGCGAGCCCGCTGGCACTTCCCACACTTTGAGCCAATACATCCGGCCACGGTTGGAAAAACACAGCAAGTAATCATGCGTATTCGCAATGAAGAGCTGCTCAATCCAATCGTCTTCTTTGGTTTGCGTGGCTTGTTTGCCGCGCCCGCCGCGCTTTTGTGCGCTGTATTCTGAGAGCGGCTGGCTCTTGATGTAGCCGGTATGCGAAAGCGTGACCACCATGTCGGTTGGCGTGATCAAGTCTTCGGTCGACATGTCTTGCGCGTTGTGCTCGATCTCTGAGCGGCGTGCGCCAAGCTTGGTTTGGCCAAATTCATTTTTGATCGCAATCAGCTCTTCAGAGATGATCGCACCCACGCGCTCGGGCTTGGAGAGAATATCAAGCAAGTCATCAATCACTGACATGACTTCTTTGTATTCCGCCACGATCTTGTCTTGCTCAAGACCTGTCAAGCGCTGTAAGCGCATGTTCAAGATTTCAGTGGATTGCGCTTCTGAGAGGCGATAGAGGCCATCTTTTTGCAAACCGAATTCGCGCTCCAGACCATTCGGGCGATAGTCATCCGCGCTGATCACTGAGCCATCGGCTTTCGCGCGAGTCAGCATCTGCTTAACAATCTGCGAATCCCAGGTCTTGCTCATCAGCTCAGCTTTAGCCACGGGCGGCGTCGGCGCATTGCGGATAATTTTGATGAACTCGTCAATGTTGGCCAAGGCGACTGCCAAACCTTCAAGCAAATGCCCACGATCCCGTGCTTTGCGTAGCTCAAACACCGTGCGGCGCGTGATCACCTCACGGCGATGCAAGAGGAACACACTGATCAGCGTTTTGAGGTTACACAGCTTAGGCTGCCCATTAATCAAGGCCACCGTGTTCACGCCAAACGTGTCTTGCAACTGCGTGAGCTTGTAAAGGTTGTTCAGCACCTCTTCTGGCACTTCGCCGCGCTTGAGCTCAATCACCAAGCGCATGCCCGATTTATCGCTTTCGTCTTGAATATGCGAGATGCCTTCAATCTTCTTCTCATGCACCAATTCAGCGATGCGCTCTTGCAGCGTTTTCTTATTCACCTGATACGGCAGCTCGTCCACGATGATCGATTGGCGCTGACCTTTATCGATGTCTTCAAAATGAACCTTCGCACGCATCACCACGCGGCCACGCCCCGTGCGGAAAGCTTCTTTCACGCCGCTTGTGCCGTAGATGATGCCGCCCGTTGGGAAGTCTGGCGCGGGAATGATCTCCATCAGCTCATCAATGCTGGCGTCTGGATTTTTGAGCAGATGCAAGCAAGCATCAATCACTTCATTGAGGTTGTGCGGCGGAATATTGGTGGCCATGCCCACGGCAATGCCTGTCGAGCCGTTCACCAGCAAATTAGGGAACTTCGCAGGCAACACCAAAGGCTCTTTTTCGGAGCCGTCGTAGTTCGGCCCGAAATCAACCGTCTCTTTGTCGATATCCGCAACCAGCTCATGCGCGATCTTCGCTAAGCGAATCTCGGTATAGCGCATCGCCGCAGGGTTGTCGCCATCGACCGAACCGAAATTGCCTTGGCCATCGACCAACATATGCCGCAACGAGAAAGGCTGCGCCATGCGCACGATCGTGTCGTAAATCGCTGAGTCACCGTGCGGGTGGTATTTACCCATCACATCACCGACGATACGCGCGCTTTTGCGATAGGGTTTGTTGTAATCGTTGCTTTGCTCATGCATGCCGTAGAGCACGCGGCGATGCACGGGCTTCAAACCATCTCGCGCGTCAGGTAATGCGCGCCCCACAATCACGCTCATCGCGTAATCAAGGTAGCTTCGACGCATTTCCTCTTCTAGGCTGATCGGCAGGGTTTCTTTGGCGAAAGGTGTCATGGGTGCGCGAGCCTGCTACTGATAATGCTTAAATTCTTATAGGGAGTTTGGGCGACCACTTGTCGCTCAAAACCAACGATTTTAGCCCCTTTACGCATTGCCTTAAGGCGAGCGATGCCTAGCTGTCAGCAAGCTGTCGACGCGGTGTAAAGCTTGCAGAAATGTCGCATATTTACAACAATTCAATGGCTTGGCAAGATGTACAGCGGAAGGCGTTGGACAGAGCTTACGACTGTGGCACAATCATCTGACGAGTTAACTTACCAACTCGCTAGGTGCAGCTAGCTTAGCTGTGGTATCAATTTTGAGGATGAACATGAAAAAACTGAACACAATCGCCGCGTTGTTCGCAACCGTCGCTTTCGCTGGCTCTGCACTTGCTGCTGGCTCTTCTACTGCATCAGACAACTGGCGCAATGGCCACGGCAATTTGCAGTGGAAAAACGGCGACGGCACATTGTGCTGGCGTGATGCCATGTGGACACCAGCTACGGCTGCCAAAGGTTGTGATGGCGCGATTGTCGCTCCAGCTCCACGCGCTGCAGCTCCTGCACCAGCACCGGCTCCAGCGCCTGCCGCGGCCGCCCCAGTGGCACCTCGCGCAGCACCTGCACCAGCGCCTGCACCAGCGCCTGTTGCTCCTCC
>JAYUSD010000163.1:0-3146 GCA_043755865.1 Variovorax sp. | reverse complement strand
GAAATAATTAAGCACCTGTGTAAAGATGAGCACCACGACGGCGATTTTTACGGGCGTTTTAATGTCTTGCCGCGCATAGTAGGCCGGTGCGAGCACCTTGATGGCCACCAAGCCCAGCAGCCCCGTGCCATAGCCCATCAGCGCCAGCGCGACCTGATGCACATCGCCTCCTTTGAAAGCGCCATAGTGATACAGCACAGCCACCAGCGGCGTGGCAAAGCACAGCAGCGCCACCATGCAAGGCACCGCTAACAACACCACCAAGCGCAGCCCCCAATCAATCATCGAGGAGAATTTATCGTTGTCACCACTGGCTTTTGCTGCCGCCAATTGGGGCATTAAAACGACACCTAAAGCCACGCCGAGCATGGCGGTGGGGAATTCCATCAGCAAATCCGCAAAGCCCAGCCAGCTCACTGAGCCGGCTTGCAAATGCGAGGCGATTTGCGTGTTGATCAGCAGCGAAATCTGCGCCACGCTCACGCCCAAGAGCGCGGGGAGCATCAAGGTAAGTATGTTTTTGATAGCAGGCTGCGCAATAAATCCGCCGGCTACACGGGGATTCCATGTAAATTTTGGTAGCAGAGCGAGCTTTTTAAGAGCCAACAGTTGCATGCCCAGCTGCAACACACCACCCAGCACCACGCCCGCAGCCAGCGCGTAAATCGGCTCAATACCTCGGCCTTTTAATTGCGGCGCAAGCAGCCAAGCGGCAGCGATCATCGCCACATTGAGCAGGACCGGCGTGGCTGCTGGTATGGCAAACCTTTTCCACGTATTGAGCACGCTCGAGCAAAGTGCCACGAGTGACATGAAGGCGATGTAGGGAAACATAAAGCGCGTCATCAATACCGACACTTCAAACGCGCGCGGCGTTTGCTGCAAGCCGCTGGCCATGGCCCATACGAGCAGCGGCGCAGCAGCGATGCCAATCACGCAAGTGATGATCAATGCCCACAGCAACACGCTGGCCACTTGGTCGATCAGCACCCGCGTGGCCTCCTCGCCATCACGCTCTTTGCTGGCTGCCAGCACCGGCACGAAGGCTTGCGCAAATGCGCCCTCGGCAAACAAGCGGCGCAGTAAATTCGGAATCCGAAACGCCACCATGAATGCATCCGTCATCGGCCCCGCGCCAAACATCGCTGCAATGATGAGCTGGCGCACCAAGCCCGTGATGCGCGAGGCCAGTGTCCACAGGGAGACGACGGAGGCGGATTTGAAGAGAGACATTGCTGGCTGAGAATTGCCTCCAAGTTTACCTGCGCGCGGCGGGCCAAGATACGCCATTGCCGCACGCATTTACTGCGAGACAATCAGGGTATGTTCAACGTGATTCTTTTTCAACCCGAAATCCCACCCAATACCGGCAATGTGATCCGCCTGTGCGCCAACACAGGCTGCGCTCTGCACCTGATTGAGCCGCTGGGTTTTTCGATGGAAGACCGCTACATGCGCCGCGCGGGGCTGGATTATCACGAATACGCTGCCGTCCACAAGCATGCATCGTGGGAGGCTTTTTTAGCCGCCTGCCAACCCAAGCCTGAGCGCATCTTTGCTTTCACCACGCGCGGCAGCCACAGCGTGTACGAGCAGACGTATCTTAGAGGTGATTGGCTGCTGTTTGGCTCTGAAACAGCAGGGCTGCCGGCTGAGCTGCGCGATGGTTTTCCGCCAGACCAGCGGGTCCGCTTGCCAATGATGGACGGGCAACGCAGTTTGAACTTGTCGAATGCCGTGGCCGTGAGCGTGTTTGAGGCTTGGCGGCAGAATGGCTTTGGGCAGCAGGCTTAAATTCGAATACCGAATTTCCGGACGCGAAAGTTACGCGAAAAAAAATACCAAAAAGACAAGATTTGTTGGATGAGTCAGTGACTTCATCTGAATAGCTAGGCCACTATGTATCTTTTCTGTATTTTTTTCGCGTCTTTCGCGTAACTTTCACGCCTTTCGCGTCCGGAAATTCGGCTTTTCGATCCCTACCCACAAAAAAAAACGCCTGCATATAGCAGGCGTTTTCATAAAAGTAGGGCAACTTAAATCGTCGCTTCTTCCCGCGCATACCGGCGAATCAAGCTGAGCAGCTCTTCCTCGTTGTACGGCTTGCCAAGGTAATGGTTTGCGCCAAGCTCGAAGGCATAGTCGCGGTGTTTTTCGGCAATTCGCGAGGTGATCATGATCGTGGGCAGGTGACGCAGCTTTTCATCGGCGCGCACATTGCGCAGCAAATCAAAGCCGTCCATGCGCGGCATCTCAATGTCAGACAAGATGACCGATGGCAGCTCTTCAGCCAAGCGCTCCAAAGCTTGCAAGCCATCGGCTGCCATTGTCACGCGGTAGCCCTCGCGTTGCAGCAGGCGTTGCGTCACACGGCGCACGGTGATGGAGTCATCTACCACCAGCACCATCGGAATGGCAGGCGGTGAAATAGAAGCTGGGTTGGCCGGCACGAGCGGATTGACAGGGGCTGCATCGCCGGAGAGCGCGCGTGGCACGGCATCTTGCACATCGTGCAGGCCAGCCATCTGCGATTGGGATTCAAGCGCGTGAGGCTGTGCGGGATCAAAGCTCATGGCGCGTGCCATGCTGCCATAGACTGTTGCCAAAGCCACCGGGTTGTAGATCAGCGCCACAGCGCCCGAGGCCAGCACCGTCATGCCAGCCAAGCCAGGCAAGCGAGAGAGCTGGGGCCCTAAATTCTTCACCACCACCTCTTGGTTGCCCAGCACCTCGTCAATGTGCAAGACCACGCGCTGCGCAGCCGAGCGGAAGATCGCAATGGGCAGCGTTTTGGTGACGGGCTCGATGCTTGCCTGTGAATGCTGCAAGAGCGCACCGGCCCAGAAGAAGGGCAACGATTCGCCGCTGTATTCATAAGCGCCGCTGTTGTAGGCAGATTGCAAATCTTTGGGCGTTGCACGGCGCACGGTCTCGATCAAGTTGGCAGGCACACCAATGGCCATCTCACCAACACGCATCATCACCACCTGCGTCACTGCGGTGGTCAGTGGCAGCACCAGCTTGAAGCTTGTGCCAAGGCCGGCAGAGGTAGAGGTTTCGATGCGGCCACCGAGCGCGACCACTTCAGAGCGCACCACGTCCATGCCCACGCCACGGCCGGACACGTCGGTGACCTGGTCGGCGGT
>JAYUSD010000162.1:0-41985 GCA_043755865.1 Variovorax sp. | reverse complement strand
AAGTTCGAGCAGGCGCTGCTTCATCTCAAGCGGCACGGGCAGGAGCTGACACCAGCGGTTGGCCAGCCAGCCACAATCAGACAGCTGCGCCTCGCCCGCTTGGCCTCTGAACACATCAGCCTGCACATCGGAGGGCATTCGCGCTAAAACGCTTTCAAACAAGACGCGGCAGGTGTTGAGCTCTTGCGGCACGGCAACCGCACTGTCTTCAGGCAAATGGCTTACATCCGCAACCCAAAGGCCATGTTTTAAGCGTTCGATGCGCGACGTGCGAAAGCGTTGTTGGCCTAAGCAGCGGATCACACGCAGACCGGGCTGGGGTGCTTCGTGATGCGTGACGACAGCTAGCGTGCCGACTTGAGCGAATGCTTCGTTTTGGCCAGGCTTGGTCACTTCCACGCCTTGCGTGAGGCTCACGACGCCAAAGGGCGCACCGTTTTCAATACAGCGGCGAATCATGTCCAAATAGCGCACCTCGAAGATGCGCAGTGGCAACACTGAGCCCGGATACAGAACCGAGCCTAAGGGGAAGAGCGGGAGATTATTCAGAAGCACAGATGCTCGTTGAGATAACAATTTACGCCACGGCGTCAGATGGTTGGCGCTGAAGCATGGCCAATACAGAAGCTAGTTTTAAGCGAAGCTCTCGACGGTCGCAAATGAAATCCACCGCGCCTTTTTCGACCAAGAATTCAGCGCGCTGAAAACCCTCCGGCAGAGTCTGACGCACGGTATTTTCAATCACGCGCGGGCCCGCAAAGCCGATCAAGGCTTTGGGCTCTGCGATGACGACATCACCGACAAAAGCAAATCCGGCACTCACGCCGCCCATCGTCGGATCGGTAAGCACGCTGATGTAAGGCAAGCCTTTTTTAGCCAGACGGGTGAGCGACGCGTTCGTCTTGGCCATTTGCATGAGCGAGAGCAGGCCCTCTTGCATGCGCGCGCCGCCGGTGGCTGTAAAGCAGATGAAGGGGACTTTTTGCTCAATGGCGGTGTGTACGCCGCGCACAAAGCGCTCGCCCACCACCGAGCCCATCGAGCCACCCATGAACTCGAATTCAAAGCAAGCGACGACGACTTCTAAATTGTGAATCGAGCCACCTTTGACGATCAGCGCATCCGTCTCGCCGGTCTCTTCCATTGCTGCTTTTAAGCGCTCGGGGTATTTGCGGTTGTCTTTGAATTTGAGTGCATCGACGGGGATCACTTCTTGGCCGATGTCGTAGCGACCTTCCGGGTCAAGAAGGCCATCTAACCGGGCGCGCGCTGAAATGCGGTGATGGTGGCCGCATTTGGGGCAGACCATCAAGCTGTGCTCCAAATCGGTTTTGAACAGCACAGTTTCGCAAGCGGGGCATTTCGTCCACAAGCCTTCGGGAATGCTGCGCCGTTCGGTCGGGTCGGTGCGTTCTATTTTTGCGGGAAGGAGTTTTTCTAGCCAAGACATTTCAGATCTCCAATCTTTGGATTATGAGTCAAGCGCAGTGCGGATGTCGCGCAAAAAATGGGCAGCGATAGAGGCCACTTTTTCATGCGGTTGGTCTTCAATGAGCTGAATCAATCGACTGCCGATGACGACAGCATCGCTCACTGCGGCTACCGCTTTAGCTGAGGCCGCATCGCGGATGCCAAAACCCACGCCCACTGGCACATTCACGAATTGCTTGATGCGCGGCACGGCCTTCGCAACAGCATCCGTGTCCAAAGCGCCCGAGCCCGTCACGCCTTTGAGTGAGACGTAATAGACATAGCCGCTGGCCAATTCGCCAACGAGCTTCATGCGTTTTTCTGTGGATGTAGGAGCAAGCAGGAAAATCAAATCTAAGCCGTTTGCTCTTAATTTCGTAGCAAACTCCGCACATTCCTCAGGCGGATAATCAACAATCAACACACCGTCCACGCCAGCGGCGGCTGCATCGCGTATGAAAGCATCTGCACCATGTTTAATGTCATAACGCTCCACAGGATTAGCGTAACCCATGAGCACGACTGGCGTGTTCGCATCTTTGGTGCGGAAGATTTTCACCATCTCTAGCACCTGCGTCATGCCGATGCCTAGAGCTAATGCGCGGTCCCCTGCTTTTTGAATCACCGGGCCGTCGGCTGAAGGATCAGAGAAAGGCACGCCGAGCTCAATGATGTCTGCACCCGCGCCCACCATCGCGTGCATCAAATCAGGTGTGATGTCGCGATAGGGGAAGCCAGCGGTGACATAAGGAATCAGCGCTTGGCGGTTTTGCGCTTTGAGAGCTGCCATGCAAGCTTGAATACGGCTCATCGCTTGAACTCCACTGCCTGCGCGCCATTTTGTCCACCCTTGACGCTTTCGCCTCTGCAAGATGGCCTGCAATAGAAATCAGCGCCCGAGAGATCAGCTACTGTGCCAATGTCTTTATCGCCACGGCCAGACAAGTTAACCAAAATTGATTGATCAGCGCGCATGGTTTTCGCCATTTTCATCGCATGCGCCACCGCATGGCTCGATTCCAGTGCAGCGATGATGCCTTCTGTGCGGCAGAGGTAATGGAACGCATCCAAGGCTTCTCTATCCGTGATGCCCACATATTCCGCACGCCGGGTGTCAGACAGCCAAGCATGCTCCGGCCCCACGCCGGGGTAATCCAGGCCCGCGCTGATCGAATGCGTCTCAATGATTTGGCCGTTGTCGTCTTGCAGCACATACGTGCGATTGCCGTGCAACACGCCCGGCTGGCCGCGTTGGATGGAGGCGCTGTGTTTGCCGCTGTCCAAACCTTCGCCAGCCGCTTCCACGCCGATCAAGCGCGTATTTTCAAACGGAATATAGGGATGAAAGATCCCCATGGCATTGCTGCCGCCGCCCACGCAGGCAATCACTGCATCGGGCTGTTGCCCCGCTTTGCCTAAGTGCTTAGGCATCTGCTCAATACATTCTTTGCCGATGATGCTCTGAAAATCGCGCACCATCATTGGATACGGATGCGGGCCGGCCACCGTGCCGATAATGTAGAACGTGTTGTCTACATTGGCGACCCAATCGCGCATCGCTTCGTTCAGCGCGTCTTTGAGCGTTTTGCTGCCAGATTCGACTGGGATCACGGTGGCGCCCAAGAGCTTCATGCGATACACATTGGGCGATTGGCGCTTCACATCCACCGAGCCCATGTACACCACACATTCGAGGCCATAGCGCGCGCAAATCGTGGCGGTCGCCACGCCATGCTGGCCGGCACCCGTCTCGGCGATCACGCGCGGCTTGCCCATTCGCTTGGCGAGCAGAGCTTGGCCAATCGTGTTGTTGATCTTATGCGCGCCGGTGTGATTCAAATCTTCGCGCTTCAAATAAATCTGCGCCCCACCCATCTCGCGGCTCATGCGAGCAGCGTGATAAATCGGGGAAGGGCGGCCAACGAAATGCGCCAGCTCGTAATTGAATTCGCGAATGAATTCAGGATCTTCTTTGTAGTGCGCGTAGGCGGCTTTCAGCTCTTCGATCGCATGAGACAAGGTCTCAGAGACGAAATTGCCACCGTATTTGCCAAAATGGCCTTGGCTATCTGGGAAGTCATACGACTTCGAATTCGACAAAGTTGCAGTATTCACGTTTTTAACTCTTTGAAAGGATTTCATCGGCGCGGCGCACGGCGGAGATGAATTCAATGATCTTTTTCGGGTCTTTGAGGCCTTTTAGAGTGCCCCCATCAGGAGCATCCAGCTCAACACCCGAGCTCACATCCACGGCCCAAGGCCGCACGTGCTCAATCGCAGCGGCGATGTTTGCTGTTGAGAGCCCACCAGACAAAACGATCCGAGAGCTTGCGTTTATTTGTGGATGTGACCACTGTATTGCCGTCCAATCAAAAACCTTGCCACCGCCGCCATAGCCCTCGACATGCGCATCCACGAGGATGGCTTGGGCTGATCGGTAATCTTGGCTGAATTTTACCAAGTCAAACGCTGCTTCGCCACCGAGCGGAATACGCGCAGCACGCATGAAGGGTATCTGAGCCGCTGCACACTGCTCCGGGCTCTCATCACCGTGAAATTGTAAGAGAAATCGAGGAGTTGCCGGCATAGATACTGCGTTAGATGCTATCAAATTAGTAGTAATGTGATTCACGTACAAAAGCACAGGCGTGACGAAGGCAGGCAAGCGTTGCGCCAGCTCGTACGCTCTTGCGTAGCTCACAGCACGTGGGCTCTTGGCATAGAGCACAAATCCAATCGCATCTGCACCCGCTTGCACAGCCGCATCTACATCGGCCTCGCGCGTAAGGCCACAGATTTTGATGCGGGTGCGGTGAGGTGCTTTCATGCGTTGTGTTGTGGCCTCAGCCATGAGATTTTTCAAACTCTGCAAGATAGTTCACCAGCGCTTGCACACCTTCGATAGGCATCGCGTTGTAAATGCTCGCCCGCAAACCGCCCACGCTGCGGTGGCCCCTGAGCTGCAAGAGCCCGCGCTCATCTGCGCCCTCCAAAAACGGCCTGTAGAGCTTTTCATCGGGCAAGAAGAAAGGCACATTCATTCGCGAGCGAAAGGCTTTTTGCACTTTGGTCTTGTAGAAACTTGATGCATCCAGCGCGCCGTAGAGCAGGGCGGCTTTGGCCGCATTGTGAGATTCCATCACAGCGAGCCCACCGCGCTTTTTCAGCCATTCAAACACCAAGCCCGCAATATAAATCGCGTAAGTTGGCGGTGTGTTGTACATCGAATCTGCTTTGCTCTGCACGGCGTAATTGAACACATCGGGCGTGTAGGGTAGCGCCCCGCCAAGCAAATCGTCTCGCACGATCACAATCGTGAGCCCTGCTGGGCCAATGTTTTTTTGCGCCCCGCCGAAGATCAGGCCGTATCTGCTCACATCCATCGGACGCGAAAGAATCATGGAAGACACATCGCTGATTAGCAATTGATCCCCGATGTCGGGCGCGTCTTGAAACTCCACGCCATCAATCGTCTCGTTTTGGCAAATGTGCAGGTATGCCGCGCCCGGGCTCAGCTTCCATGTGCTTACATCAGGAATCTGCGTGAACCCATCCACTCGAGAAGACGCAGCAATATTCACCTTCGCAAATTTGCTCGCTTCCTGCGCTGATTTCTCGCTCCAAGTGCCTGTCACCACGACATCAATCTCGGTTTTCCCGCGCAGCATATTCATCGGCACAATCGCGTTTTCGCCCAAACCGCCGCCTTGGAGAAAGATGATTTTGTAATTTTCAGGAATCGCCAGCAATTGCCGCAAATCTGTCACCGCGCGCGCATAGATGCCCATGAATTCGGGCCCCCGGTGGCTCATCTCCATCACGCTCATGCCACTGCCTTGCCAGTCAAGCATTTCCTGCGCAGCTTGCCGCAACACCTGTTCGGGCAACATGGCCGGGCCGGCGCTGAAATTATGAACACGGTGCATTAAAAATCTTTCGTAAAAAGCAGATGCAGCACGCATTATCGCTGTGCGCACGCCGATGTTGCATTGGAAGCATCAGTGTCTCGATTACAATAGTGGTCTATTAATCGCACCGGCTTCAGGAGAGGTGGATGAGCGGTTTAAGTCACACGCCTGGAAAGCGTGCGAAGGGTCAAACTTTCCGCGGGTTCGAATCCCGCCCTCTCCGCCAGCAATAAAAAAGCACCCACGAGGGTGCTTTTTTATTGGGTGAAGACACCATGATGTAGGTCCAAGCTAAGCCCTGCTACATTCCATTGTATGCAGCCCGATTCACAATTTATTGACAACTATGTGGCAGCCGTGCGTGATGAGCAGTCTGTCGACTCGCACGATACTTGGGTTGATCAGCGCTTAGCGCAAGATTTCATGCGCAATGCCCATGCCACGCTGCGCTCGGGCAGCTTGGTGATTGTGCTCACCATCGGCTTGCTGTATGGGCATGTGAGCATGCTCGGCTTGGCGGCTTGGGCGGTGGTGTGTGCTGGCATCATGGCCTATCGCTACTTTACGGTTCGCGCGTTCGAGCGGCTCATGCGCTTTGCGGCGACCGATGCGCAATCGCCTGATGTGGCGGGATTTTTCCGGCGTCATGGCTGGAGCTGGCCAGCAAGCGCGGCGGCTTTTGCCTTCCCGGCGTTTTTGCATTACGAGCAAGCGCCAGCGATCAATCAGTATCTTTGCTTCATGATATTGATTGGCTTGGGAGCGGTGGGCGCTTCCCTGATGGCCGCGCGGCTGGTCTGCCAGCGGCAATTCTCGCATGCGCTGTGCGGCACCACGCTGGCTGCCATCGTGCTGCATGCTTTGCTACAGTGGCCTCTGCAGCCGCCTGTGACGACGTGGATATTCTTATTGCTGCTGGCGCTGTTTTGGGTGCTGATAATCTATATTGGTAAACATCTGCATGTCTTGCAGCGCAGCAGCTACAGCGCGCAATTTGGCAACGAGCAGCTTATTCGCTCGCTGCGCCAGCAAACCCAAGCCGCCACAGAGGCGGTGCAGATGAAAAATAATCTGCTGGCCAGCGCCGCGCATGATCTGCGCCAGCCGGTGCATGCGCTGGCCTTTTATGCCGATTGGTTGCGCCATGAGCCTGACTTGGCAGACAGTGTGATTCCCAAAATCTTGGCCGCGACAGATTCAGTCAATACGTTGTTCAACAGCCTGTTTGATTTTGCGCGTATTGAATCCGGCGCAATCCAGATCAATATAGAAGAGGTGGACGTGGGCGCATTGATGGATGAAATGGCTGTGCAATTTGCGCCAGCCGCAGATGCCAAAGGCCTTTCTTTGCGCACCGAATCCGTACAAATTAGCGTGAGAAGCGATCCGCTGCTGCTGCGCCGAATCACAGCCAATCTCTTGGCCAATGCCATTCGCTACACCGAGCAGGGCGGCGTGAAATTGGCGGCGCGGGTGGTGGGGTCTAAGCTGTGGCTGGAAATCTCAGACAGTGGTGCAGGCATTGCGCCTGAGCATTTGCCGCATGTTTTTAAAGAGTTTTACCGTGCGCCAGTGCATGAGGGCACCGCAGACAGCTTTGGGCTGGGCTTGGCCATTGTGCAGCGTCTGTGCCGCGCTTTGGGGCACACCGTGTCTCTGCGCTCCGTGTTGGGCAAGGGCACGCGCTGCCGACTCGAATTGCAATTGGCGAGCAACTCACATACAAGCGCTAGCAGCGCGCCCATGCCTTTAGAGAAAGTGGAAGAAATGTATGCTCAGATCAGGCCGCGTGTGCGCGCCCAGTGAACCGCCTGCGAGCGGTTTTTCACCGTCAAGCGACGAAACAAACGCCATAAATGCACCTTAACGGTGTGTTCGCTGATCTCCATGATCTCGGCCAGCTCACGATTGCTGAGGCCGCGGTCAAGCAACTTTAAGAGTTCGCGTTGGCGGCGCGAAAGCTTTTCTGTGCTGGCAGGCTTGCCGTCTTGGCTTTCGCTATCGGGGCTGACCAACGCGCGCAAAGCTTGGGTGAGATGTGTGGCTCCCGATGATTTTTCTAAATACACATCTGCACCGGCATCAATGCTCAGATCTTCAAAATCGGTGGCGGGCGATGCAGACAACACAACGATCGGCGTGTGTGGAAATTGCGCACGCATCTCACGCACACCCGAGACCCCATGCGTATCGGGCAATTTCAAATCCAAGCAAAGCAAATCTGGCATGCCCAACTCTTGCGCTTTGGCAAGTACAGGGCCCAAACGATCAAACTCCACAACGGTTGCATCCGGGGCAATACGCCGAAACAGCATGACCACGGCTTCTCGCATCAAAGGATGATCATCAACAACAAAAATCCGCATATCTACTTTCCGCTGCATCGCGGCAGCCTGTTATGTCTGATTGAATCGACTTCGCTTAATAATTCAGGCCCATCGCTTTTCGCACTTCGCTCATGGTCTGCCGCGCCACAACTTGTGCTCGTCTGCAACCACTGTCAACGATCTCTCGAACGCGACCAGGGTTGGCGATGTAAGGCTGCGCGCGTTCGAGCATGGGTTGTTGCTCCACTAGAATAGCATCACTGATTGTTTTCTTACATTCTATACAACCGATGCCTGCCGTGGTGCAACCATGCGTCACCCAAGCTTTGCGCTGCTCGTCGGAGTAGACGAGGTGAAACTGCCAAACCGGGCATTTCATAGGATCGCCTTTATCGCTGAGTTTGACGCGGGCAGGATCGGTGGGCATTTCTCGGATTTTTTTGGTGATGCTCGCTGAATCCTCGCGGATACCGATGGCATTGCCATAGCTTTTGCTCATCTTGCGGCCATCTAAACCGGGCAGCTTAGAGGCATTGGTGAGGAGCACATCAGGCTCTACCAAAACGACTTTACCCTTACCCGAGACCAGCGATGTGAGCAGCGCTTTTTCGTCTGCGTTCATGCCGTCGAACTTGGCCAAAAAGCCTGGGAGTTTCGCAAGCACGGTGCTGTCGCCTTGTTCGGTATGCTTTTTGGCCATGCTTTTGATGTAGCGTGCATCTTCTTTTGGCAAAGTCTCAAGCAATGCGGCGATTTTTGACTCATCGGTCTTTCGGCGGCCATAGAGATCATTGAATCGTCTCGCCGCTTCTCGGGTGAGCTCAACATGGCTGGCTTGGTCTTCGCCGACCGGCACAAAATGCGCTTTGTAGATCAATATATCTGCGGCTTGCAGCAAGGGATAGCCTAGGAAGCCGTAGGTCGAGAGATCTTTGTCGCTGAGCTGCTTTTGCTGGTCTTTGTAAGTGGGTATGCGTTCGAGCCAAGACAGTGGTGTGCCCATGGCCAACAGGGTGAAAAGCTCAGCATGCTCGGGCAAGCGGCTTTGCAGGAAAAGCGTGCAAAGTTCTGGGTCAATGCCGGTGGCCAGCCAATCGATCACCATCTCATACACCGACTCTTCAATCACATCGGGATTTTCGTAATGCGTGGTGAGCGCGTGCCAATCGGCTACGAAATAAAAACATTCCATCTCGCTTTGCAATCGCACCCAGTTTTTTAGAGCACCGTGGTAATGGCCAAGATGCAGTGCGCCGGTGGGGCGCATGCCGGATAAAACACGTTTGAGTTCGCGTGGTTGGTCTGTCATATCAAATGAGAATCAGTTTGCAAGCAGGCGAATGGGCGTGAGCACAATGTCAAGCAGCCCGTAGGTTAGGTTCATCAAGGGGCGCATCCAAATCGTGCTGGCAATGCCGCTGATCACCAAGGCCATCACGATGAAAAAGCCATAGGGCTCGATGCGCGAAAGCGGCTGAGACCACTTGTAGGGCAGCAAGGCCACCGCAATGCGGCCGCCATCAAGTGGCGGCACGGGAAATAAATTAAAAACAAACATCACGACGTTGACCAACATGCCGGCTTTGCACATGGCGAGGAAAAACTTCTCATCGAGACCAAAGATTTGTAGTGCGTAATACAAGATGCCCCAAAGCAGGGCTTGGACCAGATTCGATGCTGGCCCTGCGAAGACGACCCAAACCGTATCTCGGCGCGGATTGCGCAATGCGCTGAAATGCACGGGTACCGGCTTGGCATAGCCAAACAGGAAACTGCCATTGGTGGCGAAATACAGCAACAGCGGCATCGCAATCGTGCCAATCGGATCAATGTGCTTAAGCGGATTGAGTGTGACGCGCCCAAGGCTGTAGGCGGTTTTGTCGCCGAAATACAGGGCGGCATACGCGTGCGCGGCTTCGTGAATCGTAATCGCAAAGATCACGGGCAGGGCGTAGACCAAGACGGTCTGGATGATGTTATTTAAGTCCACGATGGATTGTCTCAGACTTAACCGCCTGCGAGACGACTGAAGGTAGATTTCCAACCCCGAGTTAAACCCCTAGTTGGGCAGGATCTCCGCGCCCCAGCCGCACAATGAGCGGCGCGTCGCCAGTCAAATCCACCACCGTGGTGGGCTCGCTAGGGCAGGCGCCCGCATCGATCACGCAGGCAATGAGTTTTTCATAGCGTGCGCGAATCTCCTCTGGATCATTAAGCGGTTCGGTCTCACCCGGCGGGATGAGTGTGGTGGCCAGCAAAGGCTCGCCATGAATCTCCAGCAGGGCTTGCAGCGCGGGATGCTCGCTCACACGCAGGCCAATCGTCAGGCGCTTAGGATGGGAGAGGCGGCGCGGTACTTCTTTGGTGGCCTCCAAAATGAAGGTGAAGGGCCCCGGCGTGCCCGCTTTGATAAGGCGAAATTGTGCGTTGTCCACCCGTGCGTAGGTGGAGAGTTCTTTGAGATCGCGGCAAAGCAGGGTCAGGTGATGTTTGTCGTCTACGCCTCGGATGCGGCGCAACGCGTCGGCGGCTGCTTTATCGCCCACGTGACAGACGAAGGCATAGCTGGAATCGGTAGGCACTGCGGCAATGCCGCCGGCACGCAGCAATGCAGCGGCTTGCCGCAGAAGGCGCTCTTGTGGATTTTCGGGGTGAATTTCAAAAAACTGCGCCATGACTCAAACCGTGGTGACTGTGCTGAGGGCCTTATTTTCGCGCATCAGCACCCAGATGTTGGCAACACCGCATGCGGCGACCAGCGCCATGCCGAGCCAGCTCAGCGCATCAGGCGCGCGGCCAAACACGAGCCAACCGCCCAACGCAGCAAAGCCCATTTGTGAATAGAGATAAGGCATAGCCACCGATGCGCCCACGCGCTTGAAGGCCACATTGAGCAGCAAATGCCCAGTGGATGCAGCAAAACCTACGATCACTATCAAGCCCCAAATTCTCAGTGGAAGCGCTTGCCAGAAAAAGGGCAGTGCGCAGCTCAACACAACCAAGCCAGTGACGCCGCTTGCCAGATGCGTGTGACTCGCGCTCATCGTGCGCATCATGAAGGCGGTGAGCAGCTGAAAAGCAGCGCCCGTTAACACGAGCAGCAGCACGAGAAGCACAGCGGGCTCAAAGGCATGCGAGAAGGGCCGAATGATGACCAACACGCCGGCAAAGCCACCAAAGGCCAGCAGCCAGCGCAGCGGCGGCACATGCTCGCCAAGCATGAAAGTGGAGGCGAGCGTCACGAGCAGCGGTGTGAGCATCACAATGGCCGTGAAATCCGCCACAGGCACATAGCGCAGGCTGGTAAAGCCGAGCATGGTGGTGATAAGCATCAGCAGGCCGCGCGTGATGTGTAACGCAGGCTTGGTGATGCGAAGCTGCCGCAATTGCCCAACCTGTGCAATCAAGGCGACGCTAGAAAGTGTTTGAATCAAGTAGCGCACCCATTGCACCATAACGATGGGCGCGGCCAAGCCGATGAGTTGGCTGGTGGTGTCGAGCGTTGCGAAAAACGCACTCGCCAGCACCGCACACGCAATGCCCCAAAGCGCGGCAGTGGCGTTGGACGAGGCGTGCGCAGTTGAAAATAAAGGCAAAATACCCGCTACTGTTTTGATAGCAACTTATATAGATTCTATGCCGGCTACATAGTGTTTTTGCAGAAAAAACTACTTGAAAATCGCTCTAAGCCAACTGAATTCGCTCGGTCAGCAATTCCCATACCGGCGTGAGCTGACCAGGCAGATAGGGCAGAGCGCCCAAATCGGTGTGGCTCTCCTTGGGGCAATGGAAATCCGAACCGCGCGATGCGGCCAAATCAAATTCCAAAGCCATATCGGCATACTTGGCATATTCAGCAACCGTGTGGCTGCCCGTGACGACTTCTATCGCCTGCCCGCCGTGGGTTTTGAATTCAGAGAACAGCGCATATTCTTCGTTGGCAGTGAATCTGTAGCGACCGGGATGCGCAATCACGGCAACGCCGTGGGCAGCGGTGATCCATCGCACCGCAGCGCCTAAGTTCGCCCAACTGTGCGGCACATAACCGGGTTTGCCTTCAGTGAGGTAGTAGCGAAACACTTCGTGGGTGCTGGCGCAGACTCCCGTTTCCACGAGAAAGCGTGCAAAGTGTGTGCGCGAAATCAGCTCTGGATTGTTGACATACTTCAATGCGCCTTCATAGGCGCCTTTGATGCCCACCTTAGCCAACCCGTCGCTCATTTGCTGCGCCCGCTCGCCACGCCCGCCGCGTGTGGCAGCGAGGCCAGAGACCATGGCACTGTCTTGCGCATCGAAGCCTAGGCCCACAATATGCACCGTCTCACGCGCAAACGTGACGGAGATTTCCGTGCCAGTGAGATAGGCCATGCCATGCTGATGGGCAGCAGCGGCAGCGCGCGCTTGGCCGCCGATCTCGTCATGATCCGTCAGTGCCCAAAGCTCGACGCCATTTTTAGCAGCTCGCTCAGCAAGCACTTCTGGAAGCAAGGTGCCGTCTGAGACCACGCTGTGGCAATGCAGATCGGCGTTGAGATAAGTTTTTGGGTTCACCCCAGTATTTTAGTTGCTGCGGTGCAGCAGGGCTGGCGTGTTTTGCGATGGCTGCTATGGCGTTGTGGATAAGCAGATGCCGTTGGAAGCTGTAGCATGACACATAGCGCAGAAGGTGCAGTGCTGCCGGAACGCTATAAATTCAATAGCGGCCCGCGCAATAAACATAACGGCAAACTGATGAAAACGGTAAAATTCTCAGTAAGAAACAGGCTGAGGATCGAGCGAGCGCCACAGGTACCACACCGCCACGCTGCGATACGGTGCCCAAGGCTCGGCGACTTCTTTGGCTTCGCTGCGGCTGACCGATTCGCCCGAGAAATAGCTTTCGCTGATACCGCGCAGCAGTCCCACATCATCCAGCGGCAACACATTCGGGCGCAGCAGGTGAAAAATGAGGAACATCTCAGCCGTCCAGCGGCCAATGCCCCGAATGGATATCAGCTCCGCGATGATGCCTTCATCGTCCATCGCTTCCCACTGCTTCACATGCAAAGCGCCGCTGTCAAAATGCAGCGCAAGATCCACCAAATACTCCATCTTGCGAGCCGACAAGCCGCAGCCGCGCATGTCATCTACCTTCATCGTGAGCACTTTCGCGGGCAGCAACTTTCCCTTGGAGAGTTTGGTAAACCGCTCCCAAATCGTCTGCGCTGCCGCCACACTGATTTGCTGGCCCACCACGGATCGCGCTAGGGTCACAAACGGATCGCCCCGGCTTTGCAAACAAGCATCGCCAAACTGCGGAATCAGCTTGCGCATGACCCGGTCTTTTTTGATCAGATGGGCGCAGGCCTCTTGCCAATAAGATGGGGAAGACATCGTAGATGCTATCTTTGTCATAGCATTCCACGCATATTACATGCCGGCAATAGCCCTAAAACGCTCGAAATCCTCATGCTGCGGCTTCCCAGCTTGTACCCTGTGGGCTGTCTTTCAGCACAACGCCCTGCGCCGCTAAATCTTTGCGGATTTGATCGGCCAAGGCGAAATTCTTCGCGGCTTTCGCTGCGGCACGCTCCGAGATTTTGATTTGAATCGCCGCATCATCAAGCGCTGCACCCGATTGCAAGAAGGCCTGGGGAGAGCCTTGCAAAATGCCAAGCAAACCGCCTAGTTGTTTGAGTAAAGCGGCCAGCGGTGCAGATTTGCTGCGGTTGACCTCGGCAGCCAAATCAAACAACACGGCAACAGCCTCAGGCGTGGCGAAGTCGTTATCCATCGCTGCTTTGAATTTAGCGGCATATTCATTGCCAAAATCAATGGTGGCCGGCGTGGAATATGCGGTAGGCGCTACCAAATCGAGAGCGTTGTAGAGGCGTTTAAGCGAGGCTTTTGCATCATCCAAATGCACATCCGAGTAGTTCAAACCGCTTCTGTAATGGCTGCGCACGATGAAAAAGCGGATGGTTTCCGCATCAAATTTTTTCAGCACATCGCGGATAGTGAAGAAATTGCCCAGTGACTTAGACATCTTCTCGTTGTCCACATTCACGAAGCCATTGTGCATCCAATACTTAGCCATCGGTTTGCCAAAAGCGCCCTCATTTTGAGCGATTTCATTCTCGTGATGGGGAAACTGCAAATCCGCCCCGCCGCCATGAATATCAAAGCTCTCGCCCAGCAAGGCGCAGCTCATTGCTGAGCACTCAATGTGCCAGCCGGGGCGGCCCGCGCCGTAGATGCTGTCCCACTTAGCCTCGGGCGGCTCTTCGGGTTTGGCAGATTTCCAAAGCACTGAATCCAACGGGTCTTGCTTGCTATCAAGTACTGCAACGCGTTCACCAGCGTGAAGTTCATCGAGTGATTTACCACTTAATTTTCCGTAGCCGGGGAATTTGCGAACGGCGTAGTTCACATCGCCGTTCGAAGCGCGATAGGCCAAGCCGACAGATTCCAGTTTTTTAATGATGTCGAGCATTTGCGGCACATATTCTGTTGCACGCGGGTCATGATCGGGGCGTAACACGCCCAGCTCATCTAAATCGCGATACATTTCGCCAATCATGCGATCTGTGAGTGATCGAATTGTTTCGCCGTTTTTCACTGCGCGGGCAATAATTGTGTCTGCAATATCGGTAATATTCTTGACAAAAGTCACCGCATAGCCACTGGCTCGCAGCCAGCGGGCAATGACATCAAAAGCAATGGCCGAGCGGGCATGCCCGATGTGGCACATGTCGTAGGGTGTGATACCGCAAACATACATGCGCACCTTGCCGGGTTCAAGAGGAGAGAATGCTTCCACGCTGCGCGAGAGCGTATTGTAAATTTTCAAAGCCATGGTGTATTTCAGTGGTCAGGGCGTAGCGGCAGCGGCCGCAAATAGGGTGCTGTCTTGCCGCTACAATCTGCGCAGTATAAAGCCCAATATTTGTTCGTGTTTGAGAGAGTGCCCATGCGAAAAGTCTTACCATTCA
Source organism: Variovorax sp. (assembly GCA_043755865.1). Classification (GTDB taxonomy): domain Bacteria; phylum Pseudomonadota; class Gammaproteobacteria; order Burkholderiales; family Burkholderiaceae_C; genus JANMDU01. The sequence goes on along the minus strand of JAYUSD010000162.1, from coordinate 27,309 downwards.
TTCCTCGTGTCTTGTCTAGCGCGTTACTGGCAGCCGGCCTGATGTTTTCTACCGCTGTGTTTGCAGACTACGCAGAAGTCAATCGCTTGTTGCGCGCGAATCAGTTTGCAGAGGCCACCGCCAAGGCGGATCAATTTTTGGCCGGCAAACCGAAAGATCCGCAAATGCGTTTTTTAAAAGGCGTGATTCTCACGGAGCAGGGCAAGCCGCAAGACGCGATCAGCATGTTCACCAAACTGATTGAAGATTATCCAGAGTTGCCCGAGCCCTACAACAATTTGGCGGTGCTGCAAGCCGGCCAAGGCCAGTTTGACAAAGCCCGCGCTGCTTTAGAAATGGCGATCCGCACCAACCCCAGCTACGCCACAGCGCATGAAAATTTAGGCGATGTGTATGCCAAATTAGCCAGCCAAGCCTACAGCAAAGCTTTGCAGCTGGATGGCGGCAACAGTGGCATTCAGCCTAAGCTGGGATTGATTCGTGATTTGTTTGCGCCCAATTTGCGCACCAAGCCCGCTGCTGGGGCCTCTGTGCCTTTGGCGGCTGCGCCAGCCAAGCCAGCAGTGCCAGCGGTGGTGGCTGCAGCGCCTGCCGCCCCTGTTGCTCCCGCCGCCCCCGTTGCTGCTGCTAAGCCCGCTACACCTGCGCCTGTAACCGCACCAGCCGCTCCCGTAGCTGCAGCGGCCGCCGGCAATGAGGATGAGATTCGCGCCGCTGTGCAAGCTTGGGCCAGTGCTTGGAGCCGCAAAGACATGGGCGCTTATCTGGGCGCATATGGCAAAGATTTTGACGCTCCCGGTGGCCGAAAAAGCTGGGAGGGCGAGCGCAAAAAACGCATTCTCGGCAAGAACAAAATTAGCGTTCAGGTCAGCAATTTAGAGGTCAAAATCAATGGCAGCAAAGCGCAAGCCCGCTTCAAGCAAGACTACGATGCCGACAGTCTTTCGGTCAACAGCCGCAAGACGCTGGATCTCGTGCGTGCAGACAACCGCTGGGTGATTGTGCGCGAAGCCACGGGCGGTTAGTGCCTGCATTCGCTGTTGCTGCCATGTCGGTTGGCGTGCATGAGTTGCTGCGCGGACGCTGCTTGGATGCCGGTGAAATGTCGCTGAGATGCACTAAGCAGTTGCTTGCCAGCGCCTTGTCAGAGCCAGGCGCATTGCATTTTCAGCCTAGGCTCGTTTCGTTTGATTTTGCCTGATCTCGCTTTTGCGCCTACGTTTACTCACCCGTTTTGTTGTTAAGTCAAATCTTGCGCATGTCTCGCCAGCGCGTGGCTCTTGGCGCGGGCTGCACTTGGTTGCTTGCACCTTGATTCTTGCCATCTTGGCGCTCGGGCTGCCGGCTGAGGCAGCGCAAAAAAAGCGAAAATATAAAGCAGCGGCTGCGGCAGCGGCAGTGGCGTCTGGCGCAGCGGTTGCGGCGGTGGCCGGCTCCAAGCGTAAAGCCAAAGCAAAGTCAGCCGCTCCTGTGCAAAGCGGCCTGCAAGCTGAGGCGCGGCTGCTACAAATTTATCAGCTGATTGGGCAAGGCAAAACGCGCGAAGCATTGAAGCTCTCCGACAAATTGGTGGTTGACCATCCCAATTTCGCGCTGGCGCAACTAGTGCATGGCGATTTGCTTGTTGCGCAAACGCAGCCGCTGCGCAGCTTGGGCGATGTGCCCGAGGCCACCGTGCGGGCCGCGCCCGGCGTACTCACCGATCTGCGCGAGGAATCGCTGCTGCGTATTCGCGCCCTTCGGGAAAAGCCCGCTGTGGGGTTGCAACCCGCCAATTTCGTACGTTTGTCAGCGCGCAACAAACACGCCATTGCAGTGGATGCCAGCCGCGCCAGGGTGTATCTTTTTGAAAATACGCCGCAAGGCCTGCGCCTCGTGGCCGACTATTACGCCTCAGTCGGCAAAATGGGTGTGGAGAAAAATCTCGAAGGCGATTTGAAAACGCCGCTTGGCATTTACTACGTCACCAACACCCTCGATCCCAATTCACTCAAAGATCTCTACGGCGCAGGCGCACTGCCGATCAACTATCCCAACCCCTACGATTTGCGCCGCGGAAAAACCGGCAGCGGCATTTGGCTGCATGGCGTGCCGCAGGCGCAATTCGCCCGCGCTCCGAAGGCCACCGATGGCTGCGTTGCCGTCTCCAATCCAGATTTGCAAGACATCATGCAGCGGGTTGAAATCCGTACCACGCCCGTCGTGATTTTGCCCAAGCTTGAATGGATCAATCCAGCGCAAAGCAACGCCGATGTGGCCGCTTTTGATCGCAATTTTGCCGCTTGGCGCAGTGCAAAAGCCGCTGGTGATTTGGAGCGCAGTCTGTCGCACTACAGCCCGGATTTTGACAGCTACGGAAAAAAGCTGGCCGATTGGCGCGGTATTCTTCAAACCGAAATCGCCAAAAAGCGCGGCAGTGAGCTCAAAGATGTGGCAGTACTGCATTGGGTCGAGAATGCCACTAGTGCTACCATGGTGGTCACGTTTTCTGAAGTACCCACGGGCGCATTTTCTGGCCCCACAAAACGGCAGTACTGGCTGCGCTCAGCCGCTACGCAAAACCAATGGAAAATATTTTTTGAAGGAGTTATTGGATGACTTTTAATCGTTTTCGTAGATCTTTTGGCATGGTAGCCGGCATATCTATTGCGCTGAGCGCTATCACTTTAGTAGCGCCTCTTGCTTACGCGCAAACCACAGCTGCGGTTGCCGCGACGCAAACCAACGCAGCGCCACGGGTTAAGCTGGCCACCAGCATGGGCGACATCGTCATTGAGCTGTATCCAGATAAAGCGCCCAAAACGGTCGAGAATTTTCTGCAGTATGTGAAAGACAAACACTACGATGGCACGATTTTCCACCGCGTGATCAGCACATTCATGGTGCAAGGCGGCGGCTTTCAGCCCAGCTACGTAGAAAAGAAAAGCCGCCCTCCTGTGGCGCATGAAGGCCGTGAAGCGTTGGCTAAGGGTCTGAAAAATACACGCGGTACGCTGGCCATGGCCCGCACCAATGACCCGCAATCAGCCAGTGCACAATTTTTCATCAACGTGGTGGACAACGCTTTCCTTGATCCCACGCTGATTCCCGAAGGCGATCCGGTAAAAAACTTTACCTATCAAGGCCGTGTGTATGAAAGCACACCACGCGCCAACTTGCTCGCTGCGCCTCAGCTTTGGGGCTACACCGTGTTTGGCAAAGTGGTGGACGGCATGGATGTGGTGGACAAAATGAAAGCCGCACCCACAGGGCCTGGCGGCTCATTTCCCACCGATGTGCCCAAAACCGCGATCACCATCAACAGCGCCACCTTACTTAAATAATCTCTCAAGGAATTCTCATCATGGCAAATCCCCAAGTCGAACTGCAAATCACAGGCTACGGCAACATCACCATCGAGCTCGATGCCGAGAAAGCGCCGAAAAGCGCAGAAAACTTTCTCGCCTACGTGAAGAAAGGCCACTACGACGGCACCGTATTTCATCGTGTGATCGATAGCTTCATGGTGCAAGGCGGCGGCTTTGAAGTGGGCATGACGCAAAAAAAGAGCGATGCGCCCATCACCAATGAAGCCAACAACGGCCTCAAGAACAACAAATACACGCTGGCCATGGCGCGCACTGGCGATCCGCATTCCGCCAGCAACCAATTCTTCATCAACACTGCCGATAACGCTTTTTTGAACCACACCGCGCCCAGCCAGCAAGGCTGGGGCTATGCCGTATTTGGTAAAGTGATCTCGGGCATGGATGTGGTTGACAAGATGGGTAAGGCTAAAACCGGCCGCAAAGGTCATCATGACGATGTGCCGCTGGCTGATATGGTGATTGGCAAGGCCACCGTTCTTTAAGTTGATACAGTCGGCGTTGCGCGATGATCATTGATGAAATCATCGCGCCGCCGAATTGGCGTCGCGTTGATTTCATCTCTGATTTGCATTTGCAAGGGTCTGAGCCGACGAATTTTTTGGCTTGGCAAAAGTTTTTAACTCAATCACAAGCCGATGCGATTTTTATCCTCGGCGATTTGTTTGAGCTGTGGGTGGGTGATGATGCAGCGATGGATTCGTCTCCCGCCGACGGGCAAGCTGAGCAATTTGAACAGCAATGCGGCGATGTGCTGCGCGAGTGTTCGAAGCAACGCAAACTGTATTTCATGCCCGGTAACCGAGATTTCCTGATGGGCGAGCGATTCGCGCTCGCTTGTGGCATGCAAATTTTGCAAGACCCGAGCGTGCTGGCGTTTGGTGAGCAGCGCTATTTGCTCAGCCACGGCGATTCGCTGTGCATCGCCGATGAGCCGTATCAAAAATTCCGCTCTATGGTGCGCGATCCGGATTGGCAAGCTCAATTTTTAGCCACGCCTGTGCAAGAGCGCCTGCAGCGCGCCCGCGCCATGCGCACGACCAGTGTGGCTCGCCAAAACGAACAGAGACAAGAGCGCCACGACTGGATCGATATCGACCAACCCATCGCTATTCGCTGGATGAACGCTGCGCGCGCCAAGCATTTCATTCATGGCCACACACATGAAGGCCGCGATCATCCAATCACATCCTCGCAGGGTCAAGGCACGCGCCATGTGTTGCCCGATTGGCAAGTCTCTGCGATCCCGGCTGTGGGCTATGCGCTCAGGCTCAGCATCGAGCCGGTTGGCAACGTGCAAACCCATCACATTCCTGTGGGTTAAGGAAAGCATGGCGCTTGGCATCTGGGCTAAATGGCAGCAATCGCGCCGGCAGGCAAGCATCGCCAGCATTGCAAAGCGCCGCGCCATCGATGAGGTGTTATGGCAAGTGACCATAGCTGCATTGCCTTTTATTGCGGCTTTGAGTGCACCAGATTTAGGCCGACTTCGCGTATTAGGCAGCCTGTTTTTAGACGCGAAAGAATTCTCTGGCGCTCGTGACTTGTCTGTCACCGATGCGCAAGCCGTGATGGTCGCGGTGCAGGCCTGCTTACCCATTTTGCACATTGCCCCGCCAGACCGCCCCGATCTGGCGCTAGCTTGGTACGACAGCTTTGTTGGCATCGTGTTGCATGCAGGTGAGGTGAGGGCGCGGCGGCAGTGGACGGATGAGCATGGCATCGAGCACAACGGCAGCGAAGATTTAACTGGCGAAATGTTAGACGGCGGGCCGCTCATGCTCAGCTGGAGCGATGTGCAAGATGCAGGCGCACTTGCAGATATTGCCTACAACGTCGTCATCCACGAATTCATCCACGTCATGGATCTTCGAGATGGCCAACCCGATGGCTGCCCGCCCATGACAGCAGAGCAGCGCCGCCAATGGCTCACTACGCTACAAGCCGAATACGAGCGCTTCTGCGAAGCCAGCGATGCTTACCAACGCTTCGGCAGCTTTGCCGCTTCACAAGGGCAGCAATCGCCCTTGCTCGACCCCTACGGCAGCACATCCATCGACGAATTTTTCGCTGTGGCCGCAGAAGCCTATTTCGTGCAGCGCGAGGCTTTTTCGCGGCAGCATCCCGACTTGCTGAATATGTTCGACGGATTTTTCAGGGCATTTGATATCAAATAATCAAAATGATATCATTGATGGCAACGCAAGATTTTCTTGCAAGGAGCGCCACCATGCCCGCAGTCACCGTCCGCAACATCCCCGAAGCCACCCACCGCGCTCTGCGCCTACGTGCTGCCAATTCTGGCCGCAGCACAGAAGCTGAGATTCGCTATATCTTGGAAGAGGCGGTGCAGCCTGCAGAGGAGATCAAAGTGGGCGATATGCTGGTCGCATTTGGCAAAAAATACGGCGGCATTGAATTAGATATTCCGCCACGCACTGACATGCCACGGGCTGCGGTCTTTGATTGATGCTTGTGGAGCAGACGGCTAAAACCATGATTGTTCTGGACACAAATATTATTTCTGAGCCCATCAAGCTCAAACCTAATGAGCGGGTTGCTGCTTGGATCAACCGTCAGCCACCGCGCAGCTTGTTTTGCACCAGTGTGACGCTCGCTGAAATCATGGCAGGTATAGAGCGTCTGCCCAATGGGAAACGTAAAAACGATATGCGCAGAGATCTCATTGATCGCTTGATACCGCAAATGTTTGAAACGCGACTCCTGCCTTTCGACGCGGGAAGTGCCGTCTTCTACGGCAAGCTCACTGCCCAAACGCAACGTGCAGGCCAAACATTGAGCACCGCAGATGCGCAGATCGCCGCGATTGCCATGAAACATGGTTTTTCAGTAGCTACGAGAGATACCGTTCCGTTTATCGCAGCTGGCGTGAAAGTGATCAATCCTTGGGATGCTACTTGACAGGTACTGCCAACATCTTAAAATACATACATTAATGTACACACTTCAGAAGGCAATCATGCAAACCAGCCTCAGTCGCGTCTTTATGAACGGCAATAGCCAAGCCGTGCGCATTCCGCAAGAGTTTCGTTTTGACACCGATCAAGTGGAAATCTTCCGAAACCGCGAGGGTGATTTGGTGCTGCACGCAGTGCCTGTTGATCGCGGGCAAGCTTTGCTAGCTGCGTTGAATGGTTTTGATGAAGAGTTTGCAGATATCTTGACGGATCAAAGGCGACAGCAGGCTCCGATGCAAGAGCGCGAGGAGCTATGAGGTACATGCTGGATACAAATACCCTGATTTACCTCATCAAGAACAAACCTCCCAGTGTTGCCGAGCGCATCAACAACTTGCCAGCAGATTCCCAGCTTTGCATGTCATTTTTCACTTATGCCGAATTGCTCAAAGGCGCCGAGCGCAGCACGAAAAAAGCGGATGTGATTAAGCGAATTGATCAACTCACTCGAACAGTTGGAGTTGACTTCGCTGCAAGCGCGGCTCTGTGCGAATACTATGCCGAGCAGTTCCCTCGTTTGAAAGAGGCTGGTACGCCGATTGGTGCTAACGATTTATGGATCGCTTGCCATGCGATGGCACAAAATGCGATTTTGGTGACGAACAACACCCGAGAGTTTGAGCGAGTCAATGAATTGACGATTGAAAACTGGGTTGACTAACCCCGCTGAAGATCAGCGTTTTCGAGGCGGAAGCCCCGTGTGCTGCGTCAGCATAGTGCCTTTGCGTGGCTGAGGTGAGGTGTTCGTGGCTGGGCTTGCAGCTGCTACGCCACCAGTACGGCCTTTGGTTTTGAGCCCCGGAGCAAATGAATTTTTCTTTCTCGCGCTCACATATGCGCCATCAGTCACGGGCTGAAAAGTCGGGATCAAATGATGTTTGCCATTGCCAATCAGATCTGCTCTGCCCATCGCCTTCAAAGCTTCACGCAGCAGCGGCCAGTTGTTGGCATCGTGATAGCGCAGGAAGGCTTTGTGGAGGCGGCGACGTTTGTCGCCTTTGACGATATCAACAGCCTCAGAGTCGCGACTGATCTTGCGTAGAGGGTTTTTGGCGCTGTGATACATCGCAGTCGCTGTGGCCATGGGCGATGGATAGAAGGTTTGCACTTGATCGGCGCGAAAACCGTTTTTCTTGAGCCAAACGGCGAGGTTCATCATGTCAACATCCTTCGTGCCGGGGTGGGCGGCGATGAAGTAGGGGATGAGGTATTGTTTTTTGCCGGCCTCTTCGCTGTATTTGTCGAAGAGCGCTTTGAACTTGTCGTATGTGCCCATGCCAGGCTTCATCATTTTGGACAGCGGCCCGCCCTCGGTGTGTTCGGGGGCGATTTTGAGATAGCCGCCGACGTGGTGCGTGACGAGTTCTTTGACGTATTCGGGGCTCTCGACAGCGAGATCGTAGCGCACGCCGGAGCCGATCAAAATTTTCTTGACGCCCGGAAGCGCGCGGCCTTTGCGGTAGAGCTGGATGAGGCTTTCGTGGCTGTGTTGAGATTGGAGCAGATGCCGGGATAGACGCAGCTGGGCTTGCGGCATGCGGCCTCAATCGCTGGGCTCTTGCAGCCGATGCGATACATATTCGCCGTGGGCCCGCCGAGATCGCTCACGATGCCGGTGAAGCCGGGTACGGTGCGCATGGTCTCGACCTCGCGCAGAATACTTTCTTCGCTGCGGCTTTGGATGATGCGGCCTTCATGCTCGGTGATGGAGCAAAATGTACAGCCACCGAAGCAGCCGCGCATGATATTCACGCTGAAGCGGATCATTTCCCATGCCGGGATTTTGGTGTCGCCATCGTGTTTGCCGTTCGCATCTGCGTAGCTAGGATGCGGCGAGCGGGCATAGGGCAGATCAAACACCAAATCCATCTCGGCGGTGGTGAGCGGAATCGGTGGCGCAGTGATCCATACGTCTTGCGATGTGGTGCCGCTGCCGTGTTGTTGCACGAGGGCTCGCGCGTTGCCGGGATTGGTCTCTAAATGCAGCACGCGGTTGGCGTGGGCATAGAGCACTGGATCGTCTTTCACGGCCTCGTAGCTGGGCAGGCGCACAACAGTTTTGTCGCGTGGCGTTTGCGCGATGCCGTTTTTGCGTTGCACACCGTTTTGGAGTGCGGGATTTGGCACGAAGGTGAGGGGTTGAATTCGCGCGCCAACGATATCCGTTCGGGCTGAGCTTGGCCTGTCCTGAGCTTGTCGAAGGGCTGAAGCCGCGGCGAGTCCTTCGACAGGCCTGTTCTGAACTGAGCCTAAGGGCTCAGGGCGGACAGAAGAGCTACTTTTTAAGCCTTTTAGGCCATTAGCCGGCATAGAATCTGCGTAGCCTGCTACTAATTTGATAGTAGAGGTGTTTTCATCTTGCACGCAACTGCCGCCTTGGCTTTTCGCCAAATCCGAGCTCATCATGTACGGGTTGACGTGTTGATCGACACGGCCCGGCTCATCGACGCTGGTGGAATCGACTTCAAACCAGACATCCTCGGTTGAGCGTCGCAAGTCATTTGGATTCGTTCTTCGGACGAAGGCCGTGCCGCGCACATCGGTGATGTCTTCTATCTTTTCTTTGCGGCCCAAGCGATGCGCGATTTCAACAATTGCTCTCTCTGCGTTGCCGTACAGCAAGATATCTGCTTTGCTATCGAGCAAGATCGAGCGGCGCACTTTGTCTTGCCAATAATCGTAATGCGCGATGCGGCGCAAGCTGCCTTCGATGCCGCCGAGCACGATCGGCACGCCCGGAAAAGCTTCTTGGCAGCGCTGTGAATACACCGTAGCCGCGCGATCAGGCCGCTTGCCACCCATGCCGCCGGGCGTGTAAGCATCATCAGAGCGGATTTTGCGATCCGCCGTGTAGCGGTTGATCATGGAATCCATGTTGCCCGCGGTCACGCCGAAGAAAAGATTGGGTTTGCCTAGAGACTTGAAGGGTGCTGCGCTTTGCCATGCGGGCTGCGCGATGATGCCCACGCGAAAGCCTTGGTTTTCCAGCATGCGGCCGATCACGGCCATGCCAAAGCTGGGGTGATCTACATAGGCATCACCGGTCACCAAGATGATGTCGCAGCTGTCCCACCCGAGCGCTTCCATCTCGGCGCGGGATGTCGGCAAAAATTTGGCCACGCCAAAGCGCTGCGCCCAATACTTGCGATAACTCGCCAAAGGCTTGGCATCGCGGGGGAAGAGCGATACGTCGCTAAAGATGGCGGGGCGGGCAGTCATACCCTGTATTGTAAGTTTGCAACGCTCAGCGCACTCCGCACGCCCGACATGCCCTGAAAAGTGTCTACTTTGCAGTAATCTCTTCGGGTTAGCGCTTTTGTAGCGGGTATGCCAAGATGATCATATTCGGATTACAATTTAAGCTGTAAGTATTCATTTATTAAGTCAACTAATTTTCCCAAGATTTTTTATCTGCTACAAATTTATGAGGTCCAGCTCATTTTTCGGTGAACCATCCCATTTGGTTTTTGATCAGCCCAACTATATGCCGCTCGAAGGCAAGCCGGCATCGCAAGCTTGCGATCTGCTGATGCGCAAGGGCCGGATGCTTAAGCCAGCTTTGAGCCAAGCAGAGGCGCAGAAGATGGTGGCGTTCATGAGCCTCGAGCATTTCTCACCAAGCAACTTGATTACTTTCAATGCGCAAGACGATGATTCGGCGCGGTTGATGCTCATCATTGCGGGCGAGGCGAATATTCGGATGCGCTCTCAACCTAACGAGCGCACCTCGGCCAACTCGCCGATGGGGCAAGCGCAAGCCAAATGGTTTAACTCAGCCGAGGGCGCAACGCTGGGTTTGGTCAGCGTCTTCTCTGGGCTCTCCAGCCGCTTTGTCGCGCAAGTCGTCTCCGAATTGTTTGTGGCTTCGCTGTCTCGCATTGCCTTGCAGCAAATGAAAAAACAAGAGCCGCTGCTTGCTATGCGGTTTTTAGAAATCGCAGCGCTCGAATTGGCCTTGATCGCTTTGGATCATGAGAAAAATCTAGTGGCGCTGAGCAGTGTGGCGCGCAGCATGCAAAGCCACATCGATGATGAGAGCGGCGAAACTGCACCTGCACCTTTGTTTGGCATCAGTGGGCCATAAACTGTTTGGCAGCATCTATTTCGCAAGCGCTCCGCTGCAAAGCCAAGGTGGACGAGCTGCACGAGCGAGCTGCATAATTGGCGCATGCATTCCACGCCACCCCGAAGTGAGCCATCGGCACAGCCAGATTCTGAGTTCACACGCGCCGAGCGTCCCCATTCCAAAACTGAGCTTTTCACCACCTTTGCCAGCATCGCGTTGCAGGGCTTTGGCGGCGTACTCACGATCATTCAGCGGGAGATGGTGGACAAGCGACGCTGGCTGAGCCAGAAAGATTTCACTGAAGATTGGGCCGTGTCGCAAATCTTGCCTGGCGGCAATGTGGTGAACCTTTGCATTATTTTGGGCAACCGCTATTTCGGCTGGCGCGGTGCGCTTGCTGCGCTTGCAGGGATCTTGATTCCGCCGCTGATCATCGTGTTGCTTTTGGCCACGCTCTACAACCAATATGTGCACCTGCCGCAAGTGGCTGGCGCGGTGCGCGGTATGGGCGCTGCCGCTGCAGGGTTGATCGGTGCAGTTTCGCTCAAAATGATCCCTGGTTTAAAGCAAAATGAGATGGGAGCCGGCATATCTGCTGCGCTGATAGCTATGACTTTTATAGCAGTTGGTGTGTTGCGCTGGCCTCTGGTGTATGTGGTGATCGGCTTGGGTGTGCCAGCATTTGCCTATGCCGTGTGGATCATTCGCCAGCGTGATGCGCAAGCCGCGCTCGCCACAGTGGGCCATGGCGATGGCGTCAAAGAGGTCGCTAGGGAGGGCTCAGCATGACTTGGGACATCTGGTTTTCGCTCTTCACGCACTTCATTTTGCTCTCGCTGCTCGCCGTGGGCGGCGCGATTACCACCGCGCCCGATATGCAGCGCTTTGTGGTGGAAAAGCAAGGCTGGCTCAGTGATATTCAGTTCACCAGTTGCATCGCCATCGCACAAGCCGCGCCGGGCCCCAATGTGCTTTTTATTCCTTTGATCGGTTGGCAAATTGGCTTGCAAACGGGCGGCAACTACATGGCGGCCACAGCTGGCCTGCTGGCCACTTTCATCGGCATCATGATTCCCAGCAGCACATTGACGTTTGCTGCCACGCGCTGGCTGCAGCGCAACGCCAAGCATGTGGTTGCGCGCGCGAGCAAAGCCTCACTTGCACCGATCTCCATTGCGCTTTTGCTCGCCACCTCTTGGCTGCTGGCCAGCGCCCATGACAATCCAGCTCGCCACTGGCCGCTATGGCTTTTTACCGCTGCCGCTTTGCTGCTGGCTTGGAAAACCAAGGTGCATCTGCTGCTGATTCTGGGCGCAGGTGCGGCGCTTGGCATGCTGGGTGTGATCTGAAATGCGCACTGACATTGTTTTGCGCGAACCGCAGCTCACCGAAATACATGACGATCTGCGTTGGGTGATTGCGCAGCACGGCCAAATCTATGCGCGCGAATACGGATGGAATGGAGAATTTGAAGTGTTGGTGGCGGGCATTTGCGCTGACTTCACGAAAAACTTTCAACCAGAATTCGAACGTTGCTGGATCGCAGAAAAACCAAGCCAGCAAGGCATGCAAAGGCTGGGCAGCATCTTCATAGCTAGAAAAGATGCTGACACCGCACAGCTGCGCATGCTGATCCTCACGCCACAAGCGCGCGGCCTCGGCCTAGGCGCAAGGCTCGCCGATGAAGCGATGGCCTTCGCGCGCGAGCGTGGGTACAAAAAAATAACGCTTTGGACGAACTCGTGCTTAACTGCAGCGCGGCGCATCTACGAAAAACGCGGCTTTAAGCTGATCAGCAGTGAACCCTATCAAGGATTCGGTAAAGAAGCGTTGGTCAGTGAGACTTGGGAGCTGATGCTCTAGCTTTCCAGCGCTTAGCTGGCGTGGTGACATAAATGGCTATCGGTGCAGGCGACGCTTAGCGTTTTGTGAATCAACGCGGATTCTCAAAAAACACGTAGTTTGAGGCGTAGTCGCTCACCTCAAAATACACGCGCTTCTCGCTTGGGTCGGCAATCATGTTGAGATTTTCGTCGAGCACGCCATAGCCGAAACGGTAGGGACGCGGTTTGTTATCGTCCGTGCCCATCGCAGTCGATAGCTTGTCAATTTTGATGAAGCGGCGCACGAGTTTGTCGCCTGCGTAAATCTCCAGCACGCCGTTAGTGCCCGTCCAGTTTTGGATGTCACGCTGAATTTTGTTTTGCTGCTCTTGGGTGCAACTGGCCAGTGCTAAAACTGAGGACAGGAGCAGGGCGGTGATGAGCTTTGGTGTGCGTTGGGGCAATGATGCGGTTGTTTTCATGGTGTCTTTCGGTAGAGCGATGTATTGATTGTCGGGCATCTCTTGGTACGCTTGGATTCACTGTATTTTTTGAAGCTTTTTGGCTGTTCGCCGGCATGTATGCTGCGTAAGGCGCTTCTCTTTTGATAGCGTTTCTGAGCTGGCGTCGTGGCGTTCATTTGGCCTGTGGGCGCCGAAACCCCTTTCGGGCGGGCTCATGTACCCTGCTCGGGACTTGCGGCACCTGCCGCTAGATGACGAATAAAACGCGCTGCGTTTTTGCACCTGCGCTGCGAAAATCGCCCGCCCGAAAAGGGTTACGGCTCCCACAGGCCGGTCGTATGCGAGGGAAGTCCGAGCGCTCAGAGAGCCAACAGTGTTTGCATTTGCCACCATTGGCGAGCGAAGATCTTTTGAAAGGCAAACAGGTCGCGAGGATGGCGGTTGGGGTTGCTGCGGCTGCCGATTTTCGCAGCAAAGGCTAAATAAACGCGAAGCGTTTTGGTTCTTTTATCTGCGGCGGGTGCCGCTAATCCCGCGCAGGGTACATGTGGCAGACGCAGCAGCCCCAACCGCCATCCTCGCGACCGATCTATCAAAGACCAAACCTTCCGAAGACAACCTAAATAGCAATTCCAAGCCTTTTGAGCATCCAGCCGGCATAGAATATGCGCAAAGCGCTATGAAATTCATAGTAATCGACAAAGCCTATCCACTCGCACCAATATGCAGCCCGGTAGAAGGCGCACAAAATGAGTGCACCGCACTAGAGTGGTGCACTCAGTTCCCCATCAGGCGTGCAATCCGAAGCACAATCAATCCCAAAAATCGCGCACAATCAAGGGTTTCGCGCTAAGCCGTCATGGCACTGTTTCGTGGCACAAAAACTGCATACAAAACAGACCAAGAGCAAAGTCTCGAAGTTTTTTCATCCAACCAACCAGGAGCATTTGATGGCCAAGACCGTCGCAGACGTACTCAAGATGGTGAAAGAAAACGAAGTGAAATTCGTTGATTTCCGTTTCACCGATACCAAAGGCAAAGAGCAGCACGTCACCGTGCCCGTTTCTCACTTTGACGAAGGCAAATTCAAAGACGGCCACGCATTTGATGGGTCATCGATCGCCGGTTGGAAAGGCATTGAAGCTTCCGACATGCTTTTGATGCCGGATCCAAACACCGCCAACATCGACCCCTTCTTTGAAGAGACGACGATGATCATGAGCTGCGATGTGCTCGAGCCCGGTGATGGCAAGGCATACGACCGCGATCCACGCTCGATTGCCAAGCGCGCCGAAGCATTTTTAAAATCCAGCGGCCACGGCGACACCGCCTACTTCGGCCCTGAGCCAGAATTCTTCATTTTTGATGATGTGCGTTGGGGCTCTGATATGAGCGGCTCATTCGTTAAGGTCGATGAATACGAAGCGCCATGGAACACCGGCAAGAAAATCGAAGGCGGCAATAAAGGCCATCGCCCTACAGTCAAAGGCGGCTATTTCCCTGTGCCTCCGGTGGACAGCACGCAAGACATGCGCGCTGAGATGTCGCTCATCATCGAATCGCTTGGGATTCCTGTTGAAGTGTTTCACCACGAAGTCGCTGGCGCTGGCCAAAACGAAATCGGCACACGTTTCAGCACGCTCGTTGAGCGCGCTGACTGGACGCAGCTGATGAAATACGTCGTGTGGAACGTGGCCAATGCTTACGGCAAAACCGCCACCTTCATGCCCAAGCCACTCGTTGGCGACAACGGCTCTGGCATGCATGTGCACCAGTCGGTCTGGAAAGACGGCAAGAATCTGTTTGCCGGCAATGGCTACGCAGGCTTGTCTGATTTCGCGCTGTACTACATCGGCGGCATCATCAAGCACGCTCGCGCCCTGAACGCGATCACCAATCCCGGCACCAACAGCTATAAGCGCCTCGTGCCCGGTTTTGAAGCGCCAGTGAAGCTGGCCTACAGCTCGCGCAATCGCTCGGCATCGATTCGCATTCCCCATGTGCCAAATGACAAAGGCCGCCGCATCGAAGCGCGCTTCCCAGATCCACTGATGAACCCTTATCTTGGTTTTGCGGCGCTTCTGATGGCTGGCCTTGATGGCGTTGAAAACAAAATCCATCCCGGCGAAGCCGCCACGAAGGATCTTTACCATCTGCCTCCCGAGGAAGATGCAAAAGTACCAACCGTGTGCCACAGCTTGGATCAAGCGCTGGATTATTTGGACAAAGGCCGTGGCTTCTTGACCAAAGGCGGCGTGTTCTCCGACAGCATGATTGATGCTTACATCGAGCTCAAAATGCAAGAAGTCACGCGCTTTCGCATGACGACGCATCCGATTGAGTTTGATATGTATTATTCTCTGTAACTCTTTACAGTGTGTCAAAAAAAGGACGGTTCGCCGTCCTTTTTTTATGGATATTTCCTTATAAAACAATAAGTTATTTGCGATATTTGAGAAATTGCTTCATACTGCATCGTATGTTAAAAAAGCTCAGCTCAACACGCACTTGGAGCCTTCGTATGAAGAAATTGACGACAAATCAGCCGCTATCCGGCATGACATCTGCTCGGAGCGCTCATCTTTTAATAGTAAGCGCAGCAGCATTTTTTGCTTTGAACGCTTTTGCGCAGGATCGCATTTACCGTTGTTCCGGCAATGAATACACAAACAATGCCACCACCGCGGGCGAGAAGGGCTGTAAGTTGGTCGAAGGTGGCAATTTAACCATCGTTACTGCGCCGAAGGCTCGCGCGCCTGCTGCAGGCGGTGGGGATGTGCGTGTTGCTACCGCCACGCAATCAGGGAGTGTTGCTCCGGCGCCTAGCCGCATTGACACCGCAGAGCAGCGCAGCCGCGACAGCGATTCGCGCGCAATTCTTGAGTCAGAATTGAAAAAGGTTGAAGGCAAGCAAGCGGAGCTCCTCAAGGAATACAACAATGGTGAGCCGGAAAAACGCGGCGCCGAAATGCGCAACAACCAGCTTTATCTTGAGCGCGCCGCTGAGATGAAAGCCCAAATTGCCCGCAATGACAGCGATATTGCCGGCATCAAGCGCGAGATTGGCCGCACGCAGCCAGCATCGGCCAGCCGATAAGCTCGGGCAGCGCATTACCATAGAGGCTCTTTAGCCTCTTTTTTTTTGCCCTTGATTTTCTCTGAAAGCATCCTCGTGCCTCGCATTCGCTTCCAAGCGTTCGATTTGCTCTCCAGCCTCGTGGCTGTCGTCGATCTGCATGGCCAAGTCATTTATGCCAACGCCGCTTTGGAAGATGCATTGGGCATATCGCGCCGCGTGATTGAGGGCAGCGCATTAGGGCGCGATTTTGCCGAGCCCCAAGCCTTGGGCGATGCGCTGGCCAGTGTGGCAGCCAATGCATTTTCTTCGCTGCGCTATGGTGCGTTGCTGTTGCCTAAACATGGCCACACCGGCGGCAGCTTAGTGGCTGAGCCCATCCCAGTCCACGTGATCGTGACGCAAACTGAAATGGCCGGCGAAGTCGTCGTTGAAATGCTGCCCCAAGAAGCCCAAGAAAAGCTTGATCGCGAGGAGCGCAACGTCACCCAAGCGCTGGCCAACAAAGAGCTGATCCGCAACCTTGCGCATGAGATCAAAAATCCACTGGGCGGAATTCGAGGTGCTGCGCAGCTTTTGCAGATGGAATTGGCTGACACGGAAAAAGCCAAAAGCCTCACCGAATACACCCAAGTCATCATCCATGAGGCGGATCGCTTGCAAACCTTGGTGGACCGTTTGCTGGAGCCGCATCGCAAGCCGCGCGAGATCACCGATGTGAATATTCATGAGGTATGCGAGCGGGTGCGTTCGCTGATCGTGGCTGAATTCCCCAAAGGTTTGCGCGTAGTGAGAGATTACGACACCTCAATTCCCGATTTCCGGGGCGATAAAGAGCAGTTGATACAAACCGTGCTCAACATTGCGCACAATGCAGCACAAGTGCTTGGCGAGCGCATCGCGGCGGGCGATGCACAAATTGTGCTGCGCACCCGAATCGCTCGGCAAGTCACGCTCGGCAAGCGTCGCCATAGGTTGGCACTGGAATTGCATATCCAAGACAACGGGCCTGGTATTGCCCCCGAGATCAAAGATCGCATTTTTTACCCGCTGGTCAGCGGCAGAGAAGGCGGCTCTGGGCTCGGGCTCACCTTGGCGCAGACCTTTGTGCAGCAGCACAATGGGCTGATTGAGGTGCAAAGCCAGCCCGGACGCACAGAGTTTTCCATCACGATACCCTTACCGTGAAAAAAGCGCTGTCGCATTTGAGGCCACATCTATATTTGAGGACATTGGCATGAAACCTATTTGGATTGTTGACGACGACCAGTCCATCCGCTTCGTGCTGGAAAAAGCCCTGGCCAGGGAAGATCTGCCCACCCGTAGTTTCACCAACCCCCGTGATGTGCTCGCAGCATTGAAAGATGCCAGTGGCGCAGACGCCGATGAGCCCATGCCGCAGGTGCTGGTCAGCGACATCCGTATGCCCGGTGGCTCGGGGCTGGATTTGATCGCCAAGATCAAAGAGCTGGTGCCCAATTTGCCCATCATTATCATGACGGCATTTTCTGATTTGGATAGCGCAGTCAGTGCCTTTCAAAGGGGCGCATTCGAGTATTTGCCCAAGCCTTTTGATATCACCAAAGCCGTCGAGCTGATCCGCCGCGCTGTCGATGAAAGCCAGCGCGAAGAAGTGGCGCTGGATGCATCTCAACAGGGATCCAGCCAAGAAATGCTTGGCCAAGCGCCTGCCATGCAAGATGTATTTCGCGCCATTGGCAAGCTGGCCACCAGCAACGTCACGGTGCTGATCACCGGTGAATCGGGCTCGGGCAAAGAGCTGGTAGCGCGCGCGCTGCACAAGCATTCGCCGCGTGCGCAGGCCGCGTTTATTGCGATAAATACTGCTGCCATCCCCAAAGATTTGCTCGAATCTGAATTGTTTGGGCATGAAAGGGGCGCATTCACCGGGGCGCAAACGATGCGCCGTGGCCGCTTTGAGCAAGCCGATGGCGGCACGCTGTTTTTGGATGAAATCGGCGACATGCCTTTTGACCTGCAAACGCGCTTGCTTCGCGTTTTGAGCGATGGGCATTTTTACCGTGTCGGTGGCCACAGCCCAGTGAAATCCAATGTGCGCGTCATTGCCGCGACGCATCAAAATTTAGAGCAGCGCGTCAGTGCCGGCAGCTTTCGAGAAGACTTGTTTCACCGCTTGAATGTGATCCGCCTGCGTTTGCCAGCCCTGCGCGAGCGGCGTGAAGACATTGCTGATTTGGTCAAGCATTTCCTTGCCGTCAGCGCCAAGCAGCTCGGCGCTGAGCCCAAGCGCATCTCGGCGGCTGCGCTGGCTAGGGTCAGCTTGTTTGATTTTCCCGGCAATGTGCGGCAGCTAGAAAATATGTGCCATTGGCTCACCGTGATGGCGCCAGCGCAGACGATTGATGTAAAGGATTTGCCGCCAGAAGTGTTGGGTGAGGGTGCTGCGGAATCTGGCGCAGCCGCAGAAAATGCTATGAATTCAATAGCAATCCGCGCATATTCTATACCGGCAAACAGCAGTTTTCCTTCTGAAAATAGCTTAAAAAATGTGACTGGGCATGCCTCTGAGCCCCACAACTCGCTCGCCAACCCTCCTGCGCCATCTGTTGCGCCAAATGGTCTTACAACTGGCAGCGACTGGGAAAACGCTTTGGAGCAAGAAGCTTTGCAGCTCCTTGCAAAACAAGAAGGCACGACTTGGGATGAGCTCACGCGCCGCTTTGAGCGCCGTTTGATTCAAGCCGCTTTGTCCACCACGCGGGGCCGCCGGATCGAGGCTGCCGTCAAACTCGGCATTGGCCGCAATACCATCACCCGAAAAATTCAAGAATTGGGGCTGGAGTAAGGCGCTGGCTTTGCCATGGGTATCTGCCTTTTGAAGGATGTATATCCGCGCTTGCCAAAACACCTAAAAATCGTATAAAATCATGGGCTTGGCGTGAAAATACTGGTTGATTCGTTGATAAGATTTACACGTCAAATCCCAAGACTGACGCAGGCTCTACAAGGGTTTGTCAATTGCTTTACAGCGTTGGCGAACACGCCTCGAAGGTTGTTAAAACTTTAAATCTCGGAGCAATCATGCCCAAAATGAAGACCAAGAGCAGCGCGAAAAAACGTTTTCGCGTTCGCCCAGGCGGCACTGTGAAACGCGGCCAAGCGTTCAAGCGCCACATCCTGACCAAGAAAACCACCAAAAACAAACGCCACCTGCGCGGCCCAACAGCTGTTCACGAGACCAATATGGGTCACGTCAAGCAAATGTTGCCCGGCATGGGTGTCTGTTAATCACGTTTAAAGGAGAAATAATATGCCTCGCGTTAAACGTGGTGTTACGGCCCGTGCCCGTCACAAAAAAGTTCTAAAGCTCGCCAAAGGCTTCCGCGGTCGTCGCGGCAATGTATTCCGCATCGCCAAAGAAGCGGTGATGAAGGCAGGCCAATACGCCTACCGCGATCGCCGCAACAAAAAGCGTGTGTTCCGTCAGTTGTGGATTGCGCGTATCAACGCTGCGGTGCGCGGCCTCGGCATGACCTACAGCCAATTTGCCAACGGCATCCGCAAAGCCGGCATCGCCATCGACCGCAAAGTCTTAGCTGACTTGGCTGTTCATGACGCTGCGGGTTTTGCAAGCATCGTGAATCAGGTCAAAGCCAAGCTCGCAGCTTAGTTCACTTTGCCGAAAGCGCTACTGAATTAGTAGCGCTTCACGCAATAAAATCAAGGGCTAGAGCCATATTCAGGCACTAGCCCTTTTTTTGTTTTTACTTTCTGGAAGATTCGATGAGCGATCTCGATACTATTCAATCGAATGCGCAAGCCGCCTTTGCTGCTGCTGCCACGCCTGCTGATTTGGAGAATGCTAAAGCGCAATTCCTCGGCAAGCAAGGCCAGCTCACTGAGCTGATGAAGGGCATGGCTGCGCTCAGCGTGGAAGAGAAGAAAACGCGCGGCGCGGCGATCAATGTGGCTAAGCAGGCTGTAGAAGCTGCACTCACAGCGCGGCGCCAAGCGCTGGCCGATGCCGAGCTCAATATTCAGCTCAAAGCCGAAGCACTTGACGTGAGCCTACCCGGCCGCCAACGCGGGCAGGGCGGCTTGCACCCGATCACGCAGGCTTGGGATCGCATCGAGCAGATCTTCGGATCGATGGGCTTCGATGTCGCCGACGGCCCAGAGATTGAGAATGATTGGTTCAATTTCACTTCATTAAACAACCCGCCCAATCATCCTGCGCGTTCGATGCAGGATACGTTTTATGTCGATATGAAAGACGAAGACGATCAGCCTTATTGCTTGCGGACGCATACCTCGCCTATGCAGATGCGCTATGCGACTGCGCATGCCAAAAAATACGCTGGTGCGGCAACATTTCCCGAGATCCGCGTGATTGCCCCCGGCCGCACGTTTCGCGTGGATTCTGATGCCACGCATTCCCCGATGTTTCACCAAGTTGAAGGCCTATGGCTGGGCGAAAACGTGAGCTTCAAAGACTTGAAAATCACCTTCCTCAATTTCTGCAAAACCTTCTTCGAAGACGATGGCTTGGTGATGCGTTTCCGCCCGAGCTATTTTCCGTTCACAGAGCCCAGCGCTGAGATCGATATTCAATTTTCCAAAGGCCCGCTAGCCGGCCGCTGGTTAGAAGTTGCAGGCTCTGGTCAAGTGCATCCCACCGTGGTGCGCAACATGGGGCTTGATCCCGAGAAGATCATCGGCTTCGCCTTCGGCAGCGGCATTGATCGGCTGGCGATGCTGAGATATGGCGTGAACGATTTGAGGTTGTTCTTTGAAGGCGATGTACGGTTTTTATCGCAGTTTCGATAGACTGTTTGTAAATAAATCTAGGTAACGCGAAAAGCGCGAAAAAGACGCGAAAAACGCAAAAAAATACCTTGAATCTCTTTTGCGTTTTTCGCGTTCTTTTCGCGCTTTTAGCGTTACCTAGTTTGGTTTTTTTCAGTGAGAAATAAATGCAATTCCCCATAAGTTGGCTTCGCGAATTTTGTAATCCTCCACTTTCCACCGAGCAGCTTGCTGACGCGCTCACGATGGCGGGCTTGGAAGTGGAAGAGGCGCGGCCTCTGGCTCCGCCGTTCTCCAAAGTCGTCATCGGCGAGATCATGGCTTGCGAGCAGCATCCGAATGCGGATCGGCTGCGCGTTTGCCAAGTTGAAGCTGGAACTGGCGCGCTTCTGAATATCGTCTGCGGCGCACCGAATGCTCGCGTGGGCATTCGCATTCCTGTGGCGCTTGTAGGCGCTTTGCTGCCGCCCGCTGATTCTTCAACTGCGAATGGCAAAGCGTTTGAAATCAAGCTGGGCACGCTACGCGGCGTGGAAAGCCAAGGCATGCTCTGCTCGGCGAAAGAACTCAAGATCAGCGAAGCAGCAGAAGGCTTGTGTGAGTTGGCTGCTGATGCGCCGATTGGCACGAGCATTCGCGATTATTTGAATCTTGACGATACGATTTTGACACTCAAGCTTACGCCCAATCTTGGTCACAACCTGAGCGTTTATGGCATTGCGCGCGAAGTCTCGGCCATCACAGGCTCGCCTTTGCTCACGCCTGAAATCAAGCCAGTCGCAGCGACTCTTCAAGACAAGCTCGCCGTCAAAATCTCCGCGCCAGATCTGTGTGGCCGCTTCTCAGGCCGCATTGTGCGCGGGGTGAACACGAAGGCGAAAACGCCGCAGTGGATGGTCGACCGCCTCGCTGCTTGCGGGCAGCGCAGCGTGACGGCGCTGGTGGATATTTCTAACTACGTGATGTTTGAATATGGCCGCCCGAGCCATATTTTTGATCTCGACAAAATTCACGGCGGCCTCGATGTGCGCTGGGCGAAGCCGGGCGAGACATTGAAGCTGCTCAATGGCAACACCGTCACGCTAGACGAAAAAGTCGGCATCATGGCAGATGACCAAGCCGTCGAATCGCTCGCCGGCATCATGGGCGGCGACAGCACTTCAGTGACTGACGATACGCAAAACATCTACATCGAAGCCGCCTTCTGGTGGCCAGAAGCCGTGGCTGGTCGCTCACGCAGATTTAATTTCTCCACCGATGCTGGCCACCGCTTTGAGCGCGGCGTGGATCCGATGCTCACTGTGGCGCATATCGAGCACATCACGCGGCTCGTGCAAGAAATTTGCGGAGGGCAAGCGGCTGTGCTGGGTGATCAGCAGCCGAATATGCCCCAGCCGCGTGAAGTGAAATTGCGCGTGGCACGGGCTTGCAAGGTGATTGGCATGCCAGTGTCGGCGCAGCAGTGCTTGGATGTGTTCAAAAAGTTAGGCTTGCCTGCGACTGAGCACGATGGCGTAATCATCGTTAAACCTCCGGTCTATCGCTTTGACATCGGAATAGAAGAAGATTTGATCGAGGAGGTCGTGCGTATCATTGGTTTTAACAATCTGCCTGAGATTGCGCCGCTTGCGCCCGTGGAGCCAAAAGCTCGCTCAGAGCGCAGCAAAGGCCGATTCGCGCTGCGCCGCTCGCTCGCATCGCTGGGCTATCTTGAAACGATCAATTTCAGCTTCGTTGAAGCAAATTGGGAGCGCGATTTGGCCGGCAACCTTGATCCGATCAAGCTGCTTAATCCTATTGCCAGCCAGCTTTCTGTGATGCGCTCAACGCTTTTGGGCAGCTTGCTTGCAGTTTTAAAACATAACCAAGATCGCAAAGCTTCAAGAGTGCGCGTGTTTGAGCTAGGTCGCGTGTTTACGCGCGATGCCAGCGTCAAAACAGCGATTGAAGAGGGCCGCCAAAAAGTGCAGGGCATTGCTCAGCCGATGCGCATCGCCGGCCTCGCTTGGGGCGGTGCTGTGCAGCGCCAGTGGAGCGCAAAAGATACCGCTGCTGATTTCTATGACGCCAAAGGCGATGTGGAGGCGCTGCTCGCGCCCGCTAAGCCAGAGTTCAAAGCCTTCGAGCATCCTGCAATGCACCCTGGTCGCTGCGCGCAAATCATCTTGAATGGCCAAGCCATCGGCGTGGTTGGCGAGCTGCATCCGCACTGGAAGCAGAGCTACGACATCACAGGTGCTGCGCCGGTGATGTTTGAACTCGATGTGAATGCGGTGATGGCGCGCGAGCTACCATCAAGCACCGCGATTTCTAAATTTCCTGCTGTGGAGCGTGATCTGGCTGTTGTGGTGAAAGAAGCTGTGAGCCACAACGCACTGATGCAAGCGATTCATGCTGCGCCTACAAATGGTTTGCTGCACGACGCAATGCTTTTCGACGTGTTCCGTGCGAAAGAGGCGAGCGCGGCGCTTGGCCTTGATGAAAAGAGCTTAGCGATTCGACTGACGCTTCAAGGTGAGGATGCGACGCTGACTGATGAACAGATCGAAGCGGCGGTCGCTGCTGTGCTCGCATCGCTGCAAAATGCCGTTGGTGCGCGTTTGCGTGCATAAAGGAATTTTCAGAGAAGATTTAAAGCGATTTAAGCACTTAGCCGGCGTAAAACCTGCGTGAAGCGCTATCAATTTAAGAGTATTAGAATAAGATCAAGAAGACGGAGCACACAATGGATTTCATGGTCGAGAGTTTAGAAACACCAGCGCTGACCAAAGCGCAATTGGCCGATATGTTGTTTGATCAAATCGGCCTCAACAAGCGCGAATCCAAAGACATGATTGACGCCTTCTTCGAGCTCATCTCAAGAAGCGTCGTCGCAGGCCAAGACGTGAAAATTTCCGGCTTCGGCAATTTTCAAATTCGCACCAAAGCCCCGCGCCCCGGCCGCAACCCGCGCACCGGCGAGCCCATCCCCATAGATTCCCGCCGCGTCGTTACCTTTCACGCGAGTCACAAGCTGAAAGATCAGATTCAGGGATGAATTTGCTTTTTGTTTGCGGTAAAAATAAATGGCGCAGCCCGACGGCAGAGCAAATTTTCTCGGGGCGCGATGATGTTGAGTGTGACTCGGCGGGTGTAAGTCTTGATGCCGAAGTGCCGCTGTCGATCGAGTTGATCGAATGGGCGGATACGATTTTCGTTATGGAAAAGCAGCATAAATCAAAGATGGCTGCTCACTTTAAGCCTCATCTTCTGGGCAAGAAAGTCATTTGCCTGAATATTCCCGACAACTACAAATTCATGGATTCCGAGTTGGTAAAGCTACTTGATCGGAAAGTGACTCCGTTTTTACCTAGGCATCACCACTAGCCAAGTGGCAATTGCGCTATAAATGTGATAGCGCCTCGCGCATATTCTATGCCGGCTAACGACACAAATCGCCTCAAAATCGCATTACTGCGGATACCCCAGCGCTGGCTGCCCGAAGCCTTCTGCGGCGCGCCAGCCGGTTTGCTTCACGATGAGGTTGTCGATCATGCCGCCGGGGTTAAAACTTGGCCAGGTTTTGTCGGGGTTTTTCTGCTCCCACTGCGCTTGGATTTGTGCGCCTGTTTTGTAATGCGGCACTTTGCTTGCAAAGGCCGAGAGCGTTGCGCTGCGCCAGCCTTTATCGGCAATGGCTGGCCAGAGCTTGTCGGCGTGGCCGATGTTCCATGTGGGATCCAGCTTCCAAGCTTCTGCGCCGAGCACATCGCCAAAGATGAAGAGGCGGCCATTCTCGATCTGCCATGCGCTGGGATCGGAGCCGAGTTTGATCGCGTAGGCTGCGCCGCTGGCGCAGAAGCCGCCGTATTGCGGCTCGTATTTGGCGGTGTTGGCTTCAAACAGGGCTTTGTTTGAAGCCGATGAAAAGTAGTAGCTGCGCTCGGGGAGCTTGACTTGGTGTTGCGCAGTGCCTTTGACGGGTTTGCCTTCGGTGAAGTAAGCCACTGGGTCATAGCCGAGCAACATGACCGGATCGCTGGCATTGTTTTTAGCGGTGGCGTAGATCGTGCCGCAGCCGGTGAGTAGGCCTGCTGATAGGGCAAAGGCAATGAGAAAGAGTCTTTTGAAAAGTTGGCTCATGATGTGTCTCCTGTATGGATGAGTCGAACCAGCTTGTTCGGTTCAAACTAAGTTAGCGAGAGATGCTTTTTCAACCATCCTAGGCCTTGTGAGGTGCCGCCCGGTTGCCCGCCGTTTTTCGGGCGGTATTCGCAGCCGATCCAGCCTTGCCAGTTGCATTGCTGGCTCACTTCGTCGATGACTTTGAACAGATAGTCGTAATTGAGTTCGCCAATATCGGGCTCATGGCGTTCAGGCACGCCCGCGATTTGGAAATGGCCAACGTTTCCTGTAGGCAGGTATTTGCGGATCTTCATGGCCACATCGCCTTCGACGATTTGGCAGTGGTAGAGATCCATTTGCACTTTGAGATTGGCCGCGCCGACCATGCCGATGATTTCGTGGGCGTGATCTTGGCGGTTCAAGAAGAAGCGCGGGATATCGCGGGTGTTGATGGGCTCAATCAGTGCGTCTAGGCCTGCTTTGCCGATTTCAGCTGCTGCCCAGCGCAGATTGCTGACGTAAGTAGTTTGCACATCTTCACGGGTGAGGCTTGTCGGAATGAGGCCGGCCATGAGGTGGATGCGGGGAGACTTCAAGACTTCGGCATAGCGCAAAGCGAGCTCTACGCCGGCTTTGAATTCCACTTCGCGGCCGGGCACGCAGACTGTGCCTTTGCTGCCATCGATGTCCCAAGCTTTTGCAATACTGGCGCGATCCGTGCCGCCGGGTGGGGCGTTGAAGAGCACTTGCTGGAGGCCATTAGCAATTAATCTTGCTGCGAGTTCATTGGCATCGAAGGCGTAAGGGAAAAGATATTCCACGGCTTTGAAACCGTCTCTGGCCGCTGCTTCAAAGCGATCCAAGAAGGGCAGCTCGGTGTACATCATCGATAGGTTGGCGGCGAATTGGGGCATGATTTTTCCGGGCGGTTACCAGACGGCGTTGAATGTTTGGCGCAGTTCTTCGATCTGCGCATCGCTGAGTGGCGCAGTATTGGGCTGCAAGCAAAGCAGCTTGGCGGTTTCTTCCAGTTCTTCGAGCACGGCCATGGCAGAGGCGGAGCTGCCTGACCAGACGTTAGGCCCTAAGCGGGGCAGCATCACGGCGCGAATCGGCGTGCCGCGTTGGCCATATTCAGTGATTCGCTGCACAACTTCTTTTGCAGCTTCTGCAGATCCGGGGCGATGGTATGAAATGATGGGCACGTGGCCGACTTTCATCACGAAATACGGCGTGAGCGCAGGCAGTAATTCGGCTTGCACGGGCTGCAAAGTCAACGCTACGCAATGCGTACTGTGCGTGTGAATGATGCAAGAGGCTTTGGTATCAAACGGGGCGCTGGCCGAATAAATACCTGCGTGAAGCGCTATGGTTTTGCTAGCGCGGTCGCCGCTGGTTTGCTGTAGATGGCTGTCGAGCTTGGCGAGTTTTGCGGGGTCAAGAAAACCTAGGCATGCGTCAGTGGGTGTGATGAGAAAGCCATCATCGAGCTTGACGCTGATGTTGCCCGCTGTGGCATGCACATAGCCGCGATCAAACAGGCTTTTGCCGACGCGGCAAATTTCTTCGCGGGCTTGGGTTTCTTGTGATGAACTCATGCGAGAAGCTTAAAGGATTCTGCGAAGAAATTGGTATTGCCAAAGTTGCCGGATTTGAGTGTGATGTGAATGGGAGCCTCGCTCGTGTGGGCATAACACCAAGGCACACCCGGCGCGATTTGCATGCCGATTTGCATTTGCGTGATGCCCAGCGCCTGCACGCAGGCGCCAGACGTCTCCCCGCCAGCGACGACGAGCTGACGCACACCAAGCGCTACCAAGCCTTTTGCAATTGCTGCCTGCATGCGTTCGATCAACGCGCCAGCAGCATCGACGCCAAGCTGCGCTTGCACGGCTTTAAGAGCTGCGGGCTCAGCGGTGGAATAGATCAACACAGGGCCAGCAGATAGCAGCGGCTTAGCCCAAGCCAGCGCCTGTGCAACCACATCATCGCCGTGAGCAGCCTTGAGTGGATCAATCGCCAAAGCGGGCAAACCAGCGGCAATGAATGCTTGCACCTGAGCATTGGTCGCCACCGAGCAACTGCCTGAGATCACGGCTTGCATACCTGTGGCTGCGGGCAGGCTGCTTGATTTCTCAGAGGGCGCGATGCCGAAATTTTGCGGTAGACCAATCGCGACGCCTGAGCCTGCTGTGATGAACGGCATGTCTTTCAAAGCGAGCCCGAGGCGCATCAGATCTTCATTGCTGATCGCATCGACGATTCCCACGCCTACGCCATCGGCTTTGAGTTGTGTGATGCGGTCATGTATTGCCGCCGCGCCGCGCGCCACCACGCTGTAATCAATCAATCCGACTTTTCGCTTCGTCTGCGCTTGCATCACGCGAACGAGATTCGCATCCTGCATCGGCGTGAGCGGATGATTTTGCATCCGCTTTCATTGAGCAAGCCATCGCCCGCAAACAGATAGCCTTTGAAGACAGTGCGCTTGTTGTCAGGGAAAGCGGGTGTGCAAGCGGCGAAATCTGCGCCGAGTGCTTCCATAAGCGCTTCCGTCACCGGGCCGATGTTGCCCTGAGTGGTGCTATCAAATGTGGAGCATACTTTGAAGTAAATCTGCCGGCTACCTTGGCTTTTGAGCCATG
>JAYUSD010000161.1:0-7441 GCA_043755865.1 Variovorax sp. | reverse complement strand
TGCAAGCGAGCCCGGCTTATGGGTGGGTGCTTCATCGCAGCTCCATAAACCGGACAGATTACTTGCTAAGAACCGGACAGATCGTTTACTCCTGACAGCGCAAAACGCGCACCGTTTTCAAATCAAAAAACACTTCATAGACTAATCGATGTTGAATATTGATCCTGCGTGAGTACGCACCTGCAAGATCGCCCACCAGTTTTTCAAAAGGGGGCGGGTTTTGAAAAGGATTGGCTGCCAGAATTGCAAGCAGCTCCTAAGCTTTGGGCTTTAGGCCGCTGGACTTAAGTTTCTTGGCATCTTTGAGTGCTTGCTTCGCGTACACAATCTCCCAGCTCACCACTTCAACGCCTTCGCGCTTTTGGCCAGCGGCTCAGCCATGCCCGCTTTGATCGATTCGCGCATGCCTGGCACAGCCAGCAAGTAAAGTGTTTCCTGAATCGCGCTCCAATCCTCAGCAGACAGCAATACAGCATTTGTGCGCATGCCAGAAATAATGATCGGCTCATGTGACGCCGCAGTCTCGTCGATGAGGCGATACAGCTTGGAGCGTGCTTCGCTGGCGGTGAGAGTTAGCATAAGTGCGTTTTTTAGTTCAAGGGTTGTATGGTACGCAATAACGTACGTGCAGTCAATATTTGGAGCTTGTGTTGGCACATGGCGGCCACGTCCGCGCTTGGGCTATCTCCCTACGTGAATGTCCTCCGGCTGGCGCTGCGCGCGTGCTTCCCCCTTTATTTCACTGCGGGAGATAGCCCAATCACAGCCGTGGCCTGTGGGTAATCAGAAAACGTGCTGGCTAAGCGGCCTTCAGCGCGAGCGCATCGTAGCCATGGCAGGCCAACGCGACTGTCATCGGCAGAGGTTTCTCGCCATTTCGGTAGTAAGCAATCATGCGGCGCGAGAGCCCGAGCGCACCGGCGGCGGCATCGAGCGTGAAGCTGTGCTTGTGCATCCAGTTCCACAAAAATTCATGGGAATACTGGCCGCTTTGCTCAATCGCCCGAGCGCGCAAGTTATCTGCGGCTAATTCTAGATTGTCATCTTTCGCCCAGCGCACAGCGAAGCCACCCGGCACGATGCTGACTGTTTTAAACACTTTGGCATCCAACAACGGCTTGAGCAACTTAAACCGCCCAGCGATGGGCGCAATCGACACCTCAAGCTTTTCGCCATCCGCGTATTCGAGCGCAAGGCGAAGCCCGTCTATAGCTTTTACGCGACGAAGAATGAAATGATTTTGGCTCATGAATTCAAATTCTTCCAAGTTTGCATCAAAAAATCTTGGTTCATAGCAGCCCAGTCCATCGCCTCGGCAACTTGTCGCCTAGGCAATCTGCCGCGCAATATCTCAAGGCTTGCAATCTCCACCAACGCTTCGCCGCCATCGTTGGTGCGAATATGAAAGTGAGGCGGTGGATGATCGCCTGCGTACGTTGTCAAAACGCAGTTTCCGAATTTTGTGAGGGTTGGCATGATTTTATAGTGCAATAGTTGCACTATAACAGAGACACCAATTTGAATCAAGAACGAGTATTTTTGAGATTGCCGAGCTAGTACCAGTAGATGATGGAAGTTTACGTAAACCTTAAGCAGCACTTCGCTTAAACGATGCCAACCAAGCACCAAAAACAATACTAAGAGGCGCAGAGATCGCCCAAGTTACGATCTATGGCAAAGAAGCCTTGCCTGGGAACTGCGTAAAGAATGTGGGTACAACGGCAACAACGATTAGCATAACTATCAGCCGAGTAGATAAGGAACAAGCCAACAAAGCACCAACGAATCCACCAACGATATAACTCAGGATTTCGACGAAAATATCGCCGATCCAGAGCGACTCGGAGGCGACGAAATAGCCACTTCCAACGTTAATTGCATCGGCGGGTATGACTGCATCAAGAAAAGAATGCGCGCCTAGCGCAACTAGCAATCCAACGAATGAGGAGAACCATGTTGAACTTGCAGAAATCGGACGCGGTTGCATAGAGTACCTAATGATGAGTTTGACCCAATAGATTATTGGTCAGAATTTAAGCGAATTTAGTTTACTCGGTGAAGCTTGCTGAATCAATTAATGAACTCCTAGATGCGCGCCAATTGCAATTTGAAGCGGAGAGCGTTGGGTGGTTGGATTGGAAACTTTTTTGGAAGGCGCGCGGAGACCATCTTTAGATTTCTATGGCCTGCATCGCGTGTGTTTTCAAAAAAGTTTATGAGACAACTACCCAGCGCTAGGCCGCAGGTACGAATGGTGGAGCGA
Organism: Variovorax sp.; assembly: GCA_043755865.1. Taxonomy (GTDB): domain Bacteria; phylum Pseudomonadota; class Gammaproteobacteria; order Burkholderiales; family Burkholderiaceae_C; genus JANMDU01. The sequence goes on along the minus strand of JAYUSD010000161.1, from coordinate 5,178 downwards.
AGCGGTTAGCAAGTCGAAACCCTTCGGCAAGTTCAGGGCGAACGGTGTGATGAACTATTATTTCGATAGCACTCTGTGCAATAAATACGCCGGCTAACTGCTCAAAACGGCTTAAAAACCTAAGCTTTTACCCATTCCCGCGCATTGCGCCACATTTGCATCCATGGGCTGTGTGTTGATGCATTATCGTTGCTCCAGCTCATTTGTATATTGCGGAAGACGCGTTCGGGGTGGGGCATCAGGGCTGTGAAGCGGCCGTCTTTGGTGGTGACTGCGGTGAGGCCGCCGGGGCTGCCGTTGGGGTTGGCGGGGTAGGCTGTAGTGGGTTGGCCTTGGTTGTCTGTGAAGCACATGGCAGCAATAACTTTTGATGCGTCGCCTCTGCCGCCGTGCTGAGATTGGAAGTTGGCGTAGCCTTCGCCGTGGGCTACAGCTATGGGTAGGCGTGCGCCTTCCATGCCTTTGAGGAAGAGGCTGGGCGACGGCAGGATTTCGACCATGGAAAGGCGAGCTTCGAAGCGTGTGCTTTGGTTGTGGGTGAAGCGTGGCCAAGCATCGGCGCCGGGGATGATGTCTGCTAATTCGGCAAACATTTGGCAGCCGTTACATACACCTAAGCCGAAACTATTGTCTCTTTTGAAGAATGCTTCGAATTGATCGCGGAGCATAGAGTTGAAAGTAATGCTGCGGGCCCAGCCGATGCCTGCGCCTAGGGTGTCGCCATAACTGAAACCGCCGCAGGCGACCAAGCCTTGCATGTCTTTCAAATTGATGCGACCAGTTTGCAGATCTGTCATGTGGACGTCGAAGGCTTCGAAGCCGGCGCTATCGAAGCAGTAGGCCATCTCGATGTGGGAGTTGACGCCTTGCTCACGGAGGATGGCGACTTTGGGGCGCTGTGTGTGGATGGCAGACGCACCGCTAATCACTCCTGAATTAATAGCACTATGCGTATATTTTATGCCGGCTAACTGCACTTTTTGCTTAAATTCTTCCGGTAAATACACATGCAGGCCCGGATTGGCCGCATCACCAATTGCTGCATGCTCCGCATCTGCGCAAGCGGGATTGTCACGGCCTTGGGCGATGTTCCAACTCACACTGTCCCACACTTGATGGAGGTCTTGCAGTTTGGCGGTGAAGACTTTCTTCGTGTCCCGCCAAATACTTAATTCGCCTTTGCCGTCATCTAAAGCTGCGTGCATTGGGCGCGTTTTTCCGATGAAGTGGCTGTGTTGGGATAAGCCGTGCTCGCGCAGGCTTTGCATGATGGCGTTGCGCTCATCGGTGCGCACTTGAATCACTACTCCAAGCTCTTCGTTAAATAAGGCTTTAATAGCGAGCTCTTCGCGACGGGCGCTCACCTGCGTGGCCCAGTTTTTACTGTCGCCATATTCGGCGCAGCTGTCGGAGATGCCATCACCCTCAGTCAGCAAGATGTCTATGTTCAGGCTCACGCCGACCTGGCCTGCGAAGGCCATCTCGGAGACGCAGGCGAACAGGCCGCCGTCGCTTTTGTCGTGATAAGCGAGGAGTTTGTTTTTAGCGCGCAGGGCGTTGATGGCGTTGACTAAATTTTTTAAGTCGTCTGCGCTGTGAAGATCCGGCACTTCCGTGCCTTCTTGATTCAGAGCTTGAGCGAGCACCGAGCCGGCCATGCGTTTGCTGCCGCGTCCTAGGTCGACCAAGATGAGCGTGGTGTCGGCCTCGTCGCGGTTGAGTTGTGGCGTGAGCGTGCCGCGCACATCTTGCAAACTCACGAAAGCGCTGATGATGGGGGAGACGGGGGAGACGACTTTGTGTTCTTTGCCATCTGCTTTCCAAGTTGAGCGCATCGAGAGCGAATCTTTGCCTACCGGGATGCTGATGCCAAGCTCGGGGCACAGCTCCATGCCGATGGCCTTCACGGCTTCAAAAAGCTTTGCATCTTCGCCCGGCTCGCCGCAAGCGGCCATCCAGTTGGCAGACAGTTTGACTTTACTCAGCTCAATCGGTGCGGCGAGCAAATTGGTGATGCTCTCAGCCACAGCCATTCGCGCTGCTGCGCCAGCATTCCAAATGGCCAGTGGCGTGCGCTCGCCCATGCTCATGGCCTCGCCTGCGAAGCCGGAGAAATCAGCAAGCGTGACAGCGCAATCAGCCACGGGCACTTGCCATGGGCCGACCATTTGATCGCGATGCGTGAGCCCGCCCACGGTGCGATCGCCGATGGTGATGAGGAAGCGTTTGCTGGCGACGGTGGGGTGGGAGAGGACTTGGATGACGGCGCTTTGCAAATCGACGCTGGTGAGATCCATGGGCTTGAATTCGCGTTGCAGCGTCTTCACATCGCGGTGCATTTTCGGAGTCTTGCCTAGCAACACATTCATCGGCATATTGACCGCTTCTCCACGCGTTCGCCCTGAGCTTGTCCAAGGGTTCGCGGGGGCTTCGACATCAGAGTAAACGGGAGGGGGCTCTGGGCGAACGGTGGAAGAGAGCGTTTCGACGACGAGTTGCCGCTCTTCAATCACTTTGCCCACCACAGCAAACGGGCTGCGTTCGCGCTCGCAGATGGCTTTGAATTGTTCGAGCGAATCGGGCGCTATTGCCATCACATAGCGCTCTTGGCTTTCGTTGCACCAAATCTCTTTCGGTGCCATGCCGGTTTCTTCGAGCGGAATCGCGCTCAGATCAAAGATCGCGCCACGGCCTGCGTCGTTGACCAATTCTGGAAATGCGTTGGAGAGGCCACCTGCGCCTACATCGTGAATCGCCAAAATTGGATTTCCGCTACCGAAGGGGCCTCCGTCCTTGCCGAGCCGCCAGCATTGGTTGATCACCTCTTGCGCACGGCGTTCGATCTCCGGATTGCCGCGTTGCACGGAATCAAAATCCAATTCCGCTGCATTCGCGCCTGAGGCCATGGAGCTGGCTGCGCTGCCGCCCATGCCGATGCGCATGCCGGGGCCGCCGAGTGCAATCAGCAGCGAGCCGGCGGGGAATTCGATCTTGTGCGTCAGGTCTGCATCAATCGTGCCGATGCCGCCGGCGATCATGATGGGCTTGTGATAACCCCAGTTTGTGCCGGCAATCGTTTGCTCGAAGCTGCGGAAATAGCCGGCGAGATTGGGGCGACCGAATTCGTTGTTGAAGGCTGCACCGCCTAGAGGCCCTTCGGTCATGATTTGCCAGGGGGTGGCTAGGTGTTTTGGGAAGCTTTGCGCTCCGGATGCACCGTTAAACGGGGTCAGAGCAGAATTAATTTCGCTACGTTTTGTAGCGTTCGACGAGGTCAAGGAAATTAATTCAGATCTGACCCCATTTAACTCAACCCCATTTAACGCGTTGACCTCAATTTCCCCGCCCCCATTTAACTCTGCCAAGCTCGACACGGTGAAACCCGTCAAACCAGCCTTGGGTTGCGCGCCTCGGCCTGTTGCGCCTTCATCGCGGATTTCGCCACCTGCGCCTGTGGCTGCACCTGGGAAGGGGCTGATGGCTGTGGGGTGGTTGTGCGTCTCAACCTTCATCAACACGTGGCGCAGTTTGCTCTCTTTTTGATAGCTATCTGCGCTTATTCTATGCCGGCCATCTGCCGATTTGGCTTCAAATTTGGCATAAAAAGCCTCAGCTATGCCGCCTTCCATCACAGCCGCGTTGTCGCTGTACGCCACCACGCTGTATTGCGGGGCAAGGGCATGCGTGTTGCGAATCATGCCGAACAAAGATTTATCTTGGATCTCGCCATCAATCGTGAATTGCGCATTGAAAATTTTGTGGCGGCAATGCTCGCTGTTGGCTTGCGCAAACATCATGAGTTCCACGTCAGTTGGATTGCGGCCCAACTTGGTGAAGGCGTCAAGCAAATAGACGATTTCGTCTTCTGCAAGCGCTAGGCCGAATTGCGTGTTGGCAGTTTGTAGAGCTGCATTGCCGCGCCCGAGAATATCTATCGTCTCCATCGGTTTGCTGGCCACGTCTTCAAACAGTTTGGCCGCAGCCTGCGCGTCGAATGCCACAGATTCCGTCATGCGGTCGTGTACAAGTGCTGCAACCGCTTCAAGCTGCTCTGCGCTGAGCGAGGCTTTTTTAAACACGCCGCTTTTCATCTCAATGTACAAATGCATCACGCGCTCAACGCGTCGCAACGTTTGCTCGCTTTGGCTCATACCGCAGTTGCGAGCAATGTCCGTGGCCTTCGATGCCCAAGGCGAGACCGTGCCTAAGCGCGGCATCACCACAATAAGTTGACCTGCTACAGCATGGGGCATCGGTTCGCCGTACGTGAGCAGCGCTGCGAGCTTCGCGTGTGCGTTGGCATCAAGCGCATCGCCACAGGTGTGTACCCAATGCACCCATTGCGTGTGAATCGCGTCGATGCTGGGCGCAATGCTCTGCGCTTGGGCAAGGAGTTGGGTTGTTTTTGGGGCGGGTAGGGCAGCTCTGCCGGGGAAGGTGGTCAGCATGATCTTAGGTGGCAGTCAGGGAGAGCAACAAGGGCTCGGTATTTACCCGGATTTTACGGGCTAGGCCGTGAACAACTGTATACGCCTGCCTGCTCAGGCAGTCATCAATCTGTGCGAATATCAAGCTTCAAAACAAAACACATGGCCACGTTGTTCCAAGCCCAATATCCTGCATCGCGCTCTCGGCGTGAGGTTTGGCTGGCCGTGTTGTTGGTGCATGTGTTGGCCTTGTGGTTGATTAATCTGTATTGGCCGGTACAGCGCATCATTTCCCAAGTCGTTGTGCAGATTTTTCAGCCTGCGTCTGTGGTGGCAGCTTCAAATGGTCAACCCGGGCAAGAAGCGGCTGACAGCGCTGCTGCGCCTGTGCCCTCTATCGCGCTGCCGGTGATGATTGCGCAAAGCGCGCCCAGTCAGCGCGGTATCACAAAGCAGCGTAGCTTGCAAAGCACCAGTGAGCTGAGCCTGCCCACGCTCACCGTAGAGGCCAGCACACCGCTGCAAACGACCAGCCAATTGCCCTCTTTGAAGCCTTCCCGCAAGCGCACCCGAGTGGCATCCGTCAAGCCCGCGCCTGCAGAGAGCAGCGTGGCCGTGCTTGATACGCCGATTCGCGTGCGTGAAGAGCCAATTGCCCAAGCGCCCCAGACTGCGCCTGCGCCAGAGCCGCTGCCAGTTTCCGCGCCTTTGCCCGTTGCCGCTCCAACACCTGCACCTGCACCTGCACCTG
>JAYUSD010000160.1:0-7455 GCA_043755865.1 Variovorax sp. | reverse complement strand
GCTCTGACTGATTGGCTGGATGGTTATTTGGCGCGAAAGCTCAATCAAACATCGAGCTTCGGTGCATTTCTTGATCCTGTGGCGGACAAATTTCTAGTCTGCGCAGCCTTGCTCGTTCTCGTCCACATGCAGCGCTCGGATGTGTTTGTGGCCTTGATCATCATTGGTCGCGAGATTGCAATCTCTGCTTTGCGCGAATGGATGGCGCAAATTGGAGCGGCTCGAAGCGTCGCCGTTCATATGCTGGGCAAGCTCAAAACGACAGCGCAAATGGTCGCCATTCCCTTTTTGCTTTTTGATGGCAAGCTCTTCGGCGTGATTGACACGCACTTGTGGGGCACGTGGCTGATTTGGATCGCCGCCATCCTCACCGTGTGGAGCATGGTGTATTACCTGCAAAAAGCTTTGCCGGAAATTCGCGCCCGCGTGAAGTGATGAACAACAGCCAAGAGACGGCATGGCTTCGCGTTATGCCCGGCCTGTTTGTGGTGATTTGGGCGACAGGATTTGTAAGCGCCAAGCTGGCCATGCCGCATGCTGAGCCGTTTAGTTTTCTGTGTGCGCGTTACGCCGCCTCGATCATTTCTTTTGGCCTTTGGATCGCTTGGGCTCGCCCTAAAAACGATCAGCCTGCGCAGTCTTTATGGCCGCAAGGCAACGCGCAATGGGCGCATTTGGCCATTGCAGGTGTTTTGATGCATGCGGGCTATTTGGGCGGCGTGTGGGCTGCCGTGAAGCTGGGCATGAGCGCAGGCCTGTCAGCGCTGATCGTGAGCCTGCAGCCCATCGTCACTGCGCTTTGGCTCTCCTCGCGCGGCTCATCTATCTCTCGCCGGCAGTGGTTTGGCCTGCTGCTGGGCTTGGTTGGCTTGGGTTTCGTGATGTCGGAAAAATTCGGCACGCTTGAAGTCACGCTCGCTCCTATGCTTTGGATTGCGCTGGCGCTGGCGTCGATCACCGTTGGCACGCTGTACCAAAAGGCTTGGGTGCAGCCCTGCGATGTGCGCACAGCTGTTTTTGTGCAACTGCTTGCCGCGTTGATAGTCAGCGCGCCCATCGCCGCCCTTGAAGGTTTTGCCATCACTTGGCATCGTGACACTGTGGTTGCCTTAGCTTGGTCAGTCTTCGGATTAACCATGGGCGCCAGTTCGCTGATGTATCTCCTGATCCAGCGCGGTGCAGTCAGCCGTGTCACGGCGCTGCTCTACCTCGTGCCGCCCACTACCGCAGTGATTGCATGGCTCATGTTTGCTGAGCGTATCACTGCGCTGATGGCGATCGGTATGTTGATTGCCGCCTATGCTGTGTGGCTGGTACTTAAGCCTGCCACTGTGAAAAAATAGCCGTTTTTAAGCAAAACTAGGTGGTCGCCGGCATAGAATAAGCGTTTGTTGCTATTAAATATGTAGCGTTATTCCCACGGCCGCGCTTTAAAGCTTGCGATCAAATGCTCGCGCAGCAAGCGCACGCGCTGCGGCGTTTGTGCGCGAAAGGGCGCGAGCCACTGAATATTGGCGTTGCGCATCGCGTAGCTGGGCAGCAAGCGCACAAGCAAGCCGGAGGTGATCATCGGCGCCACATCCCACAAGCTGCGCAACATGATGCCGCGCCCACTTAAGCACCAATCGCGCACCAGCTCGCCTGAATTGCTCACCAACGCACCCTTGATCTTGATCGCCTGAGCGGGCTGGTTGTCGCCCATTTTGCTAAGGTGCCACGTGCCACTCGGCATATCACTCTCGCGCACCTGAAGGCAATCATGTGCATCTAAATCTTGCAAGCTGCGCGGCCTACCTCGCGCTTTGATATACGCTGGCGATGCCACCAATACGCGCTCGTTTTTCGCCAGCAGCGTGGCAGACCATTGGCTCGCGCGATTGGCCTGCGGTGCCCAAAGCCACACTGCCGCGTCGAAGCCCGCAGCGGCTAAATCTGGCAACGCCTCAGTCAACTGCAAGTCAATGCGCACTTGGGGGTGCAGAGCTTGAAAATCAGAGAGCGCCGCGCCCAGCCAAATGCGGCCAAAGCCAAAGGTGGCCGCCAGCCGAATCTGCCCTGAGGGCTCGCGCGCTTGATCGCGCAAAGCTTCTTCCGCTTGTGCAAAATCCGCCAGAAGTGCAATAGCCCGCTCACACAGCAGCTCGCCCTCCGCGGTGGCCGCCACGCGCCGCGTGGTGCGGTAAAACAGCTTGACGCCGAGCTTGCCCTCAAGTGCTGCCAGCCGCTTGGTGACCGATGGCGATGCCACCCCCAAAGCATCGGCCGCCGCAGTCATCGAGCCGCCATCGCGGATGCTGAGTACAAGTTCTAAATCAGCGCGTTCCATAATGAATTTCTATTATTTCTAAAAAAGCAGCAATCAATTGCCTAATTATTGCTTTATCTAAGCATTTTTGTCACGCACAATGCGAGCATGTTTGACGGATTCACCCCTTTTTCCATTCAGCGCAACGGCGTTAGCCTGAAAGGCCGCACGGCTTTGGCTGCACCATCGCAAGGGCCGCCTCTGCTGCTTGTGCATGGTCATCCGCAAACACATGCGATGTGGCACAAAGTCGCACCCCATCTGGCCAAGCGCTTCAAGCTCGTGCTGCTTGATTTGCGCGGCTATGGCGATTCGAGTCGCCCTGAATCAGATGCGCAGCATGCCGCTTACAGCAAGCGCGAGATGGCCAAGGATGCAGTCTCAGTGATGCGGCATTTCGGCTTTTCGCAGTTTTCCATCCTCGCCCATGATCGCGGCGCAAGGGTGGCACATCGCCTTGCTGCGGATCATCCAGATATTGTGCAGCGCATGATGCTGCTCGATATCGCGCCCACACTGTCGATGTATGAAAACACCTCGCGCGCTTTTGCCACAGCGTATTGGCATTGGTTCTTTCTCATTCAGCCGCAGCCTTTGCCTGAGGCGCTGATTGAAAGCGACGCGGTGCGCTACATCCGCTCTGTCATGGGCAAGCGCCATGCAGGGCTGGCCGCTTTCGCGCCCGAGGCGATGCAAGAATACGAGCGCTGCATCCAAATCCCCGGCAGCGCACGTGGCATTTGTGAAGACTACCGAGCCAGCGCCACCATTGATTTGGAACATGATCGCGCAGACATCGCTGCTGACAAAAAACTCTCCATGCCCTTAAGAATCCTTTGGGGCGAACATGGCGTAGTCGGTGCAAATTTTGATGTGCGCAGACTCTGGGGCGAGCGCGCTACAAACGTCTCAGGCCGTGCGCTGGCCTGCGGCCACTACATCGCTGAAGAAGCTCCGAGTGAATTGTTTGCCGAAGCTCATCATTTTTTCTCTTCTTGAATTTTTGAAAGACTCACCATGACACAACACCGCATCGCAGTGATCGCTGGAGACGGCATTGGCCAAGAAGTGATGCCGGAGGGCGTGCGTGTGCTCGAAGCTGCAGCTACGAAATTCGGCATTGATCTGAAATTCGACCATTTTGATTTCTCCAGCTGGAATTACTACGAGAAGCACGGCAAGATGCTCCCCGACAATTGGAAAGACCACATCGGAGGCCACGATGCCATTTTTTTCGGCGCTGTCGGCTGGCCAGAGAAAATTGCCGATCACATTTCGCTGTGGGGCTCACTGCTGCTGTTTCGCCGCGAGTTTGACCAATACATCAACCTGCGCCCCGCCAAGCTCATGCCCGGTGTCAGAGCGCCTGTGGTCAAGCGCGATGGCACGCCGTACGCCGCAGGCGAGATTGATTTTTACATCGTGCGCGAAAACACCGAAGGCGAATATTCGAGCATCGGCGGCAAAATGTTCCCCGGCACGGAGCGCGAATTCGTGTTGCAAGAAAGCGTATTTACGCGCATTGGCGTAGATCGCGTGTTGAAATTCGCTTTTGAGCTTGCGCAATCACGCCCGAAAAAGCATTTGACGAGCGCCACCAAATCCAATGGCATCTCGATTTCCATGCCTTACTGGGATGAGCGCGTCGAAGAAATGGCTAAGGGCTACCCTGGTATCAACGTCGATAAATTCCACATCGACATCTTGACCGCCCATTTCGTGCAGCGCCCGAATTTCTTTGACGTGGTGGTGGCCAGCAATTTGTTTGGCGACATCCTCTCCGATCTCGGCCCCGCTTGCACAGGCACGATTGGCATCGCCCCGAGCGCCAATTTGAATCCGACGAGAAAATTCCCGTCTCTGTTTGAGCCCGTGCACGGCTCAGCGCCCGATATTGCTGGCAAAAACATCGCCAACCCCATTGGCCAAATCTGGGCAGGCGCGATGATGCTTGAGCACCTTGGCCACAAAGCCGCGCATGATGCGATCTTGGCAACAATTGAAAAGGTGATGCAGCCCGGCAGCCAAGCCCCACTCACGCGCGACATGGGCGGCACGGCTAGCACGCAGGATTTAGGCAAAGCAATTGCTGCTGCCTTATAAGCACAATGCATGACACTGCACGAGCAAGCGCTTCGATGAGCTTGCTACAGCGTGTTTCTTGTGCGCGTCAAGCGCTTTGTTGAAAGCTTCACATTTGGCAGGCATCGGCGTGGCTAAACAGCCGCAAACCCGCGCCCCTTGTGGCTTGCACAGTCATTGCCGACGTGACATAAAGCACAAAAAATGCTGAAAATTCACATATTCCCAACGCAAAAAAGCGCATAGAATTCGTAGCCGTGCTTGCGTTAATTTATGCGAGCCGACCAGACGACGCTAACAATCTAACCAACACACCGGATCTCTCCGAGGAGTCACAATGAACAAGACCGACCTGATCGAACACATCGCCAAACAAGCCGATATTTCTAAGGCAGCTGCCACGCGCGCTTTAGAGGCCACCTTGGGCGCAGTCAAGAGTACATTGAAAAAAGGCGGTAGTGTTTCTGTCGTAGGTTTTGGTACGTTCGCGGTGGGCAAACGCGCCGCTCGTGCAGGCCGCAACCCACGCACTGGCGCAGCGATTAAAATCAAAGCAGCCCGCGTGCCAAAGTTCCGTCCAGGCAAAGCGCTCAAAGAAGCGCTGAACTAAACTACGGCACTCAAGTTTTTAATGATGGGGTGATTAGCTCAGTTGGTAGAGCGGCGCCCTTACAAGGCGTAGGTCGGCGGTTCGAGCCCGTCATCACCCACCACCCATCACACATCCCAAGGCAAAGGTAAGCGCGGCGAACTTAAGGTTCGCCTTTTTGCTTTTTTGTTTCACTGTTCTTCGAGCCCTGAGCCCATGTTTGAATACGTCCGCAAACACACACGCATCATGCAATTGATGTTGTTTATTCTGATCTTTCCGGCGTTTGCGCTGGTAGGCATTGATGGCTACAGCCGTTTCAACGAAAAAGGTGTGCCTGTTGCCACAGTGGATGGTCAGACGATTCGCCAGCCCGAATGGGATGAAGCGCATAAGCAAGAAGTCGAACGCCTGCGTCAAAGCATGCCGAATTTGGATCCCAAGCTCCTCGATTCGCCTGAAGCTAAATATGCGACGCTGGAGCGCTTGGTGCGCGAGCGTGTGATGCTTGCAGCTGCCACTAAGCAGCATCTGTCTACCAGCGATCAGCGTTTGGCGCGTGATTTGCAAGAGAACCCAAACATCGCGGCCCTGCGCAAACCAGATGGCTCGCTTGATGTAGAGCGCTACAAACAATTGGTGGGCGCTCAAGGTCTGTCACCCGAAGGTTTCGAGAATCGCGTGAGGCAAGATTTATCGGCGCGCCAAGTGCTCGCTGGCGTGAACGCCACTGGGCTCAATTCAAGCGCGTTGGCTGATCAAACACTTGCCGCTTACTTTGAGCGCCGCGAAGTGCAAATTCAGCGTTTTGGTGCGGCGGAGTTTGCGGCCAAAGCCACGCCAAGTGAAGACCAGCTCGATCAGTTTTATAAAAACAACCCCCAGCTTTTCCAAGCGCCAGAATCGGCCAGCATTGAATATTTGGTGCTCGATCTTGACACTGCTAAAAAAGGCATCGTTCTCAAGGCCGAAGATGTGAAAGCCTACTACGATCAAAACTCAGCTCGCCTGTCCGGTCAAGAAGAGCGCCGCGCCAGCCATATCTTGATCACCGCGCCTAAAAATGCGCCTGCTGCAGAGCGCGCAGCCGCGAAAGCCAAGGCTGAGGCTTTGGCTTTAGAGGTGAAGAAATCACCTGAGAGCTTTGCCGATCTCGCCAAGAAAAATTCGCAAGATCCTGGCTCGGCAGCCAACGGCGGAGATTTGGATTTCTTCGCACGTGGTGCGATGGTCAAGCCATTTGAAGAGGCCGCCTATGCGATGCAAAAGGGCGATATCAGCTCAGTGGTGGAGAGCGATTTCGGTTTTCACATCATCCGCTTGACCGATATCAAAGCAGCCAAGCAAAAAACCTTTGAAGAGATGAAGCCCGAGATTGAGGCGGATTTGATCAAGCAGCAAGCACAAAAGAAATTTGCGGAATTAGCCGAAGGCTTTACCAACGCTGTGTATGAGCAAGCCGAAAGCCTCAAGCCCGCCGCAGATCGCCTCGGCCTGCAAGTGAAAACTGTTGCAAACATGTTGCGCACGCCTGGACCAGAAGCAAGCGGCCCGCTTACCAACAAACGTTTCTTAAATGCTTTGTTTTCTGCTGACTCGGTTGAGAAAAAGCGCAACACTGAAGCTGTAGAAACTGCTGCAAATCAGCTGGTTTCGGGCCGTATCGTGCAATACACCGCAGCGCGCACTTTGCCTTTGGCGGAAGTCAAAGACCGCGTACGCGAACGCGTATTGGCTGCACAGGGCGCAGAGCTGGCAAAAAAAGAAGGCCTAGTCAAGCTTGCCTTGTGGCAAGCCAATCCAGCCAGCGCCACGTTGCCGGAAGCCATCACCGTCTCTCGCGAGCAAGCTCAGCGCCTGCCCGCACAGGTGATTGAAGCGGCATTGCGAGCCGACAGCAAAAAGCTGCCTGCGGTGGTGGGCGTCGATCTGGGCGGGCAAGGCTACGCTGTAATGCGCGTCAACAAAGTGCTGGAGCGCGATACCAAGGGCGCCAACATTACCGAAGATCGCAAACAAGTCAATACGTGGTGGACGAATGCAGAGGCTCTGGCCTATTACGAATCGCTCAAACAGCGCTTCAAGGTGGAATTCAAAGTAGCCAAACCGGTGCCGAAGAAAGAAGAGCTGGCTGCGGCTACTCAGTGATCGGCTTGTTTATTCGGGTGAGGTTATAATCTCGCCTCTACGGTGGCTGTAGCTCAGTTGGTAGAGTCCAGGATTGTGATTCCTGTTGTCGTGGGTTCGAGCCCCATCAGCCACCCCAGAAATTTAAAAAGCCTCTGAGTTCGCTCACGGGCTTTTTCTTTGACATTTTTAAAGCGTTTTAGTGCGATAGCCGGCGTATTTATTGCGTGGGGCGCTATTAAAATGATAGTGTTGTTATTGTCTTCGCGTAAAGACATCATGACGCTGACAGCGCTTGGGCTATCTCACTGCGCTCATGTCCTCCGCGCTGGGCTGCGGCTGGAGCTCCCCC
>JAYUSD010000159.1:0-3174 GCA_043755865.1 Variovorax sp. | reverse complement strand
AACATTTTGTCGAGTACAAAAAACTGCACAAAAGCCAAGCCAGTGTAGGCCAGCAAGCTGCCAAACATGATCAACGGCAGCGCAAAAAGCTTTTCATGCTTGTACAACCCCGGCGCCACAAACATCCACAGCTGATACAACACCCACGGCAGCGCCAGCAAAAACGAGCCCATCAGCAAAACTTTAAGCGGCACAAAAAAGGGTGAAAACACACCGACAGCAATCAGCTTCGCGCCTTTGGGCATATGCGCCATGATGGGCTGAGAAATGAAGTCAATCAGGCCGCTGGGCCCGGGCCAAAATGCCAAAGCGATGCCCGCGATGGCCAGTCCGTAGACGCAGTACAGCAGCCGGTCTCGCAGCTCTTTCAAGTGCTCGACAAAGGGCTGCTCAGTGCCAGCCAAATCGTCTTTTTTTTCTTCGGTCATGCTGTTTTAATGTGCTGCGCGCGGCTTGGGGCTGAGAAGGAGCGAAAATTGCGGTGCAATGGAATCGGTGGATGAGGTCAAGGGCAAAGCGCGGCAGACGCATCACAGTGGTTTTTGCGGCCGGTAGCGTGCCACGCGTGCAGCGCCTGATTGCGCGTTGGTGCGCACGCCCGAGCGGCTCTTAAACCATTTGGGTGTGGCGCTGGTTTTCATGCGCCATTTTTTATGGGGGCGAGAATACGACGGATAGCTTTCATACGATGAACTGCCGGCTTCATTGGTTACTTGCTGCCAAGATTTTTCAAAATCTGCTGAAGACGTTTGGATGGAGTTTTCCACATCTCGGGCAGCGCCTTCGACGGTTTCCTTCATCTTTTTGAGCTCGTCCAAATCCATCGAGCGATTGACCTCGGCCTTCACATCGCTCACATAGCGTTGTGCTCGACCCAGCATGGTGCCGACCATGCGCGCGACACGCGGCAGTTTCTCAGGGCCAATCACGATCAGTGCAACAGCACCAATCAGGGCGATTTTGGAGACACCAAGGTCGATCATGGGGAATGTGTGAGGCAAGCGCGGCGCATGAAAAACTCAGAGCCCGGCATGCCGAGCACTAAGCAGCAAGCGCAAACAGCTCAGCTCTTTTGCTTGGCTTCGACGTCAATCGTCGTCTTGGTGGCGGCTACCGAGCCATCAGCGACTTGGCTTGCGGCCATGGCAGCGGCTGCTTCCTTGTCAGCTTCGCCGCCCGTTTTAATCCCATCTTTGAAGCCCTTGACTGCGCCGCCCAAATCTGCGCCCATGCCCTTGAGTTTTTTGGTACCGAACACGAGCACCACGATAACCAAAACGACTAACCAGTGCCAGATAGAAATTGAACCCATGAAAATCTCCTAACGGCCGTTGCCGCAATATGTATTGATTCTAAAGCCCCGCGTGCGTTCCCCGATGTGCTTGGGGCACGGGTAACGTATATCTTGGGGGGTTATGCAAGCCAAATGGGGCGAATTAGCCTTTTTTCCAAGGTCGCACACCACCAATCACGTGGATATGCAGATGCTGGACTTCTTGGCCACCTTCCTCGCCCGTGTTGCTCACCACGCGGTAGCCGCCTGTGGGATACGGGTTGCAGCCTTCCTGCGCTGCTAATTTCGGGATCAGCATCATGATGCGCCCCATCAGCGCCGTATGGCGCTCTTGTAGGTGCGACAGGGAGATGATGTGCTCTTTGGGAATCACCAAGAAATGCACTGGTGCCCATGGATTGATGTCATGAAAAGCAAAAATTTCTTCGTCTTCATAGACTTTTTTACTGGGAATCTTGCCTGCAATGATTTTGCAGAAAATGCAATTGGCGTCGGTGTGCATGTTGACAAGCGCGTTGGCATGAGCTGTTAGCGCGGGTCGCGGTTGTCATTAAATCGCAGCCAGCCTTTAACGCAGCGGTAGAGATACCACAGTCCCACAATACCCTGCGCGATAACGCCGGGAAGCACCAGCAGCAAATACAAGGGTGAAGTAACAACCAACCAAAGCACCGTCCACCAAAAGGTAGAGATCATGTAGCTGTGGTGCGCTTGGTAAAGCGGCTCAGATTCGTCCGCGCGCTTAATGTAGTTGATGATCAATGCGATCACAGCCAAAGTGCCCAGCGAAGCCCAAGCAACCGTGTGCATGCCATAAAGGATATGCATGACGGTGCGGTCGCCCGAGCTCTTGGGGGCGAAATCTGCAAAATTAGTTTCAGGCATGACTTTTTCCTTTTATTTATGTGCTGTAGTTTAGTGCAGACGTAAGCTATTTATCGCTCTGCTCTGTGTCTCGACCTTGTGCTTTACGCGCAGCTTTTTCATCCAAGCCACTGAGGCCGACTCGGCGCTCCAGCTCAGTCATCACATCGCGCGGCGAAAGCCCGTAATGCGTGAGCGCAACCATGCAGTGAAACCATAAATCAGCCGTCTCAGCCACGATTTTTTGCTTCAACTCAGGCGTGTTGCCGCCGTGGCTGGCATCTTTGCAAGCAAGCACTACTTCAGTGGCTTCTTCACCTATTTTTTTTAAAAACGCATCGGGCGCTTTAGCGAGCAAGCGAGCGACGTAGCTTGTCTCAGGATCGCCGCTTTTGCGGCTGTCCAGTACGGCAGCTAGATTGTCGAGGGAGTTGTTTGAACTCATGAGGTTGATGTGTAGATCGAGTGCGGATCTTTCAAGACCGGCTCAACGCTTTTCCATGTTTTTTGTGTATCGGAATTTTGCAGCTGGTTGAAAAAACAACTGTGGCGGCCAGTGTGGCAGGCAATCCCCGGCTCATGGCCGAGCTGAGTCACAGTAAGCAAGATCACATCCGCATCACAGTCATGCCGAATATCATGCACGGTTTGCACATGGCCCGATTCTTCGCCTTTGAACCAAAGTTTGCCTCGCGATCGGCTGAAATACACGGCGCGCTTGAGCTCGGCGGTTTTTTGCAGTGCTTCGCGGTTCATGTAGGCAAACATCAGCACATCGCCCGTGCCTTGTTCCTGCGCAATCACAGGCACAAGGCCTTGGGCATCCCATTTGATGTCGTCTAGCCAGTTCATGGATTGATTGTGCTGCATTTTGCCGGCAGTTTTTAGGTACGTTTTTGTGGCGCAACCTGAGCTGGGTGCGTGGCTGCGTTGGGTGTGTTGGCTGTGTTGTCTGTGTTGGCGCGGCTAGGCCTGTGGGAGCCGTATTCGGGCGGGCTCATGTACCCTGCTCGGGA
>JAYUSD010000158.1:0-18586 GCA_043755865.1 Variovorax sp. | reverse complement strand
AAAGAACCATCTGCTCGCTGCCCTCGCTAACACCGATTGGCAGCGCTGGGTGCCGCTTCTGGAATATGTTGATTTACCGCTAGGGCATGTACTTTATGAATCTGGCAAGACGATGACGCATGTGTACTTCCCCACCACAGCAATTGTGTCTTTGCTCTACGTGATAGAAAATGGCGCCTCCGCTGAGATTGCTGTGGTGGGTAATGAAGGTGTGGTGGGCATATCGCTCTTCATGGGTGGCGGCTCTACGCCCAGCCGCGGCGTGGTACAAAGCGCTGGCAAAGGCTTCCGTGTTAGAGCAGACGCCTTGAAAATTGAATTTGAGCGCGGCGGGGCCGTGCTGCATCTGCTCTTGCGCTACACGCAAGCCCTCATCACACAGATGACGCAAACTGCAGTGTGCAATCGCCATCATTCGCTTGATCAGCAATTGTGCCGCTGGCTGCTGCTTAGCCTAGATCGGCTGGAAGGCAATGAGCTGGTGATGACGCAAGAGCTTATTGCCAACATGCTGGGCGTGCGCCGCGAAGGCGTGACTGAGGCTGCGCTAAAGCTGCAAAGTGGAGGCTACATTCGATACAGTCGTGGCCGCATCAACGTGCTTGATCGTGCTGGCATCGAAAAACGCACCTGCGAATGCTATGCCGTGGTCAAACTTGAGTACGACCGGCTGCTTCCCCACATCGTCGCGACTTAGAAATGAAAATTATTGGGTGCTATGTGCGGTAGCGAGCCGTCTTTTCGACGGATTTGAGTTAAGTTAAACGCTTATTTGAAGTTGATGCATCAGTAAGAGCGAGTGTCAATTCAGATGCGGCTCAATCCTTCGACCTGAAGGGCAGCAGTAAACCGACGAGCCCTTGATGCAATCTGATTCAAATTATCTTGTGGAATTGCTTCCACGCAAAGACCGCCTCAGCCTGACAAACGCCTGTGAAATGGTGGATCTTCCGCTGGCGCAGGTGCTCTGTGAGCCAGGCAAGCCGACCAAATACGTTTACTTTCCCACGCAAGGGTTTATTTCACTGATTGCTGTGGTCAAGGGCAGTCCGGGCGTGGAGGTGGGCATGGTGGGGCGAGAAGGGATGCTGGGTGTGCAATTAGCGCTTGGCGTGAAGACTGCGCCTTTGCATGCCTTGGTGCAAGGCGCCGGCAAAGCATGGCGCATTGATACGCGCGCTTTCACAGCGGAGCTAATCTCCAGCACCGCACTGCGAAATGAGTTGCACCGCTATCTTTATGTCTTGATGGCGCAACTGGCCGAATCCACGGCCTGCGTGCGCTTTCACCAAATTGGCCCGCGCTTGGCGCGCTGGCTGCTGATGAGCCAAGATCGCTCACAATCGAGCAGCTTTGATGTCACACAAGAATTTTTAGCCTACATGCTCGGCGTGCGGCGCGTGGGCATCACCGTCGCCGCTGGTGCACTCCAGCGCGATGGGCTGATCAGCTACAGCAGAGGCAAGCTGACCGTGCTCAACCGCAAAGGGCTAGAGCATGCCGCATGTGGCTGCTATGCGGCTGACCGCAAAGCCTATAACGATTTACTGAAGTAAAAGCTATTCGTAGTTCGATACGATTCGCCGCTCACAGGAAAACAGCGTAGTGAATGAGTTGCATACAACGGGTTGCTATGAATTAAATAGCGCACCACGTAGTATGTATGCCGGCAATACGCTGAAACAGCATCAAAGTGTTGCGTGAGCCGGCGCATTGCTTGCGGCCCATGAATACAATGCAACAAATACCAATGCATCAAACACGGCGCCAAAGCAGATGTACAGTACTGGCATAAACAGCACCGAGCCGTGTTGCAAAATAAGCGCCTGCATCAACACCTGATGCGGCACCATGATGAGCATAAAAAATAGAATGAGCGCGGTGTAGAGCAGCTTGATTGCGATACGTTCGTTAAGGATGTAGTAGCCCACCGCCAGCATGATAGGTGTAGCCAGCATGACCACATAGCCAATGACGAGCAATTCTTCACTGTGGCGGGCGATGCTGTAGGGAAAAGTAGTGGGGTTCAACCAGAAATACACCAATGCGGCAGCCTGCACCACACAAGCAATGCGCAGTGGATATTTCAATGGCAACATCGCGCCCTTCATCGTGAGCGACAATCCCAAGCCAATAGAGGTGGCGAGCGCCGTTATCAACAGCGTGACGCGGCTAGGCAGCGGTGTGTCTGGTGGGCCAAACACGAGCGCAGTGCCTGCACTTGCACCGCCTACGCTGCCGCCGTCGACCAACTTGAAGGGCAAGCCCAAACCATTGGCCCAAAATTCAATGCATGCACGCCAGAAACCAAAAATATCAGCTCTGGCCCACCACAACAGCGAACACAGCATTATTGGCAGCCCGATGGCCTGAACCAAAAGCCAAGGCGTCACTTTCATGGGTGTGAAAGAACGATGGGGGCGCAGCTTGACGTAGCGCGCCTTCATCGCCTTGACCGCCAAGAAAGAGGCATGAAATGCTTGATCGTGCAGCTGAGCCTCTTGCGACACGGTGATGGCTTTGATATTCATGATGGGCGCTTAAAAATCGTGGAATAACCCGAGTTGCACACCATTGCGCCGATATGAAGGATTGGTGTAGCGGTTAATCCCAATCAAAACACCAGTGCTCGGTGTTAGCCAATGCCGCCAGCTCAAAGATGCCTCGCGGCTGCGGAAATTAACCAATTGCGTGTTGGCCGCTGTGGTGAGATAACCTTCACCGCCCCAGCCGTAGCGGGCACTGACCACATCTTGGCGGCTGCGCCCCCAAGTCAGTGCCACAAATTGCTGACTGGTTTTGATTGCGCCAGGATTGCTGCTATTGAGCCGCACACCAGCCTCAACGATCCAAGGAGATGAAAAATAGTAAGCTGCGCCCAAAGATAAGCTGCGGTCAGTGTGGCCATCAGGCGCATCGTAATAGCCTAGCCCCACCGATGTCACCAGATTGCGCTCTTGCAGCCATTTTCGATACAACGTTGCGTCCACCCGGTAGTTTGGCAAGTAAAACGCGCCATCGCCGGCGCCCACCGACAGGGAGCCATACCAATCTGGGTTGAAGGTATAGGTATCGCTCAGCCCCAAATAATTGCCGTTTTGACCAAACCGGCGATGGGCAGAAAGCTCGCCTTGGAGCAAATGCGAGCCAAGACCATATGCGCCTCGCAGATTTAAATCGTACCAGCGGCCATAGCCATTGCTCAGGCCTTGGCTGCCAGCGCTGATTTCAAGTTTGCGTACTTCAATGTTAGCTGGTTCGATCTCCGCTATCGTTTGCGTTGGCTGCGCAAGAAGTGCAAATGGAAGCGAGAGTGTGGCAAGAGCCGCAAGGTGTTGAGTTTTCATCATAGTTTTAGGTTTAAAGACAAGAGGTTTGAGGAGCTGAGGGTGTGAGCTTGCGAGCCACGATGATTTGATAGGCCACTTCATCCGTAATTGCCCATCGATTGGAATGGCGCATGCTCGCCGCTTCACGCAGCCAACAGCGCGCACTGGCGTTGTCGTCTTGACGTACGGCAAGCACTGCAAGCAGACCCCACGGATAGTCGGTCTTGCCTTGAGCTAGCCAATCTCCACGATGCGCTTTCATCCAGCGCTGGTAGTGTTGTTTTGACCCGCCTGGCATCTGCGGAAAATCAACCAATAAGGGAAAGATCTGCGCGACGTGATCTGGATAAAAAGCTGGCTTTTGCCCCTGTTGTTCCAGCTGCGTTGACACCCTGTAACGCTTGTTCACTGAATCCCAGAATGTGTCGCGTATGGCCTGAGCCAATTGGGTGGTTGCGGTGGCTCGCTCACCATTGGGGCGATGGGCTTTGTACGACCAAACTTCCAAGTTGTCCATAAACAAGCCATGCAGCACAACAGGGGAGACCATATAAATGCCGCGCGAGGGCTGATAAAGATGCGCCAGCGCTTTGCGGCTGGCCAGCTCACTTTGGCGAAATCGGGCATCTTGTGCAACCAACTCGGGCACGCTCTCTAGCAACGTAAGCCACAGCGCCAGAAGCGAGTCGTCGGCATCGGATGTTTTACACGCCGTCCAAGCAGGTACAGCAGAGCTGCGGCAAAAGCGGTCAAAGGTGCCGTCGGGCTTTTGCTTGGGTAGCAACCAGCGGGCAAACTGGCCTGCTGGCGCAGAAACATCCCAGCCGTTTTCATGCGCCATCAGTAACGCCTGCATGGCGAAATATGGATCGACAGAGTCACCACTGTGCAATACGGAAATGGCACCACCATCCGAGACATAACCCGTCAGGTCTAGCGTGGGTTTGTTGGCCGATGCGCTGGGCATGAAGCAACTGGCAATCACCAGCGCTGCCGTAAAAAGATGCCCCCTCATGCCGCCTTGACCATTCCGATTTCATGGGCCCAGACAGCGCCGTGCACCAACACGTCATCTTCAATAATGATGTTGGCGGCAGTGACTGTGGTTGGGGCGTCCGGCAAACCTATCTGAGCGCCGGCGCCAATCAGGATGTCACTCTCCGACACTACAGGCCCCATGACGCTGGCTCGGGCGAAAACATAAATGCGTTTATCGCAGGTAATCGCACCTTTGACTTCACAGCCAGTACCAATACTGACACCATCACGCGCTTTGATATCGCCGGTCAAAGCACTTCCGTTGCCCATTACCAAAAACCCCGTCACAACCAACGAGCCCTCATAAAGACAATCAGCTCGCAAATTGCAGTCGCCCCGCACCATATAGACATGAGGTGACTGAACAATCACACCGGGCAAGTCGGCCAAGCTCGCAACAATGCGCGGTGACCGCTCAAGAACAAAACGGCTTTCGGAGCAAGAGCCAAACCTGAGCGAGGGCGCCTGCAATCTCTCAAACCAAGTCTCGTGTCCTAATTCAATCGCCTGGCCTGCTGAAATACGGCGCAGTGCCACGCTGTTATCGCGCATTTTCACTGTGCCATCTGCATGAGCCCAGTCTCTGAGGATGCTTCGCGCACCCAGTGCGATATCGCCGGTGGCATACAAGGCTGTAAATATCGAGTCTGCACCGGCGCTTAGCGAACCTTTGACATACAAAGCTTGCGTGCAATTGATGCTGTCTGTTGTGTTGATATCGCAATGGGCTATGAGCCGGCTGGTTGCGCTGGCCCACTCAGAAGGTGTTGCCGAAGCATTGACCATTGAAAACTCCTCAAAACCGGTTGCAGGGCCGATGCCCAAGCGTGCTTGCACATCGCCATTTAAACGGCGGGCAAAGTGGTCGATGTCATTGCTGTAGTCGGGCAATACGCGCAAAGCGGCGATGTCTGTGGGGCTCAGCCACTCTTTGATCGCTGGTATAAACGGCGCTGTGAGCAGTACCAGACACACCAACGCAAAAGCCAAGAATGTGGTTGGGTTATCAGGTGTCATTTGGCAGGCCCTTGGCGATAGCGTATCGTCTTGTCCCAGACCATCTCGCGCTTAAATACGCTGTCTAGCATCAAGCTCCAAACTGCGCCAGAGATCGCAAACAGGCTCACCAAAAATCCAAGCATGTTAAATGGAAGCAACCGCAAACGCCGCCGGTTGCCATCAATCAGCACAGCCACCACAATTTCAAAAAAGGCTGCGAAATTGCCAAGCGTGCCGTAGATCATGAGCGCAAATACCGGTATCAACATCGAGACCATCGCGCCGCCATCTAGAAAATACAGGCCAAGAGCCAGCGCCCAGCCAGTCAACATAACCAACGGGATCACAAAGACAAAAAGCAACAGCAGACCATCAACCCGTTGACCCCAAGTCAAGTACTTACTGCTGGCAAACTGCCACCAATATCGCGCCAAAACTTGGTTGTGTCCCTTTGCCCAGCGCGAGACTTGCTTGATGCGCACAGCCCACTCCTCGGGCACCTCCTCATAGCATTCTGATCGGTTGGTGTACACCGTCTTCCAACCACTGAACATCAAGCGGAATGTGATGTCGGTGTCCTCAGCGAGTGTGTCGTCATGCCAGCCACCCACAGCTTCAACGGCAGACAAGCGAATACCTCCCACGGTGCCTCCATATTGCGGCAGTAAGTTCATGTTCATGCGAGCCTGCTGATCGACTTGATAGCCTGCGGATCGCTCCAAATCCAACAAACGAGTCAACAAATTAGCACCACTGTTGACCGGCACCACTCGTCCCATTACGGCACCGACTTCTGGATCAAAGAACGGAGCCACCAATTGCTTGAGTAAGCTGCGTCCGGGCACATAATCGGCATCAAAAATAATGGCGATATCACCCTGAGCGTATGCCAACGCATCTTTCAGCGCCGCGGATTTCCCAGCTTTGCCGCCAGTGCGGTGGAAGGGGGCAATGACATGGCGGTGCTGTGCAGCATATCGGTCAATGATGGCCGCCGTGCCGTCGCTAGAACGATCATTCACCGGGATGATTTTCAGCCGGTCTATGGGATAGTCTGTATTGAGAAGCGCCTCAATACAGCCAGCAATCACTTTTTCTTCATTGTGAGCCGCAATGAAGACTGTGAGTACCGGCCAATTGGCAACCGCAATGTCGATATAGGGATGGCGCTGCCGGCCGGTCAGGCGATTCATGGTGAACATGAAGTGACGGATGCCATACAGTGTCATGATCAATACAATGGCCACGAGCAGTACCGCCATGGTGGCTGCGATAGGTTGCGTTTGGAATGAGGATTGCATATTGTTTCCTGATGGCCTAGCTCAGGCGGCCATTGCCATTTGCTTGGCAACTGGCACTTGTGCAAACCTTTTGGCCAGCACCTCGACAATGCGCCGCGATGCAGTGCCGTCTCCAAATGGGTTGCCAGCTTGCGCCATGCGTTGATACGCTTTTTCGTCGGTCATCAAACGCGTGGTCTCCGAAACGATGGCGCTGCGGCTGGGGCCGATCAGTAGTGCACAACCAGCATCGACCGCCTCAGGTCGCTCGGTCTCTTCGCGCAACACCAGCACAGGCACGCCAAAGGTGGGCGCCTCTTCTTGCAGGCCGCCCGAGTCGGTCAATACCAGCCACGCGTTGGCAAGAGCCTGCTGCATTTGCGTGTAATCCAGCGGCGGGCACAACTGGACGTTGGGAATATCGCCCAAGATGTCATGCACAGGGCCTTTCACAACGGGATTGAGGTGAACTGGAAAGAGCACCTGAAGATGCGGCGTATTGGTTGCCAGCTCGGCAATGGCGTAGCATATCTCCGCAAGATCGTTACCCCAGTTTTCGCGCCGGTGTACTGTGACCAGTAAATGGCCGCGGCCATTGCCGTTACGCTTGACGCCATGACGCTTGCACGTCCATTGCTGGGCATCCACCACGGTATTGCCTGTCATGTGAACTTGATCTGCCGAAATGCCCTCTGCGTGCAGCGCAAATTGCGAGCGGCCCGTTGGCGGGAAGTGGAACTGCGCCAAACGAGAAATCATTTGACGCAGCCCCTCTTCAGGAAACGGTCGACTGAGGTTGTAGGTGCGTAGCCCGGCTTCAACGTGCGCCAGCGGAATGCCGTTGTAGAACGCTGCGAGTGAGCCTTGAAACGCGCTTTCAGTGTCGCCTTGCACGATCACCAGCGTCCAAGGCTTCGCCACCATCACCGCTTCTAATTGCTGACGGCAGCCAGCACTGAAATCTCCCAAGCTGCTGCCCACACGCGTCAAGGTGATATCTGGCACGACATCAAAACAAGCCAAAATTTGAGTGGCCATTTCACCGTGCTGGCCCGTATGAAGCCAACTGACTTGAGCCCAACCGACTTCGCGTAACGCGTGATATAGGGGTGCCAATTTGATAATTTCAGGCCGTGTGCCAGAGATGATAAGTACATTACACATCGTGTTGCACTCAAACCGTGATAGAAGAGGGAGGTGCTGATGTGCTTGGCATATCCACAACCACAACGAGATTGCCACCAAAACGCCCTACCCCCAAAGCCATCATGAGATGATTTTCCTCTTCCTCCGAATTCATCCGCAGAAAACATATGGCTTGGTGTTTGCCTGCTTGGTAAGCCGGCAGAATATCGAGTTGAGAGATGCTCCCATATTCATTGCAGATAGAGTAAAGCGCAGGCCGCAAAGTAGCGATTTCGGTGCAACT
The DNA here is from genome assembly GCA_043755865.1 of Variovorax sp. Classification (GTDB taxonomy): domain Bacteria; phylum Pseudomonadota; class Gammaproteobacteria; order Burkholderiales; family Burkholderiaceae_C; genus JANMDU01. The sequence continues at coordinate 10,511 of JAYUSD010000158.1, read as the reverse complement.
TCTTAGTTTTTTTAACGGATCGTTCATGAGAGGTGTCCAAGTGTTAGCGCGTTGTGGGAATGATGTTTGCAAAAGCAAGTTGAATGGTCAGAGAAGTACAAAACGTTAGTTTCGGTGACCTCAATCAATCCTTCTGTGCATTAGCGCACATAACTTTTATCAAACAAGCCATAGACTACAAACGCTTGCAAACATTCCTTGTTAACGAGCCTTTCTCCTACATGACTACGCCTGTGCATCCGACAATCATCAACATGCCACAGACATTTTTGTCGCGCTCGAGTGCCTTGCAATCGTTGCTGATAAAAATCTCGAGTGCATATATTTGGGAATCGTCTATTGCAAATGACCAAACCCAATGGAATGGGCCAATTGAGACGCTTTTGGATTTAGCAAGTGGGTCAAATCCAAGCTTAAAGTACATCATCAGCTTAACGATGCCAGAGGCACATTTGAAGCTTGCCTACGCCGTGGAGGCTTGCGTGGCCACTCAAGCCTCCTTTGATGAGCAAGTGCAAGTCGTTACAGCCCAAGGCAAGCGCTTATGGCTGCGACTTATCGGTTTTGCAGTGTGTGATGACGCGGGGCGTGTTGTGCAACTGCATGGCGTACTGCAAGACGTTACTGAATCGGTGATAGCGCAACAAGCGGCTCGGGCGATTACGATGCGACTAGGCGCCACATTGGCAAGCATCAGTGAAGCATTTGCCACACTGGATCAAGATGGGCGCTTCACCTTTGTAAATCCGTTTTGCCAGCAGCTGCTGCGTACGCCTGATTCAAAGTTGCTAGGGCAAAGTCTGTGGCTTGTACTAGACGTCATCGATGGTCATTTGCGCCATGAAATCATGGCAGCGCTAGCCGGTAACAAGGTGATGGTGTTTGAAGTTTATTCTGCGCATTTAGGCGCTTGGTTGGAATTACGGGCACATCCCTTTGATGATGGCCTCGCGTTGTATCTGCGTGATGTGAGTGGCCGCCGATATTCGCAACAACAGCTGGCATTGCTGCAAACCTGCATTTCCAGAATGAACGATATCGTTTTGATCGCCGAAACAAGCCTGCCCGATGCCCCCTCGCTCTGCATCGTTTTTGTAAACGACGCATTTGAGCAAAATACAGGTTACTCACGCGCCGAAGTCCTGGGGCACTCACCGCGCATGTTGCAAGGCCCATTGACGCAGAGCGCTGAGCTTGAGCGCATACGCCGCGCCCTGACAAACGCAGAGCCCGTACGCGCTGAATTGATCAGCTACCGCAAGAATGGTCAGAGATTTTTGTTGGAGCTTGAAATCACACCAGTAGATTCGCTGGGCAGAGGATTGACGCATTGGATTGCCGTCGGCCGCGACATCACAGACCGAAAAGCTGCCGCCGATGAAATTGAGCATTTGGCTTTCTACGACGCGCTGACACAGCTGCCCAACCGCCAGTTGTTGCTGAGCCGCCTGCGGTACACGTTAACGCAGGAGAGCGCCCAAATTCGTATGGGTGCTTTGATGTTCATTGATCTTGATTATTTCAAGTTGCTTAACGACACCAAAGGCCACTCTAAAGGCGACTTGCTGCTCAAAAAAGTAGCCACCCGCTTGCTGGCATGCGTGAGGCAGGGCGACACTGTCGCACGCTTGGGTGGAGACGAATTTGTGGTGATGCTTCAAAATTTGGGTGGTCAACCCGCAGAGGCAATTGCTATTGCACGCAAAGTCGGCGAAGCCATCCGCACATCACTTGGTGAGCCCTATGACTTAGCAGGATACGCCCACCACAGCACCTGTAGCATTGGCATCACTGCATTTAACCAACATGACAACAGCATCGAGGATTTACTCAAGCAAGCGGATTTGGCGATGTATCAAGCCAAAGCCGCGGGGCGAGACAGTGTGTGCTTTTTTGATCCTAGCATGCAGTTACATGCCACCACTCAGGCAACATTGAGCGTGGATCTGCGCAACGGCTTGCGTGACCAAGAATTTTTGTTGCACTATCAGCCGCAGGTCGGGCCGCAGGGCAGCATGGTGGGGGTAGAAGCGCTTTTGCGCTGGCAGCACCCGGCACGCGGCTTGGTGATGCCAGATGAATTCATTGCACACGCGGAAGCAAGTGGTTTGATCGTTCCACTGGGCCAGTGGGCGCTGGAAATGGCTTGCGATCAACTGGCTTTATGGGCCACACGCCCCGAGACAGCGTCGCTGAGTATTGCCGTTAACGTCAGTATCCGGCAATTTCGCCACCCGGAATTTGTGGAGTGGGTGATGCACGTCATCAAAACCTCCGGCATCGAACCACGCCGATTAAAGCTGGAGCTGACCGAGACACTGCTGGCAACCGGATTAGATGTCACCATTGAAAAAATGGCAATGCTTAAAGCGGCTGGTGTGACGCTGTCGATTGACGACTTTGGAATTGGCTACTCTGCGCTGTCGCATCTGAAACATCTTCCGATTGATCAGCTAAAAATTGACCGTAGTTTTGTCAAAGACGTGTTGACTGATGCCAACGACGCCGCCATTGCCCGCACCATCATCGGCTTGGCACAGAGCTTAGGGCTTGGCGTGATGGCTGAAGGCGTTGAAACCGAAGAGCAGCGCGATTTTCTAGCACGCCATGGTTGCCGTTGTTATCAGGGCTACCTCTTTTGCAAGCCCTTGCCCATCAAACAACTTGAAGCATTTATGCATCGGTTGTCCCCTTCGCATTAATTGCGTTCGCTAGAGCACAGACGGGAAGACGCAAGCGGCGCAATATTTGCGCTTTGGAATCAGCGTTTGGATTGAGCATCATGCAAGTTAAGCTTACAGAAAAAATGACGCAAGCGACACAGCACCATTTCACTCAATTATTTGCACAACTGGGGCTGCCAGATGATGCGCAAAGCATCGCGCATTTCTTAATCGTTCACACCGCGATGGCACGGGGCCACAGATTGCCTGATGTGCCGTGCTGGACACCATCGCAAGCTGCATTCTTGCGAGAATCACTGCTGCAAGATTCCAATTGGGCGGGCGTGGTCGATCAGCTCAGCTTGGCTTTGCGCTCGTCCGCAACGGCCTCGACACGAGCCGCAATGAGCCAAATGCCATGACGACTCGTATGGAAAAAGACAGCTCAGGCGCGATAGAAGTGCCGCAGGATGCTTTGTGGGGCGCACAGACTGCGCGCAGCCTGCACTTCTTTGCGATTGGCGAGCAGCGCATGCCGCTCGAGATCATTCATTCAATAGCTTGGGTGAAGTGGGCGGCAGCGCTAGTCAACAGCGATTTGGCTCTGTTGGATGCTGAGAGAGCCCGAGCCATCAGCCATGCTGCGCAAGCCGTAGCCCAAGGTGATTTTGACGCAGAGTTTCCGCTCTCGGTGTGGCAAACCGGCTCAGGCACGCAGAGCCACATGAATGTGAATGAAGTAATTGCCACTCTGGCTACAAGGGCGCTAGCCGGCAAGCTGATGCGTAGCGAAGCGGCAAGCAAACGCGTTCATCCCAATGACGAGGTCAATCTCGGCCAATCATCTAATGATGTGTTTCCCACCGCGATGCACATCGCCGCAATGCAGCAGACCACCCACAAACTGCTGCCCGCGCTTGCGCTCCTGCGCACAACGCTGATGGCGAAATCCGCAGCCTACAAAGACGTCATCAAAATCGGCCGCACGCATTTGCAAGATGCCACGCCGATTACTTTGGGCCAAGAGTTTGGCGGCTATGCAGCGCAATTGGTGCTCTGCGAAAAAAGCATCGTGCACGCGCAACTGGCGGTGTGCTCGCTGGCCATCGGCGGCACAGCGGTTGGCAATGGATTTAACACGCATCCCGAATTTGGCGCGCGCGTGGCGGCGATGCTTGCCGACAAACTGGCGCTACCGCTCACCCGCGCCGAGAATCTGTTTGCTGCGATGGCTGGCCATGAGGCATTGGTGGCACTGCACGGCGCGATGAAAACACTGTCTGTCGCCTTATTCAAAATCGCCTGCGACATTCGCTTGCTTGCCAGCGGCCCGCGCGCCGGATTGGGCGAGATTACCTTGCCTGCTAACGAGCCGGGCAGCTCCATCATGCCGGGCAAGATCAATCCCACGCAAGTAGAAGCCATGTGCATGGTCTGCGCCCAAGTGATGGGCCACGACGTGACAGTGAGCTTTGCAGCAAGCCAAGGCCAGCTTGAGCTCAATGTGTACAAGCCGCTGATTGCGCTGAATGTGTTGGACAGCATCGCGCTGCTAACAGACGCGATGCTGAGCTTCAACACGCACTGCGTCTCAGGCATCGTGGCCAATGCCGCGCAGATTCAAAAGCATGTGGAGCGCTCTCTCATGCTGGTGACCGCGCTTGTGCCGCATATCGGCTACGACGCAGCAGCCCGCATCGCGCTTGCAGCCAACGAAAAAGGCATTTCGCTGCGCGAAGCCGCGCTCTCCTTTGGCATCGTCAGCGCCGCGCAGTTTGACGATTGGGCAGATCCTCGCAAGATGCTTAGATAACACCGTATTTTCAAAAATGATAGCACTCTGCGCAGTATCTATGCCGGCGATATGCCACTTTTGCTCATAGAAATTGTGGCCGCGCATGTAAACATGATGTTGAAAAGGAAATGTTATGAATTGGTTAAAGTGGTCCGTCCTTTTACTTGTTGTGCTTCTTATTTTCGGAATATGTGCCATCGGCTACGGTTCTTGGGCATGGGAGCGAGAGGCAAAACTGATCACGGCACGCCTTGAAGCAGCGCGCATGCCGCCCACGCTCGCGTCCACACTCAAACCCACTCCTGCCCGCTACGATGCGCGTGAGCTCCAAGGGCTGCCCGCGCCCGTGCAGCGCTACTTTCGCAAGGCTTTGACAGACGGCCAGCCCATCATCGCGGCAGCAACGCTTGAACAGATCGGCACATTCAATATGAGCGAGACGGCTGAGAAGTGGAAGCCGTTTACAGCAAAGCAACGCGTCATCACGCAGCGGCCCGGCTTTGATTGGGATGCGCGCATCAAGATGTTTCCCGGCGTGGCTGCCCATATTCACGATGCCTACATCGCAGGCCACGGCATGCTGCGCGGCGCAGTGTGGGGGCTGATCCCAGTAGTCAATATGCCAGACGATGCTCAGTTGCAGCAAGGCGAATTCATGCGCTATTTCATGGAAGCCCTGTGGTATCCCACGGCGCTTTTGCCCAGCCAAGGCATGCGCTGGGAAGCGATTGATGACAAGTCTGCTCGCGCCACGCTGAGCGATGGCGCGATCTCAGTGACGTTGACGTTTGGATTTTTACAAGACGGCCTGATCGGCTCTGCCCGCGCCGAATCAAGAGGCCGCTTAGTCAATGGCGTTGCAAGCGGCGCGCCTTGGCAAGGAAAATTCTGGAACTATGCGTTACGCAATGGCATGCAAGTGCCGCTTGAAGGCGAAGTGGCTTGGGTGATGCCCGATGGGATTAAGCCGTATTACCGAGGCAAGCTGACATCGCTGGTGTTTGAGTTTGCAAAGCCTCAGTTGACGCATGAATAGCCCGAGCCAGCAGCATGCGGCTAGCCGCCAAGAGTTCGCAGACATCGCGACAGCTTTGCACGCGGATATCAAGCTCGGGCTGTCAACTCAGGAGGCAACAACGCGTCTTGCTAAGAGCGGCCCGAACGAACTCCAATCTGCACCCCCCGTTTCAGCTTGGCGGCGCGTGCTGGCGCAGTTTCAAGACCCGCTTATTTACCTGCTTCTTGCGGCCATCGCAGTGGCGCTTATCGCTTGGGGTGTGGAGGGATGGGAAGGCTGGCCAGTGGATGCCATCGTCATTGCCATCGTCGTGATTTTGAACGGTGCACTGGGTTATTTAGAAGAAGCAAAAGCACGTGATGCTGTGGCTGCTTTAGCAAGGATGACAGAGGCTACATCCAGCGTCATGCGAGGTGGCCATTTGATGCGCGTGCCGAGCACTCAATTGGTCAGCGGCGATCTGCTCGTTCTCGCTGAAGGCGATAGCGTGGGAGCGGATGCGCGCTTGATTCAAGCCGCATCGCTCCATATCCAAGAAGCATCACTGACAGGCGAAAGCCAAGCGGTGCTTAAAGATACTGCGACGCTTTCCGATGCAGTTGCGCTGGGTGACCAGCTCAATATGGTTTTTAAAGGCACGGCTGTAGCGCAAGGAAGCGGCCGCGCCATCGTCACCGCCACCGGTATGGCCACTGAAATGGGTGCCATCGCCCGCTTGCTAACGGCGACTGTCGAAAAACCCACGCCGCTAGAGAAAGAAATTAGGCGCATCGGTCGGTCTTTGGGCATCGCAGTGGTCGTAATCTCTGTGGTGATGGTGGCCACCATTTTGCTGCTTTCAGACATTCGCACAACTGGGGATGTGGTGGCGGTGTTGTTGTTTGGCGTGGCGTTAGCTGTTGCGGCCGTGCCTGAGGGCTTGCCTGCAATTTTGTCTGTGGTGTTGGCTTTGGGCGTGCGGCGCATGGCAAAGCGAAAAGCGATTGTTAAAAAGCTCTCATCGGTGGAGGCTCTGGGCGCAACCACAGTGATCGCTACCGACAAAACCGGCACGCTCACCCGCGCTGAGATGACGATTGAGCAAATAGTGAGCGCGTCGGGCAGCACGCGCGTCACCGGCGTGGGCTACTCGCCTGAGGGGCAAGTTGAGTTGGATGGCCGCAAACTGGGCTCTGGCAAGCTTTTGTCTGAGCAAACTGCATTGTTGATGTATGGCAGCCTAGCAAGCAATGCAACACTGCGCCAAGCCAAGGGCGATGCGCCAGATGGCAAGAAAAATGGTGAGTGGGAAATTCAAGGCGACCCAACTGAGGCGGCTTTTTTGGTGGCCGAATGCAAGTTGGGCGCAACAGAGCTACGCGTTAAACGCTTCACCCGCATCGGCGAAATCCCATTTACTTCGCAGCGAAAGATGATGTCTACCTTGCAAACCGATCATGAGGGAGGCGATGCTGCTATTTTGATCACCAAAGGAGCGCCAGATGTGTTGCTTGCGCAGTGCAGCCATATCCAAATAGGACCAGAATCTGTGACGTTAGACGAAGCGCAGCGAAGCCGAATATTGGCTGAGGTCGATGCGTTGTCTGACGCGGCGCTGCGCACGCTCGCGGTCGCATTTCGCGCGTTGACGCCTGATGAAACCCCCAAGCACGGCGAGACACCTGACTCCAAACTTGAACACGATTTAGTATGGCTGGGCACAGTGGGCATGATAGATCCGCCGCGCGAAGAAGCGGCAGCGGCTATCCAAGAAGCACGCCGCGCCGGTATTCGCGTCGTCATGATCACGGGCGATCATCCGCGCACAGCGGCGCGGATAGCTACAGACCTGGGCATCAGCGAAGCAAATCAAAAGGTCTTAAGCGGGCAAGAATTAGATGCACTGGATGATGCAGCACTCGTCGTAGCCGCCAAACAAACTTCGGTCTATGCACGCGTTTCGCCCGCTCACAAGTTGCGCATCGTGGCCGCGCTTCAATCGCAGGGCCAAGTAGTGGCAATGACGGGCGATGGCGTCAATGATGCCCCAGCCTTAAAAGCCGCCAATATTGGCGTGGCCATGGGCATCACGGGCACCGAGGTGACCAAAGAAGCTGCAAAAATGATATTGGCTGACGATAACTTTGCAACAATAGTGGATGCCGTGCGCGAGGGGCGCAGTTTGTTTGACAACATCCGCAAGTTTTTGCGCTATTTGCTGTCTTCCAATATGGGCGAAGTGTTGACGGTGTTTTTGGGCGTGGTGGGCGCAGGCGTGATCGGGCTTCATGCAACAGATGGCGCGGGTGAATTAAGCGGTGCGTTGGTGCTGCCGCTGCTAGCCACACAGATTTTGTGGCTCAACTTGATCACCGATTCATGGCCCGCACTGGCGATGGGGATTGACCTACCCACCGATGATGTGATGAAGCGCAAGCCGCGGCACATGAAAGAACGCGTGATCGGCCTGCGCATGTGGGCTGGCGTATTTGAGATTGGCTTGGTGATTGCAATCATCGTTTTGCTCACGATGGATATGTATTTGCCCGGTGGATTGATCATGCCTATCGGTGGCACGGGCGAGATTGCAAACGCTCGCACAGCAGGCTTTACTGTGCTCGTGATGGCGCATTTGATTCAATGCTTCAATTCTCGCTCTGAGACCACGAGCGCATTCAAAAATCTGTTTTCAAACCCGTGGCTTTGGGGCGCGGTCGCGTTGTCAGCCGTGCTGCAAATCGCGGTTGTCAATCTGCCGTTTCTAAATCTCGCGTTTGGCACCGTGCCGCTCACCTTGGATCAATGGCTGACCTGTTTGGGCATGGCTAGCTTGGTGCTGGTGTACAGCGAAGCTCGCAAACTGGTGACACGTCTTGTTATCGGTGCGCGGGCGCACAGACAAAGCGGCGCTGCGGCTTGAACATCAGCGTTTTTGCGGTTTGAGCGCCGTGTTGGCGATGCATGAAACGTTTCGCAAGTCGACTTTCTATATTTGCAGCTCTTCTCAATCAATCCGGACCATCAAACCATCCACGCATAAAGGTCAATCATGTCAAAACGAATCCTCATTATTCAAGGTCACCCCGACGCCAGCGAACCTCACTTGTGCCACGCGTTGGCAGCCAGCTACAAAGCGGGCGCGCAAAGCGCTGGTCACAGCGTCAAGCACGTCAACGTCGCCGAACTTGACTTCCCCTTGTTGCGCAGTCAGAAAGATTTTCAAACGGGAGTCGTGCCCGCCAGCTTAAAGCCGATCCAGAATGATTTGTTGTGGGCAGAGCATCTGGTCATTTTCTTCCCGCTCTGGGCAGGCGATATGCCGGCACTACTCAAAGGCTTTTTTGAGCAACTTATTCGCCCGTCCTTCAGTGGTGAGCATGTGAGCTTTTTTGACAAAAAGATTTTGTCGGGGCGATCCGCCCGCGTGGTTGTCACGATGGGCATGCCCGCCATCATTTACCGCTGGTACTTTCGCGCCCACAGCATCAAGTCGCTGGAGCGCAACTTGCTAGGCATCGTTGGCATTGCACCTGTGCACGAGACATTGATTGGCTTGGCATACAACATAAAACCGGCTGATGCAACGAAGTGGTTGGCCAAGCTCAAGCGCCTCGGGGAGAAAGCCGAGTGAACATTCCGTTTACTGTTGATCAGTTTTACGGCGTATTTAAAGCGTATAACACCGCCGTTTGGCCGATGCAGTTTCCGCTGCTGGCGCTTGGCGTGCTGGCCATCGTATTCCTCACGCGACGACGCAGCTATTCAAGTGTTGGCATTTCAGCCATCCTCAGCACGCTTTGGGTTTGGCAGGCACTGGCTTACCACCTCGCTTTCTTCACAGTGATCAACCCGCTGGCTTATGCATTTGCAGCTGTGTTTTTGGCGGCAGCAACAGCATTCTTTTGGCAGGGCGTGATTCGCCACAAGCTGATTTTCCAACCCGTATCTGGTTGGCGAGCCTGGGCTGGTTGGGGGTTACTAATTTTTGCGTTTCTCATCTACCCTGCATGGACATACTTTATGGGCCACCGTTATCCCGCCTTCCCAACCTTTGGCCTGCCCTGCCCAACCACACTGTTCACCATCGGTTTGCTGGCGTTTCTGCTTAAGCCGTATCCGCGTAGCGTCTTTGTCGTGCCAGTTGCATGGTGCTTTGTGGGGAGCCAAGCGGCGTTCGCGTTTGATGTGCAAGCTGATCTCGGTTTGATTGCAGCAGGTGCTCTGGGCTTAGTGCTGACCGCACAGTCAAAACTCACTACAAAGATCAAACAATAAAAATGCTTGCGAAAACTGACATTTTTAAAAGTGGCTTTTGGTTGACTTTGCCACCCATGCTTTTCAGCCTCAGCCTGATGGAATTTGGCCCAAGTTCGTTAACTCCAGCCCAATTCAATGAAGGTATCTCAATTGGATTACTGAATATTGAAAGCTTTGCGCGCATTGTTGTTTTTGTGATGCCCGCATTTATTTCACTGGGGCTGTCCACTCCTATTCAAAAACGCGGCCTGATTTTTTATCTGGCCGGAGTGACACTTTACGTTCTGACCTATGGGATTCAAAACTTTCTTCCTGATAGCGCGTGGAGCCTAAGCACTTTCGGCTTTGCCGCCTCGGCTTACACAAACATAGTTTGGATGGTTGGGCTGGGCCTGCTGGGTGAGAATTTTTATTTCACAAAGCACTTACGCTACCGTCCAATTTTTTATATTGGGCCCGCGGCCTTTTTTGTGGCGATCCACACCGCACACACGGTTCTCTATCACCAGCAGATGCTTTGACAACTGCACGCAAACAGTTTAGTGAGCGATATTGAAACTTTTCTTTTTTCTATTCATAGTGTTTTTTGCATTGCTGCTTGTTGTTGTGGGTATATTGCTTTTTCTAAGCCCCGGTAGGCCAACACCGTTTTTGGATGACAACGGCAGACCGCTGACGGGCAGCGTCGCTGAAAAAATCAGGATCAAAATCAACAGCGTTGAGCAAGGAATGTTCATCAAGGGCAAAAACATCCGCAATCCCGTGCTTCTCTACCTTCACGGCGGCATGCCGGATTATT
>JAYUSD010000157.1:0-7492 GCA_043755865.1 Variovorax sp. | reverse complement strand
AATTGGGGTCAGATCCCAATTCAGGACAAGGCTCTTTCCGGCGCAGAAAAACACCCCTACGAAATTGGGCTCTGACCCCAATTTCCCAGAACCCAATCGCTGGCGCTCTCCCCAAAGTGCAGAGGCAGCCCCATGAAAGTCCTAGTTGCCGGCGCAGGCTGGGCGGGTCTAGCCGCAGCCATCGAGCTCACCAAATCCGGCCATCAAGTCACGGTGATAGAAGCCTCCCGCCATCTAGGCGGCCGAGCCAGAGCCTTAGACGTCAAGCTCCCCGATGGTGAAGTAGCCAAACTTGACAACGGCCAACACATCCTCATCGGCGCGTATTCCGAGACGCTTCGCCTCATGCGCGAAGTCGGAATCAACCCACAAGATGTCTTGCACCGCATCCCGCTAACCCTGCGCTTCCCAAGTACGAGTAGCGCTGAGGGCGAAAGCACGAGCAGCGCTGCGGGCGACAGCCTCGAACTCCCCGATTGGAAAAACCCCCTCATCAAAGGCCTAGACGTCGCATGGGGCGTGATGCGAGCACGCGGCTGGAGCTGGGCAGACAAACTCTCCTTGATACGCACAGCAGCCGCATGGCGCTTGCGTGATTTTGAATGCGACCCGCAAGCCACCGTCGCACAGCTCTGCAAAAATATCACGCAGCCCGTCATGCAAATGCTCATCGAGCCCCTGTGCGTTTCCGCGCTCAACACCCCTCACGAGAGCGCAAGCGGCCAGGTCTTCCTGCGCATCATGAAAGACTCGCTCTTCGCATCCACAAACGAAGACCCAAACTTCAAATGCGGCAGCTCTAATCTCCTCCTCCCCAAAACCGATCTCGGCAGCCTCTTCCCCAATGCCGCAGCCGCGTGGCTAGCAAAACGCGGCTGCGAAGTGCGCGTAGGTGAGCGCCTTACGAAAATAGAGCTACTATCAAATTCAGAGCACTCCGCGCATATTTCATGCCGGGGAGAAGCCGATTTCGTTCAAAATTATGATGCGGTAGTGCTCGCCACGCCCCCACATGAAGCCGCCCGCATCGCAAACGCTTCAGGTCACTCCGCATGGGCTGCCACAGCCAATGCCCTCCATCACGAAGCCATCGCCACCGTCTATGCCTACGCAGAAAACGCCAAACTCCCCTGCCCCATGATGGCGCTCAAAAGCAGCCCAACAGAGCCCGCCCAATTCGTCTTCGACCGAGGTGCACTCACAGGCCATGCAGGGCTCCTCGCATTCGTCGTCAGCGCAAGCCAAGGCGATGCCGCCACGATAGAAAGCCAAGTCATCACCCAAGGCCAAAAGCAACTTGGCCTATCCAACCTTCAAGCCCTACAAACCATCATCGACAAACGCGCCACATTCGCCTGCACGCCCAGTTTGCAGCGCCCGAGTTTACAAATCGCTCCGAACATGATGGCCTGCGGCGACTATGTGCAAGGGCCATACCCTTCAACACTGGAAGGCGCAGTACGCTCAGGCTTGAGCGCTGCAAAGATCCAGATCAGCGACTAACGCACACTAAGCTATATCAGCTTCTCGTTCGCATTCTGGCCAGAAGCAGCGGTTCGCACAAAAGATGCGTAGTGCTCAGGATGTTGCTGCTGTTTTTGCATCAGCGAGGCAAAGTAAGCAGCAAAGTCACCACCATGCTGTTGGAGCAACTGGGCGCGAATTTGGTGGATTTCTTCCACAATAGGGTCATTCATCATCTCAATTCACCTCCAACAATTCCAAGGGCGAGCACAACACAGGGCATTGCAAACCAAAACCTGCACAAACTTCACGCACCTTCAAAGCACTTTGAGCATTGGCAATATGCTTGAAATTCCAAGTCAACACAAAATCCATTTTTTCGTACGCGGCAATCGCGATGTGCAGAGCATCCACCTGTGCTTTGGCAGGTAGAGCTGTAGCAATCACCAAGGCATTTGCCAACTCCAAAGCTTGCGAAGGAATTTCTAGCAGCTTCAAATCAAGCAGCGCTTGAAGCCGCAGTGCAGCAGCATCCTCGCTCCCCATCGCAGCCTCATTACGCACAGCTTCGCTGTAGTACAAATCAAAAGCTCCGCTTTGGTTCTGCCACCATTCACGCGTCACTTCTTGATGCGCCGCCATGATCAAATCGCGGCTCGGCCTAGCTGTCAGATAGCTGATGACCGAGGTTTCGACATAAACGCGAGGCTTCATGCACGTTATTTTAAAGCGACAACCGTAAATGAGACTAAATTCGACCGTATGAGTTCTTCGTACGGTTCTCAACGCACTTTCAGATCAACGCCTGAGAGCAGCCAACTTATCCGCCATCGAAGAATTACGCACCTCTTCTTGCTTCGGTCGATAAACATTCGCCGCGCCTCTTGAATCGCGCCCATCCCGCAAACCACGATCATTTCGTTCGCCAGTAGCCCTTGCAGGCGCAGCATCAAGCTTCATGCTCAGCGCAATCCGCTTTCGCGCCACATCCACTTCCATCACCTTCACGCGCACCACTTGGCCCGCTCGGACGACTTCTCTGGCATCGGTGATGAATTTGTGGGAGAGCTGGCTGACGTGGATGAGGCCGTCTTGATGCACGCCGAGATCGACAAAAGCGCCGAAGGCGGCGACGTTGCTGACTGTGCCTTCTAAGACCATGCCGACGACCAAGTGCTTGATGTCTTCAATGCCATCGCTTAAGCGGGCGACGACGAAGTTGCCACGCGGATCGCGGCCGGGTTTATCTAACTCGGCGAGGATGTCTTGCACCGTTAATGCGCCAGCCTTCTCGGTTGTGATCTGCTCAGGTTTGATGCTCTTCAAAACTTCGCTGCGCCCCATGACTTCGCCAATCGGCTTTTTCACCAGCGCAAGCAGCTTTTCCACCACTTCGTAACTCTCCGGATGCACGCCTGTGGCATCCAGCGGATTGCTGCCGCCGCGTATACGCAGGAAGCCAGCGCATTGCTCAAAAGTCTTCGCGCCCAGCCCACTCACAGCGAGCAAATCTGCGCGGCTTTTGAATGCACCTTGCGCCTCGCGATGCCTCACCACAGCCTTGGCCACCGAGCCATTCAAGCCCGCCACGCGCGTGAGCAGCGGCACGCTGGCGGTGTTCAGATCCACGCCCACGCCGTTGACGCAATCTTCCACCACTGCATCCAAGCTTTTGATCAGCTCGCTCTGATTCACATCATGCTGATACTGCCCCACGCCGATACTTTTTGGATCAATCTTCACGAGCTCAGAGAGCGGATCTTGCAAGCGCCGCGCAATACTCGCCGCGCCACGCAAGCTCACATCGACATCAGGCATTTCTTGGCTGGCGTATTCGCTGGCGCTGTAAATCGATGCGCCGGATTCGCTCACGACGATTTTTTGAATGGTTTTATAAGCATTCGGGCCTAAATCGTTGCTTTGCCGGCGTATATCCTGCGCGGAGTGCTCATCTTTTGATAGCATCTTGATTAAATCACCGGCCAGCTTGTCCGTCTCGCGCGAAGCCGTACCATTGCCAATCGCGATCAGCTCCACGCCGTGTTTCACAGCGAGCTGTTGCAAAGTATGCAAACTGCCATCCCAATCTTTGCGCGGCTCATGCGGATACACGGTGCTCGTCTCCAGCAGCTTGCCCGTCGCATCCACCACCGCCACTTTCACGCCCGTGCGAATGCCCGGATCCAGCCCCATGACCGCCTTCGGTCCCGCAGGCGCGGCCAAAAGGAGATCGCGCACGTTCTGCGCAAACACTTTGATCGCCACTTTCTCAGCATCTTCGCGCAGCCGAGCAAACAAATCGCGCTCCAAGCTCAGAGACAATTTCACCTTCCAAGCCCAGCTCACGCATTTACGAATCAAATCATCCGAGGGCCTTGAAGCATGGCTCCATTTCAAATGCAGAGCAATGCGGCCTTCTGCGAGGCTCACAGGCTTTGAAGCAATTGAAGTCGCGGAAGCCGCTCCGGATTTAGTAGCATCTTGCGCAATTTCTATGCCGGGCACACCCAGTTTTGTTTCTAAAAATTCTGCCGCCCGCCCACGAAACACAGCCAACGCCCTATGAGAAGGCACGCGCGAGATCGGCTCGCTGTAATCAAAATAATCTTGAAATTTAGCAACATCCGGATTCTTTGCATCCTTGCCTTCCAGCAGCTTCGAGACAAAAGCCGATTCGCTCCATAGCCATTCGCGCAAACTCTGCACAAGCGAAGCATCTTCGGCCCAGCGCTCGCTCAAAATATCTCTCACGCCATCGAGCACAGCCAGCGCAGTCGAAAAATCCGCGCCTTCAATCGTGCCAACGGGCGATACAAACTTTTCTGCTTCGATCAAAGGCAAAAGCGATGGGTCAGCAAACAACGCGTCGGAGAGCGGCTCAATCCCCGCCTCCCGAGCGATCATGCCCTTCGTGCGCCGCTTGGGCTTGTATGGCAAATACAAATCTTCCAGCTCTTGCTTCGATTGCGCAGCAAAAATCGCCGCTTGCAGCTCGGGCGAGAGCTTGCCCTGCTCGCCAATGCTCTTGAAAATCGCCTCGCGCCGATCCGCCATTTCGCGCAAATAGCCCAAACGGTAGTGCAGCTCGCGCAGTTGAATATCATCCAGCCCATCGGTGGCTTCTTTGCGATAGCGCGCGATGAAGGGCACAGTCGCACCGCTATCGAGTAAATCCACCGCCGCCTTGACTTGGCGCTCACTGACCTTAATCTCTGAGGCAATTTGGCTCACGATACTTTGCATCAACTCATCCCTGCTTAAAATTTTAAATTCAACCCACCAACGTGGCAGGCAGTGTGCCACGCGATTGCCTGCAAGAGGGCTTAGAGAGCGCCTACAAAACGCAAATTTTCCAATTCATGGCATTTATAGCGTCAAAAAATCGCGTTATAATCGAGGGCTACGCTGCGAAAAACAACCGTTTTAGCAAAGTAGTCGTGGGACCTTAGCTCAGTTGGTAGAGCAGCGGACTTTTAATCCGTTTGTCGTGGGTTCGACCCCCGCAGGTCCCACCAAAATTTAAAGCCCTGTCGCCTTGCGGTGACAGGGCTTTTTGTTGTGCGGGGCTTTTTGATGTGTTGTCCACCGCCTCATCGCGCAGGCTTGATGTCGTGCGTTTTTTGCCGAGCGAACGCTTGAGTTGGCGCGTGATAGTCCCACTGCTCCACCGTGCATACACCGGCTGGGCAGCCCTGCCCCCAGCGAATCAGATTAACTGAGTTGGGCGCGCCTTGGCGCACGCGCTGCGATACGGCCGTGCCCGCCTGCACTGCCCACAATGGGCGGGCCAAGCCGCCAAGCGTCATCACATAAGGCAAATGAATATGCCCGCCCAGCACCAAATCGGCACCCGCTTGCGCCCAGCGCCGCTGCGCCTGTGCGTAGCCACGCACGCGATGCTGCCGTTCGCCCGCATACTCACCCAAGTGCGGCGCGTCAATCGGCTGGTGCAGCGCCACCACGCGCAGCTGCGCAGCTGTGGCGCGCTCCAGTTGCACTGCCACGCGCTCCATCTGCTCTGGCGATATTTCGCCATGGCGATGCCGATACGCCCGCGTGGTGTTCACGCAGAGCACCAAAAGCTCAGGTGACGCATACATGGGTTCCGTCTCAGAGCCAAATGCAGCGCAAAAGCCTGCATACGGGTGCAGCACCCGCGCCACCAGATTGAACAACGGTATATCGTGGTTGCCCGGCAGGGCCAGCACACGTGCGCCCAAGCTGTGCGCAAATATGCTGGCAGCGGCAAACTGGCCTCTGCGCGCGCGCTGCGTGATGTCGCCCGTCAGCACCACCAAAGAAGGCTGCTCCGCATGCGCTAATCCTTGCACAGCCTCCAGCACAGCTGGTTGTTCTGTTCCAAAATGCGTGTCGGAGATATGCAGCAATACGCTCATGCGTTGCCCTCAGGCGGATGCATCGCCCTGCCCTCTGGCGCATCTGTTGCCCTGCGCTCTGGCGCATCCGTTGCCCTGCGCTCTGGCGCATCCGTTGCCCTGCCCTCAGGCGCATCCGTTGCCCTGCCCTCAGGCGCATCGATCGCGCTAAGAGGCTTGAGCAGATACAGCGGCTGAGACGGTACCAAAAACTCTAGTGGCGAGCTCAGCCAGCGCACCTCGCCATCCATCGCCACTTTGACTCTGCGTTGGCTAGGCCGCACCAGCATATGGTCAAACTGAAAACTCTGCACGTTATCTGCCTCGCCCAGCGTGCCCATTGCGCCGTGCAACATCAGGCGCAGCATGGCCAACGTGCCGATCGGTTTGTGCATCACAGCAGCGACGCGCCCTTCTTCAAAGGCCTCCGTCCCGCAGCCGCTGGTCTGCACGCCAAATTGATCGAGCTGCACGCGGTTGTTGCCCACAAACAAGGTAGGCGTACGCACATCGTATGAAGAATCGCTCAGCTCAATACGCAGGCGCAGCTGCCGGTGCGAGCGCAGTAGCGTGATGCAGCCCGCAGCCAAGGCTACTAAGCGGCTGCGGCCAAAGCGCGCTTTGTAGGCCTCGCGGTCTTCTAGCAGCTCGGGATACAGCCCTAAGCTGGCGTTGACCAAAAAAACTTGGCTGTTCACCGTGGCCACTTGCACGGGCTGGACGCTGGCATTCAGCAAGCCAAGCAAAGCCTGCGCTGGGTCAACAGAGATACCGTGGGTGCGCGCAAAATAATTGAAGGTGCCTTGCGCCACCACGCCCATGGCGCAGCCTTGTGCATGAGCCGCTTGCGCCACCGTGTTGACTGTGCCATCACCGCCGACAGCCACAATAGCTGTAGACAGGCGCAGCGCCTTTTGAGCAGCTTGCGCGGCCAAATCGGCAAGCTGCCCCGGCGGCGCAAACACGATCTCAGCACTGCGCCCCGCTTGGCCGAGCGTTGTTTCAATCAACGCACGCTGTGCATCGGAATCGTTTCGCCCCGCAGACGCATTGACCAAAAAGATCAACGGCTGAGTGGCATCAAGCCGCGGTGCATGCATGGCTACACCGCGCCGCTATGCAAAAGCTTGCGGCCACGCTGCTCAGAAATAGATTTTTGTATTTGCTCCAACATGCTTTGCACTTGACAGAAATGAATGACAAAAGTCATTTTGCAATGGAAGCAATACATTGGTGCAACATCGGGTTGATCGCTTTGTAACACTATGAATTCGATAGCGGCACGCGCACATAACGCGCCGGCTACAACGCAGTTTGATTCAAATTTTTACAAACGTATCCGTTAATAGCTTGCCTGAACTCAATTGTGGCAAGCTCTTGGTCATGAAAACACCGTCCGCGCCACAACCCACACGCGATGTGCTGTGCATTGGCGGCATCAATTTAGATCGCAAACTCAAAGCTTTGCAAGCGCTGCACCAAGGCAGCTCCAATGCCTGCGTGGCAAGCGAATCGCCCGGCGGCGTGGCGCGCAATGTGGCGGAGAATTTGGCGCGGCTGGGCTTGCGCGTGAGCTTGAGTGGCCATGTGGGGCGCGATGCAGCTGCGACAGCAGTGCTTGCGCCTTTGCGGGCGCTGGGCGTGGAGCTTGG
>JAYUSD010000156.1:0-7523 GCA_043755865.1 Variovorax sp. | reverse complement strand
AGTTAAGGTACGCCGCAGCACACGCGGCGAAAGCGCTTCATGCTTTTGCTTAAGGGATGCGGCCAAGCGCTCATGCGTGGAGCGCATCGCGTGATCAGTTGTTGCTATTATTTGAGTAGCACTCTGCGCAATATCTATGCCGGCAATTGGCTGTTTTTCGTTAAACTTTAAAGTTTTTTCCGCATAAGTAGCGTCTTTTTGCCAACCCAGTTTCAGCGCATGACGGCGCAGCCACGTGCCCGCTTGCTGGCTGCGCGAGGCACGCGCTTTAGATGCCGGAGCAATCTCTTTACTCATGCTCACACCACCAACCTGCTGCGTTGATTCTTCGCCAGCTCGCGCAGCGCCTCGCGTTGACGCGTGAGGTGTGTGCGCATCGCCGCCTCTGCACCAGCGCCATCGCGCGCCTGCAAGGCTGCAAACACCGCCATGTGCTCGGAGAGGCTTTGCTGCAAACGCCCTAGCGCGTGGAGCTGTTGCAAGCGGGCTAGCTTTAAAATTTTGCGCAAATCTCCAATCACCTGCGCCAGCCATTTGTTATTGGCCAGCAAGATGATCGCTTCGTGTATGGCGAAATTCGCTTCGTAGTAATCGTTGATACGTTGCGCTTTGGCCGCTTTTTGTAAGCGCTCATGCAGTGTGGTGAGCGCCACCAAATCAGCATCAGTCGCTTTATTCGCCGCCTCATGGGCGCAGCGTCCTTCCAATAGCGCGATCACGGGAAAGATCTCATCCAAATCTTGCTCAGTTACTTCGTTGACAAAGCTACCCCGACGCGGAACTTGACGAATTAAGCCTTCAGCAGCCAACACCTTCAAAGCCTCGCGCAACGGCGTGCGCGAGATTTGAAGCTGCTCACACCACGCCATTTCATCCACAAACGCCCCGGGCGCAAGCTCTCCGGCAAATATGCGCACGCGCAACTGTGAAGCGACATCTTCATGCAAAGAATTCGATACAACGCGCAGTGTTGGTGTACTCATAACCTGCAAGTATAAGTATAAAAACATTTCATAATTATACGTAATTACCATTAATTACCAAAAATGAAGCAACGATGTGCTTCTGCATGCTGGGCAGAGATACCTATCGTTAAAAAAATGCCGGTTTGATCAAAATATCAGACAGAAACGCTGCCAGCGGCGCAAAGCCGGCCCTGTGGCGGATGCGTCGCGCTATGTGGCGGAGCGTTTTTGCGCCCAAAACCACATCGCAGCACCGCCCACAATCATGGGCACGCAGAGCCACTGTCCCATGCTGATGCCCATTGACTGGACCAGCCAAGCCAAATGCGCATCCGGCTCGCGGAAAAATTCTGCAATAAAGCGAAAGATGCCATAGCCAAACAAGAAGGCCGCTGCCACCTGCCCGCTCTTGCGCTCTTTGCGCGCGTACAGCCAGAGCAAGATGAAAAGCAATGCGCCTTCCAGCGCGATTTGATAGAGCTGGGAAGGATGGCGCGGGCTACTCCCTGCGCCGCGAAACACCATGCCCCACGGCAAGCTTGGATCTGCCAGCCTTCCCCACAGCTCGCCGTTGATAAAGTTGCCAATGCGCCCCATCATGAGGCCAGTGGGCACGCAAGGCGCTACAAAATCCGCCACCTCAAGCAAGCTGCGCCCGCGCGTTTTGGCAAACCACATCTCTGCAACGACAACGCCCAAAAGCCCGCCATGAAAACTCATGCCCCCCTGCCACACGTAGAAAATCTCCAGCGGATGAGACAGGTAGTAGCCCGGCTTGTAAAACAAGCAATACCCAATACGCCCGCCGAGCACGACGCCGATCACACCAAGAAAAAGAATATCTTCGACATCGCGCTTGCTCCAGCCCAACCGCGCAAAGGGTTGATGCAATGTGCGGCGCGTGCCTAAATACCAAAAAAGTGCAAACGCGGCTAAATACGTGAGGCCATACCAATGAATGGCCAAGGGGCCGATTTTGATGGCGATAGGATCGATTTGCGGATGGATAAGCATGCGAGTATTTTGCCAGTGTTGTGACCGTTTTTACTTCACGCCGCGCGCGGCTATGATGCGCACCAGCTCGGGCACAAAAGCCCCCGCACCTTCACCTACGCTGGCCGCTGCGAGCGTGTGCTTGATGCCAGCAGCAATACTCGCATCCGCGCCCGCATCACGGGCCATCTGCTCGTAGTAGCTCATGTCTTTTAACGCATTGCTCACCGTAAAGCGCAGACCGCTGGCGTCACCGCTGAGCAAATACGGCCTCATGCGATCCAGCGCCACGCCTGCGCCGCCGCCCTTGGCGAGCACCTCTACAAATGTTTCCATCGCTACGCCCGACACCTGAGCGCAGGCTGCAGCCTCGGCAATCAAGCTTGCTGTGCCGAGAGATACATAGTTGTGCAGCAGCTTCATGCGATGCCCGGCGCCTACCGGCCCGGCATGCACAATGTTTTCTGCAAAACAGCGCAGCACAGGCATGCAGCTTTCCAGTAAATTTGCATCTGCGCCTACAAGTAAATTCAAACGGCCCTCTGCGGCTTCTTTAGCGGTGCGCGTCATCGGTGCATCCATAAACAATCCGCCAGCGGCCACCACAGCCGCCGCCATGCGCTCTGTCGATGAGGGCACTGCCGTCGAGCAATCGACGATCACCGTGCCTGGCCTCAGATTTGACAAGACGCCATGCCGCCCCAGCAAAACATCTTCTACCTGCGGCGAGCCCGTCACACAAAGCACAATCAGCTGCGCAGTTTGCGCCAATGCTGCAGACGTGGCCGCGGTGCGCGCACCTGCAGCCAGCAGTGCATCCAGTGGCTGATTACCGGCATGCTCCAACACCGTGAGCGCATAGCCTTTTTTCAGCAAATTGCTCGCAATACCGTGACCCATCAGGCCAGCTCCGATCAAACCAATGGATTTCATATCAATTCCTTGTCTCGCATGTTGTGAGCTTATTCTACGAGCGACCAAGCACAGCGAAGCAGCCGTTGCCAATGAGCAGCATGCACAAAATGAGTACTTTGGTTGGCTTGCTTTTGCACCCCCACAGTAGTGACAATCACACTGTGGAGCTGGCCGGCGTGGCAAGCGCAAGACATCTATTATTTTTTGTATTCATCCCATCGATTTGTATGGCCTGTGCTGCTCCTTTTACCTTGCCGCTAGCTGCCAAGCCATCCAGAGCTTTGGCCTATAACATCTTGCTGGTAGACGATCACGCCCTCTTTCGCGCGGGCATGCGCTTCATCTTGGCCGATGGTGAGCTTGCCGGGAGCACCGTGTTGGAAGCGGGCAACTTGGCAGAAGCTCTTTCATTGCCCGAGCAGGCCGATGTGGTGTTGCTGGATGTGCAGATCCCAGGCATCAATGGCATGGAAGGGCTCACTTTGGTCAAACGGCGCTGGCCGAAGGCGGCGATTTTGATGCTGAGTGCGCACGGTGATCACGAGACGCAGCAACAATGCTTCACGCGCGGAGCGCTGGCTTTTGTAAGAAAAAACGCATCGCCCGAGCAGATTCGCGCAGTGGTGATGCAGGCGGTGAGCGGCGCGCTGAGTGCTGCGGCCGCCACGGCACAAGACGCTGCGCTGCCCGAGGCCGGGCACATGAGCGATATTGCGCAAGCTGGCCATTTGTCTGCGCGGCAGTTGGATGTGCTCATGCTGATGTGCGAGGGCATCAGCAACAAAGCCATTGCACGCAAGCTTTTCGTGAACGAGAACACGGTGCGCAGCCACATGGCAGCGGTGCTGAAATATTTTGACAGCAGCACACGAATGCAAGCCGTGATGGCGGCGCAAAAAAGCGGTGTGGTCAGCGTCAAACTGCATGCGCTCAGTGTTGCATTGGGGGAAATTTATTGATGAGTGAACAGATTGCCACGCTAGCGCCCCCGGCTCTAAAAACTGCTTCGCAGCCACATGCGTCGAACAGCGTCGATTTGATCCGGCTGGAGGAGCAGCGGCGCTTTGAGCGCTTTATTTATTCTAGCGCTGTGGGCGTTTGGCTCACGGCCTTGCTGCTGGTGGGCGTGGTGTATTCGCTTGATCCCGCCGCACGTACTTACTCGCTGGTTTGGGGCGGCGCATTCACAGCGCTGATGCTGAGCACGGTGATCATTTGGGCCATGCTGGGACAGCATCTGCCTTCAATCGATGCGCGTGATCGGTGGCACAAGGTGCTGGTAACTTTGCATGGGCTGCTGTGGGCGCTGCCGCCGCTGATTTTCTTCGAACCTGCACAGCCGCTGGTGACGATGTTTATGGTGTGTATGGTGTGTGGCATGTCGGCAGCGGGTGTGCCGGTTTTTGGCACGCGGCCTGCGCTGTACGCGTTGGCGTTTGTACCCCCGTTTGTGGCGCAGATTGGCGTGTTTGGCGGCTATGGCGTGCGCTCAGGCGATGCCTTTCATGGGCTTTTGGGCGCGGCCTTGCTGCTGCTGCTTGCCGTTAATTTGATCTTCAGCCGCTTCACATGGGCTACGCTGAATCGCTCAATCTCATTGGCATATGAAAACCAAGCGCTGGTCGAGCAGCTCAAACGCCAAGCGGAACAATTGAGTCAAACCACGCGCGCAGCACTTGACGCCAACACTGCCAAAACCAAATTTCTTGCCGCCGCTAGCCACGATCTACGCCAGCCCGTGCAAGCGCTCAATCTTTTCGTGGAAGTGCTCTACGGCACTGAGCTAGACGATAAACAAATCGCTATGGTGCAACACATTCGTGCGGCGAGCCAAGCCAGTCGCGATATGCTGGACACGCTGCTAGATTATTCGCGGATCGAGGCGGGCGTGATGACGCCCAAGCCACGCATCACCTTGCTGGCACCGATGCTGCGTGCGCTAGATGAAGAATTCGGGCCGCAAGCCGATACTCGCCAGTTGATCTACCGCACACGCGACACCGGGTGCGTCGTGATGTGTGATCCGACCATGACGGCACTGATTTTGCGAAATTTTGTGAGTAATGCGCTGCGTTACACGCACACGGGCGGCATCCTCGTCTGTGCTCGCAGGCGCGGGGTGGAAGTGATCGTGCAAGTCATCGACACTGGCGTGGGCATTGCGCCCGACCATTGGCAAGAAGTATTCAAAGAATTTCGCCAATTGGGCAACGAGGAGAGGGATCGCCAGAAAGGCTTGGGACTGGGTTTGGCAATTGCCAAAGGTTTGGCGCAAAGCATGGGCGCGCGCATTGAACTCAATTCGCGGCTGGGGCATGGTTCCATGTTTACGCTGTGTTTGCCGGCAGCGGTGATGCCGCTTGCCGAAGGTGGTGGCCCTGCGGCGCGCTTGCCCCACCCCAAAGATTTAAGACGAAGCGGCGAGGCCGCGCGCCTAAGTGGCCGGGTGTCAAGCGCCATGCATGCGCCTCAAGTCAAGCGCAAAACAAGCCCGCTTGCTGGCATCAAGGTGCTGGTGGTTGAGGATGAGAAATCTGTGCGGCTGAGCATGCAAGCGTTGCTGGAAAGCTGGGGCTGCGTGGTGCGAGCGGCACAAGGGCTAGATGATGCGCTCGCATTGTTTGTCAACGAAAGCTTTGCACCTGACTTGCTGGTCACGGACTATCGATTGCGTGAGGGCGTGACGGGTGGCGATGTGATCAGCGCAATGCGCAACGCGCTCGCGACGCCTTTGCCAGCCATCATCGTGACGGGCGACACTGACCCGCAGCGCATCCGAGAAGCCGCCAGCCACACGGCCACGCTGCTGCACAAGCCTGTGAGCGCGCACGCGTTGCAAGAGGCGATGCTGGCGTATTGCACTGCACCCGTCTGAACATTGATGTCGTGCTTTGGCAATCTATCTTGGTCAATGCATTGGCGCACAATTCAGCAAGACAAGCTGCCTAAGATTTTTTAGCTGCACCAGGTAACTTGTATGGCTTGAGCTCAGCAGAATCGCTCAGATCAAAATCTAAACCACCATCTTGCGCGGCCCCTGCACCCAGCGGGAGCAAGCCATGAGGCAAGCTCACGGTGGCATCGTTATCGGCTGCGAAAGTGAGCATCTCGTCTTGTGAATTAGACAGCAGCAAGCCACCACCCAAATCGACATCGGGCGCGCTAGAGCCACCTGTCATCGGCAACACAGCGGATTGCATAGATGATGGCAACATCGAGAATTTCGCGCCAGGTCTGCCGAGCTCCTTGGCCAATGCATACAGCAGCATCAATTCGCGATACGCGGCCATGTCCATGGGTTGCTGATCTTCGCCGGGTTGGCGGAAAATCGATTCTTCGATCACATCTTGCGCTTGTTGCGGTTTACTCCAAGCATCTTGGATGCTGAGCAGCACACTGGGCACATCTTCAAGCCCATTGGATGGCGCACCATATTTGCCAAACACCGGCACTTGCGCATTGAAGACGCGATTGAATTCTTCGCGCAGCTCGGCGTAATCAGACTCACGATGTGTGCGGTGATAAATATCAAACAAATCCATATAGGCCAGCGCACTGGTTTCTACGTTTTCGGTGATGTGATTTTTCAGTATTTCAATGGCTTGCTCGGGCTGACCCAGCGAGAGAAAGAAATCAGCTTGCTCTTGAATATCAAACAATTCTTCCGCTGCAGCCACCCTGCTGCCACCAAATGAGCTGGCAGCGAAATCCGTGTTGCCAAAACCACTTCGGCCGCCGCGCGAAGGTGGCGCGCTTTGCATGAGCGAGGGCGGCGGTGTGGTGTCAACCCGACCCATGCTGCCGCCACGGCCTCCGGGCAGAGATGAGCCCAACGGCTGGATTTTCGCGGTAGAGAGATTGACGTTGCCAACGGGCGTTTTGAAATCAATCGGATCTGCAGACTTTTCCACGAAACGCAACGGGCCTTGCGAGCCATTACCCGCCATCAAGCCGGGGCGCGCAAATCCATCAGCCGCATCGCCTGCACCTCTCGCGGGCATGCCGGGCGATGTGCTGTTGGGTGAAAAACCCGCGCTTGCCGTGCCGGAGGTTTGCTTGCCCAAGGGTTGCACCAAAGAATCTGCGCCATCGCCCAGATGCTTCCACAAATGCTGCTCGTCTTTCGGCTCAGACTTGGCGCTGCTGCCGCGCCACCAAGGCTGACCTGTGCGCAGGCCGCTGCCGCGCCGCCAAAGCAGCAAGCAAAGGCCTAATGCGGAAAGCGTCAACACGCCCATAAATAAGGTAAACGGATTGATATAACGCGCCTTTTGCGCGGCGACCAATTCGGTGGACAAAGCAGCAATATCTTGCCCTTGGCGCTTGCTTTGATCTAGGGCGGTGCGCATTTGCAGCTCTAGCGTCTCTAGGCGCTGCACATCGCGCAGGGCGTCTTCAGGCGCGGCATTGAGCGTGCGCCACAAAGCCTGCGCTTGGCGGCGTACCGCTTCATCGCCTGAAGGCGCACTGGCCAGTTCTGCGGAGCCGCGCAGACGGGGATCGGCGCTGGTCAGATCAAGCAAATCAAGCTGTAAACGAGGTGTACTTGGCGCGGCTGGCTTGCGCATGATCGAGTTGTTGGCCGGCGCGCGCACTAGCGCTGCGCTGGCCGATGCTGCGGTTTCCCCTTGAACGTTGATTTGATTTTCA
>JAYUSD010000155.1:0-18733 GCA_043755865.1 Variovorax sp. | reverse complement strand
CCGTGCGACGCAAGGCGTGACGCTCATTGCGCTTGACGAAGGCACGAAGCTGAGTGGCTTGCAGCGCATTGTGGAAAATGATGCTGCTATCGACGCTGCAACAGACGATGCAACACATGCTGCTCCTGTAGTCGGTGAAGGCGATGTGAGTGGCGATAAAGGCTCGGATGAGCCCGCTTCAGACGTTTAACACCTTGAGCCCAACCTTCAAGCAGTTACTCCTATTTTAATAGCACTCAACGCAATATATATGCCGGCTTCACCTCAATATGAGCACTAAAACGCTGTCTCAGCTGCGCATTGAGATCGATGCGGTCGATAGCGAGCTCTTGGCGGCGCTGAATCGCCGCGCGCAACTTGCGGGCGAGGTGGGTGAGATCAAAAGGCTGGAAGGCTCGGCTGTGTATCGGCCAGAGCGTGAGGCGCAGGTGATTCGCCAATTGCAGGAAACCAATTCGGGGCCCTTGAAGGCAGACAACGTAGCTCACATTTGGCGCGAAGTGATGAGCGCCTGCCGCAGTTTGGAGGCGGCGCAACGCGTGGCGGTGCTCGGGCCTGCGGGAACGTATTGCGAGCAAGCGGCGCTAGAGTTTTTTGGCTCGTCTGTTGAGCTGATTTACTGCGCTAATTTTGATCAAGTGTTTCAAGCCACAGCGGCGGGCTCAGCGCATTTTGGTGTGGTGGGCGTAGAAAATTCCACCGAAGGGCCTGTGACGCGCAGCTTGGATTTGATGCTTCAAACACCAGCGAATATCGTGGGCGAGGTCAGCTTGATGGTGCGCCATCATTTGCTGCGCACATCGCAAAGCCTGGAAGGCGTTGAGGTCGTCGCTGCGCATCCGCAGGCGCTGGCGCAATGCCAAGAATGGCTCACCAAGCATTTGCCGCATGCCGAGCGCAAAGCCGTGTCGAGCAATGCAGAGGGTGCGCGTTTGGCAGCGGAAAACCCAGCTTGGGCAGGCATTTCCGGCGAGCGGGCGGCAAGCATTTTTGGCTTGCATATTGTGAGCCACGCGATTCAAGACGATGCCTACAACCGCACGCGCTTTTGCATCATCGCGCTGGCTGAAACCATCGCTCAGCCCGGCCCAAGCGGCAAAGATTGCACCAGCTTGATCATCTCGGTGCCCAACAAACCGGGCGCCGTTCACGATCTGCTCGTGCCGCTCAAAAAGCATGGCGTGTCGATGACGCGCTTTGAATCCCGCCCCGCGCGTACCGGGCAATGGGAGTATTATTTTTATATTGATTTGCAAGGCCATGCGCAAGAGGCGCATGTGGCACAGGCTCTGGCCGAGCTGCAAGGGCTGTGCGCCTATTTCAAACTGCTGGGCTCATACCCCGTTAGCGCTTAAGAAAAGAAGAATATGTTTGACCAACTCGGATTGATCGGCTGTGGCCTGATGGGCGGCTCGTTTGCCTTGGCCATGAAAAAGGCTGGTCTTGTCAAGCGTGTGGTGGGCTACAGTAAATCGCCGTCTACCACGCAACGCGCGTTGAAGATGGGCGTGATTGATGTGGAAGCGCCTTCTGCTCTACTTGCTGCTTCCGGCTCTGATTTGGTATTGATCGCGGTGCCCGTGGCGGCGATTGAAGCCACGCTCAAAAGTATCAAGCACATTCTTACGCCTGAGACGCTGGTGATGGACGTGGGCTCAACAAAACGTAACGTGGTCGATGCCGCGCGCCGCGTGCTCAAGGAGCAGGTGGGCGTGTTTGTGGCGGCGCATCCGATTGCTGGCAAAGAGCTCTCGGGCGTAGAGCATTCGGATGTGAATCTGTATGCCAACAAGCAAGTCATCATCACGCCGATTGAGCGCACGCAAACCGTGCAACTCACCAAGGCCACTGCACTGTGGGAAGCGCTGGGTTGCCAAGTGCTGAAAATGTCGCCGGAGGCGCATGATTCGGCTTACGCGGCAGTGAGCCATCTGCCGCATTTGATTGCGTTTGCGATGATGAATGCGATCACCGATCAGCCCAATGGCCGCGAATATCTGTCGCTGGCAGGCATGGGCTTTCGAGATTTCACGCGGATTGCGGCGAGTGATTCCAAGTTGTGGACCGATGTGCTCATGGCCAATCGGCAAGAGCTGCTCGCGCAATCGCGCCATTTCCAAAAAGCGCTGCAAGCGCTGGAGCGCTTGATGCAATCTGAGCAAGCTGATCAGCTTGAGCATGAGATTGATCGCGCTAGCCTAACGCGTGCGCAGTGGAAGATGACGACACGCAAGTGAGCATCGCCACGCATTGATCTAACCCATGTTTTCCACGGCATTTCTCGACCTGCCGCCTTTGCAGAGTGCCTCAGGCACCGTGCAATTGCCCGGCTCCAAAAGTATTTCTAATCGCGTGTTGCTACTGGCTGCGCTGTGCAGTGGCCGCACATTGATTCATGATTTACTGGAATCGGATGACACACGTGTGATGCTCACGGCGCTGCAAGAATTGGGCTGCGGTGTGGAGCGCGGTGTTGGCGGTATCGCAACAGATGTGGCAATCACCGGATGGAGTGGCCAGCCGCCACACAGCGCGGCAAAATTGTTTCTAGGCAACGCTGGCACAGCCATGCGCCCTTTGACGGCAGCTCTGGCTGTGCTCGGTGGTGATTTTTTGCTCTCAGGCGTGCCCCGCATGCATGAGCGGCCGATTGGTGATTTGGTGGATGCGCTGCGCCAGCTTGGCTGCAACATTGACTACACAAGCAACGATGGCTTTCCGCCGCTCAAAATCGGGCAACCGACTTTGAAGCTTGATCAGCCCATCGCCGTGCGCGGTGATGTATCGAGCCAATTTCTCACCGCTTTGCTGCTTGCGCTGCCACTGGTGGCGAAACAAGACATTCATATCGATGTCATTGGCGAGCTGATTTCCAAACCCTACATTGAAATCACGCTGAATTTGCTTGCTAAATTTGGTATTGCAGTCAAGCGGGATGGCTGGCAGCGATTTTCTATTTTGCGTGGCGCAAGCTACCAATCGCCCGGAGAAATATGGGTCGAAGCTGACGCCTCGTCTGCTAGCTATTTCATAGCACTTGGCGCAATATCTATGCCGGCTAATGGCTTGAAAGACTCTAAAAAACAGACAACTATTCGTATTGAAGGCCTCAGTGAAGACGCGATACAAGGCGATATACGATTCATCGATGCAGCAAGGCGCATGGGCGCTGTGGTGACCAGCGGCGCAAACCATCTCGATGTCTCCCGAGGTGCTTGGCCTTTGACGGCCATTGATCTCGACTGCAACCACATCCCCGATGCCGCGATGACGCTGGGCGTGATGGCTTTGTATGCTGAGGGCACAACGACACTGCGCAACATCGCCAGCTGGCGCGTGAAAGAAACAGATCGCATTGCCGCCATGACCACTGAGCTGCGCAAGCTGGGTGCGATGGTTGAAGAAGGCCAAGACTTCATCAGCATCACGCCGCCAGAGCACACTGCTGCGCGATCGCATTGGACGCCCGCCAGCATCCACACCTATGACGATCACCGTATCGCCATGTGTTTCTCGCTCGCTGCTTTCAACCCTGCTGGCGTGGCCGTGCGCATTGAAGATCCCAAATGCGTCGCGAAAACGTTTCCTGATTATTTTGAAACCTTGTTCTCGGTCGTCACGCCGCGCAGCGTGCCCGTGATCTGCATCGACGGCCCTACGGCCTCCGGCAAGGGCACGTTGGCCAGCCGCGTGGCGCAGCAGCTCGGCTTTCATTTGCTCGATTCGGGCGCGCTTTATCGCTTGACTGCGCTGGCAGCCAAGCAGAACGGCGTCAGTTGGGATGATGAGGCAGCTCTTGCAAAAATTGCTGCGCACTTGCCGGTGGTGTTTGAGGGCGAGGCGGTGTTGTTGAACGAAGACGATGTGTCTGAGCTCATCCGAACCGAAGACATGGGTATTGGCGCGTCTATTGTGTCGGTGTTTCCTGCCGTTCGCGCCGCGCTCACCGCTTTGCAACACAGCTTTGCGCGATTGCCAGGCTTGGTGGCCGATGGGCGCGATATGGGCACGGTGATTTTCCCGGCAGCGCCGCTCAAAATCTTCCTCACCGCCAGCAGCGCCACACGCGCTGAGAGGCGCTATAAGCAGTTGATTTCAAAGGGAATTTCTGCTAACATTGTCATCCTCCGTAATGATTTAGACGCGCGCGATTTGCGAGATTCTTTCCGCTCATCCGCTCCTTTGAAGCCTGCTGAGGACGCTGTTCTTTTGGACAATTCTGCACAAACCATCGAAGAATCGGTGGCTTTCGTTCAGAGCCAATGGCGCAGCAAACTGGGTTTGTGATCTTCACTTGCTCGGTGTAGAAGCCCCTGTTGACTCCCTTCGCGCTGCTTGGCGCTCGGTCAGCAGGATTTTTTAACCTAACCACATGCCCAAACTACTCGCTAGCCGGCATACAACCTGCGCTAACTGCTATTAAATTTGAAGCGGCATCCCGTCGCTATTTTATCTTTGCGCCCTCAGGAAATCTCATGTCAGAATCTTTTGCAGCCCTCTTTGAAGAATCGCTCAAGCGCACAGAAATGCGCACCGGTGAAGTCATCACCGCTGAAGTCATCCGCGTTGATCACAACCACGTCGTTGTCAACGCCGGCCTTAAAAACGAAGCGTATATTGAAATCGCCGAGTTCAAAAACGACCAAGGTGAGCTCGAAGTCAAAGTGGGCGATTTCGTCTCTGTGGCCATCGGCGCTGTGGAAAATGGCTACGGCGACACCATCCTCTCACGCGACACCGCCAAGCGCTTGGCCTCGTGGCTCAGCCTCGAAAAAGCATTGGAATCCGGCGAATTCGTCACAGGCGTGACCTCTGGCAAAGTCAAAGGCGGCCTCACAGTACTCGTCAATGGCATCCGCGCCTTCTTGCCCGGCTCGCTCATTGAAACCCGCCCCATCAAAGATCTGTCTCCGTACGAGAACAAGACCCTCGAATTCAAAGTCATCAAGCTTGATCGCAAACGCAACAACGTCGTGCTCTCGCACCGCGCTGTGAAAGAAGCCAGCATGGGCGAAGAGCGCGCAAAGCTGATGGAGAACTTGAAAGAAGGCTCCATCGTCAAGGGCGTGGTCAAGAACATCACCGAATACGGTGCGTTCGTCGATTTGGGCGGCGTCGATGGCCTGCTGCACATCACCGACATGGCATGGCGCCGCGTGCGTCATCCATCAGAAGTCGTCACTTCTGGCCAAGAAATCAGCGCGAAAGTGCTCAAGTTTGACACCGAGAAAAATCGCGTGTCATTGGGCCTGAAGCAAATGGGCGACGATCCGTGGATGGGTGTGGGCCGCCGATATCCAGCGCAAACTCGCATGTTTGGCAAGATCACCAACATCGCTGATTACGGCGCGTTTGTGGAAATCGAGCCAGGCATCGAAGGCCTCGTGCACGTCTCTGAGATGGACTGGACGAACAAGAATATCGCCCCGAACAAACTCGTGACGATGGGCCAAGAAGTCGAAGTCATGGTCTTGGAGATCGACGAAGACAAGCGCCGCATTTCCTTGGGCATGAAGCAATGCAAAGCCAACCCATGGCAAGAATTTGCAGCGGCTACCAAGCGCGGTGATCGCGTCAAAGGCCCGATCAAATCCATCACCGATTTCGGCGTGTTTGTCGGCTTGGCTGCTGGTATCGACGGCTTGGTGCATTTGTCTGATTTGTCTTGGACGGACACCGGCGAAGCCGCAGTCAAATTGTTCAAGAAAGGCCAAGAAGTCGAAGCCATCGTTTTGGCCATCGACGTGGATCGTGAGCGCATCTCGCTGGGCATCAAGCAATTGGATGCTGACGCATTCACCACTTTCTCGTCGGTCAACGACAAAGGCTCCATCGTCACCGGAAAAGTCAAAACTGTTGATGCCAAGGGCGCTGAAATTGATCTCGGTCAAGAGATCATGGGCTATTTGCGCGCTTCCGAGATCAGCCGTGATCGCGTGGAAGACGCTCGCAACGTGCTCAAAGAAGGCGACGAAGTCACCGCCGTGGTTACCAACATTGACCGCAAAACCCGTCAAGTGTCTTTGTCCGTTAAGGCCAAAGACAATGCGGATGAGCAAGCAGCGATGGCCGATCTGAGCACGAACTCAAGCCGCGAACAAGCCGGTACAACGAGTCTCGGCGCGTTGCTGCGCGCTAAGCTCGACAACAACGGTTAATCGTTTGCGCTCGTATCTCAAGCGTTTATGACACGATCTGATCTGGTGGAGGCGCTGTCCCTGCAATTTGGGCAGCTCACCCAGCGCGACGCTGAGTTTGCCGTCAAGACGATTCTTGACGCGCTCGGCGATGCGCTGGTCAAAGGCCACCGCATTGAAATCCGTGGATTCGGCAGCTTCTCGGTCAATCGCCGGCCGCCGCGTGTGGGGCGCAATCCCCGCACCGGCGAATCCGTCACGATTCCTGAGAAGCGCGTGCCGCATTTCAAGCCGGGCAAAGCCTTGCGTGAAGCAGTCGATGCAAAAACGGAAGAGTTACGTCAAAAAGGCCTCCTTTAAAAATCTCTTTTTATTGATGGCTTGCCCGTAGAATCTGAGCACCTAAGCCTCAGATTTTTATGCAAAACATTCTATGGCTGCTTCGGTGGATACTGAAGGCGGCCATTTTTTTTACCCTTTTCGCCTTTGCGCTGAACAATCAGCACGAAGTGGTCGCCCATTTCTTTTTCGGTAACGAATGGAAAGCGCCGTTGGTGGTGATGGTGTTGATTGCTTTCACGGTCGGCTTGGGCGTAGGTGTGCTGGGCATGCTGCCGCGTTGGTGGCGTCATCGCAAGGCATTGCAGAGCCAGCCGTTAAGTTCGGGTGTCTCGCCTAGTTTGGATCAGATGGTACCAAGCGCTGTGGCTGGCCCCCATGCAGGCGTATCGCCCTTGCCACGTGTGCAGCAGGATGGAGCGGCCTGATGGAGTTTGATGTCACGTGGTTTTTGTTGGGGCTACCACTGACCTTTGTGCTTGGCTGGTTGGCTTCGCGCTTGGATATGCGTCAGTTGCGCATTGACAATCGGCGCTCGCCCAAAGCCTACTTCAAAGGCCTGAATCATTTGCTCAATGACCAGCAAGACGAGGCCATTGATGCCTTTATTGAGGCCGTGCAAAAAGACCCAGACACCTCTGAGCTGCATTTCGCATTGGGCAATTTGTTTCGCCGCCGTGGCGAATATGACCGCGCTGTGCGTGTGCATGAGCATTTACTGGCACGCGGTGATTTGCCTAAAACGGAGCTAGAGCGGGCGCAGCATGCTTTGGCGCTGGATTATCTGCAAGCGGGCTTGCTGGATCGCGCAGAAGATGCTTTGGGCAAACTCGAAGGCGGCAAGTATGAAACGCAGGCGCGTCTGGCGCGATTGGCGATTTATGAGCGCACCCGGGATTGGCCGCAAGCGCAGCGTATCGCCGAGCAACTTCAGGAAAATGGGCAAGGTGATTTCAGTACGCGGGCAGCACATTATTTGTGTGAGCAAGCCACAGAAGGCAGCCCAGAACGGCGGCGCGAGTTGCTGCAAAAGGCCATTGATCTGGCGCCGCAGGCGGGCCGTGCTCGCATCGCGCTTGCAGAGCTTGAAGAGCAAGCCGGCATGGCAGATAAAGCATTAAATCAGCTCTTAGCCGGCATAAAATATGCGCCGAGTGCTACTCCTTTGATAGCAGATAAGGTGGCTACGCTGGCTCTAGCCTGCCAGCGTGTGAGCGAAGTGTTGCCGCTCTTGCAAGAAATTTATGATGCAACGCACTCGCTGGATGTGTTGCAAGCGCTGGCCAAATTGCACAGCGGTGTGTCGGGAGAAGGTGCGCTGCGAGAGCGGCAATTGGCGCATTTGCAGCATCAGCCCTCGCTGGTGATTGCTGCGCAGTTGCTCAAAAGCCAAGGCATTCCGGCCGATGTGCAAAACGCGCTCGACAAAGCCGCGCAGCCTTTGCTGCGCTATCGCTGCGCATCGTGCGGCTTTGAAGCCAGCCGCCATTTCTGGCAATGCCCAGGCTGCCAGAGCTGGGATAGTTATTCCACACGCAGAGTAGAAGAATTGTGAACCACCCCTTCGCGCGCAGGGCGCGCTTCCCCCTCAAGGGGCGGCGCGAGTTGACTGGCCAAGCCAGATCAACCGCACCTGCTGGGTCAGACATTTCGATCCTCAGAAGTAAACTGCGATCATGATAATTTCTCGCTCTCTCATTGCCTCTGCCCGCGTGCTCGTCGTCGGTGATGCCATGCTGGATCGCTATTGGTATGGCGATGTAGATCGCATCAGCCCGGAAGCGCCGGTGCCGGTGGTGCATGTCAAGCGCGAAGAAGAGCGCATCGGCGCGGCAGCTAATGTGGCGGTCAACGTAGTGAGCCTCGGCGCGCAGGCCACGTTTGTCGGCGTGGTGGGCGCGGATGAGCCGGGGCGCAAGCTGCAAGCGCTGCTAGATGTGAGCGGCATCACTTATCACCTAGCCCGTGATGCGCGATTGCAAACTACCGTGAAGCTGCGCGTGATTGGCCGAGCCCAACAATTGTTGCGCATGGATTTCGAAACGCCGCCTGCCCATGACGCGCTTGCGGTGCAGGAGGCGGTGTTTGCCCAGCTTTTGCCGGCGCAGGGCTGCGTGCTGTTTTCTGATTACGCCAAAGGCGGCTTAGCGCATGTGAGCCCCATGATCGCTGCGGCTCGCCAAGCGGGCAAGCCAGTGTTGATTGATCCCAAAGGCAGCGACTATTCACGCTATGTGGGTGCGACAGCAATCACGCCAAATCGCGCTGAGCTGGCCGCAGTGGTGGGCAGTTGGCACAGCGAAGATGAGCTGCGCACCAAGGCACAAAACCTGCGCACCCAGCTTGGCCTGCAAGCGCTCGTGCTCACGCGCAGCGAAGAAGGCATGACGGTCTTTGACGAGGCTGGTGATTTGACAGTAGCCACTCAAGTTCGCGAAGTGTTTGACGTCACAGGTGCGGGTGATACCGTGATTGCCACGCTGGCTGCGTTGGTGGCTGCTGGCTTGTCGTTGCGCGAGGCGTTGCCGTATGCGAACAAGGCGGGCGGCATCGTGGTGGCCAAGTTTGGCACAGCCACAGCCAGCTTTGAAGAGGTTTTTATAAGTAAAAATGGCGTCTAGCCGGCATAAAATAAGCGTGGAGTGCTATGAAAATAGTAGTAACGGGTGCGGCGGGCTTTGTTGGCGCCAACCTCATTGAAGGCTTGAACGAGCGCGGTATCACCGACATCATTGCCGTGGATCTAAAGCGCGATGATCAAGGCGCGGCGATGGGGGCAAGCCATCTCGCGGGTTTGCAATTCAATGAATTCATTTCAGCGGATGTTTTCTACTCACGCTTTGCCCGTGGCCAATTCGGCAAAATCGAAGCCGTTTTTCACCAAGGCGCATGCAGCGACACGATGGAGATGCGGCGCGACTACATCATGGCCAACAACTTCGCTTGCTCGCGCCAGCTTTTTGAAGCTTGCCAGCAGCAGGGCACGCGCTTGCTTTATGCCTCATCGGCAGCGGTGTACGGCAACAGCACGGTATTCGCCGAGACGCCTGCTTTCGAGAAGCCGCTCAATTTGTATGGCGAAAGCAAATTACTTTTTGACAATTTCCTGCGCGAACGCCTAGGCACTGGGCCGAATTCACGTTTTGCAAACGCGTCAACTCAAGTCGCTGGTTTTCGCTATTTCAATGTTTATGGCCCGCGCGAGCAGCACAAAGGCCGCATGGCCAGCGTGGCGTTTCATCAGTTTCAGCAAATGAAAGCAGTGGGGCGCGT
This sequence comes from Variovorax sp., assembly GCA_043755865.1. Classification (GTDB taxonomy): domain Bacteria; phylum Pseudomonadota; class Gammaproteobacteria; order Burkholderiales; family Burkholderiaceae_C; genus JANMDU01. Next base: position 8,984 of record JAYUSD010000155.1, on the reverse strand, counting down.
AAAGCTCTTTGGCAAATATGGCGGCTATGCGCCCGGCCAGCAGATGCGCGATTTTGTAAGCGTGCGCGATGTGGTGGCAGTGAATCTGTGGTTTTTGGATCATCCAGAGATCAGTGGTCTTTTCAATCTCGGCACGGGCCGCGCGCAGCCGTTTAACGATGTGGCGCGTGCGGTGGTGCGGCATTTCAGCCCGCGCAACGACCCCATGGCAATGATTGACTATGTGCCGTTGCCCACCGCGCTTGAAGGCAAGTACCAGTGCCACACCCAAGCAGATCTCGCTGCGCTGCGTACTGCGGGCTGCGAGCATGCGTTTGTCGATGTGCAAACCGGGGTGCAAGATTACATGCGCTGGCTCGATAGTCATGCGCAGGCTTAGCGCTTCATCGCGAATGCCAAATGATTGTGCAAAATGGGTGTGCAAAATGTGTGTTTCGAACGAGGGGCTTGAAAACTACGCAGCAGGCGTAAAATAGCTTGTTCTGGGGCTGCTCTGGTTTCGACGAGGGCTAGACGTCTGGTAGTGCGTGTCGAGCTGAATGTGCTCGTAAATCTGATTCAAAAAACCTAACTGCAAACGACGAACGTTTCGCACTCGCAGCTTAATCGCTGAGAGGCTTGCAACATCTCTCCGGTGGGATGGGCAAAGGGGTATCGGGGCAACTTGGTATCTCTCGGCTGCAAGCTAATACACATCGGATGGTTCTGTACTGGGTGACTTAGTGCAGAACAAGAAAATAGGTCGCTGGTCTGCCTCGTAGTGTGCCCCTGCACGACGAGATGGGCGAGACACAAATCAGAAGGCTACACATGTAGATCGATCAGAAAAAAGGTTTTCGGACGCGGGTTCAATTCCCGCCAGCTCCACCACGATTGCTTTGCATTCCAAGGCCGCTTACCTTCACGGGTAAGCGGCTTTTTTCTTGCAGAGCTCGGAATCTGCGAACGCTGCCATTTCAGCGCCTTCACGTAGAATTAGAGAATGCAAAAAATACTAGTCACTGGAGGCGCAGGCTTCATCGGTTCTAACTTCGTTTTAGATTGGTGCGCCGCAGGCCATGCCGTCGTTAATGTTGATGCGCTTACTTACGCTGGCAATTTAGAAAACCTCAGCAGCCTGCAAAACAATCCTCGGCATATCTTCATGCACGCCGATATTGCAGACACCGCTCGCATAGCTGCGCTTCTCGCCGAGCATCAGCCCAGCGCCATCGTACACTTCGCGGCAGAGAGCCACGTTGATCGTTCAATTCACGGACCAGAAGCTTTTATTCAAACCAACATCGTCGGCACCTTCCGCTTGTTAGAAGCCGTGCGCAGTTACTGGTCTGCACTAGCCGCCGATCAAAAAGCGGCGTTTCGCTACCTTCACGTCTCCACCGATGAAGTCTATGGCTCGCTAAGCGCCGATGCCCCCGCCTTTACCGAGAGTCACACGTACGAGCCCAACAGCCCCTACAGCGCCAGCAAAGCCGCCAGCGACCATCTCGTGCGCGCCTACCACCACACCTACGGCCTGCCCACGCTGACCACCAACTGCTCCAACAATTACGGCCCTTACCATTTCCCAGAAAAGCTCATCCCGCTCATGATCGTCAATGCCTTAGCCGGCAAACACTTGCCGATCTATGGCGACGGCATGCAAATCCGCGATTGGCTCTACGTGAGTGACCATTGCAGCGCCATCCGCCGTGTATTGGAAGCTGGCAAAGTAGGCGAGGTGTACAACATCGGCGGCTGGAACGAAAAACCTAACATTGAGATCGTCAAAACCATCTGCGCCTTACTTGACGAGCTTCGTCCTAAAAGCGATGGCACAAGTTACACCAGTCAAATCACCACCGTGCAAGACCGCCCTGGCCACGACAGGCGCTACGCCATCGATGCCAGCAAAATTCACAATGAGCTCGGCTGGAAGCCCGAAGAAACTTTCGACAGCGGCATCCGCAAAACAGTACAGTGGTATTTAGACCATCCCGATTGGGTGGCCAACGTACAAAACGGCAGCTATCGCGATTGGCTTCAAAAGCAATACACCTAGAATGTTGCGCTAAACAGAGAGCATCATGGGGCAAGCACTTGTCAAACAAACTGCTACCGAATATCTGGCTTGGGAGCCAACTCAAGAAGAGCGGCATATCTACGTGCGCGGCGAGATATTCGCCATGTCCGGCGGGACTTTTGAGCACAATGAAGTCGCGGGGAATATTTTGGTGGCGCTAAAAACTCATCTCAAAGGCGCCCCTTGTAAGGTCGGAATCAACAACATGCGCGTTGCAGTAGAAAACGCCAATTGTTACTTGTATCCAGATATCGTCGTCACCTGCGCAGACCATGATACGAAAAATCCAAAAATCACTGAAATTCACGAAGCCAAGCTCATCGTTGAAGTACTGTCTGAGAGCACAGCCTCCTATGACCGAGGTGCAAAGTTTGCCGACTATCGCCAGCTAGACAGTCTCCAAGAATACGTGCTCGTTGATCCCGATGCCCGCACAGTAGAAGTTTTTCGCAGAAATGCCGCCAACATCTGGGAGCTGCATCCCAGCAATGCTGCATCGCCCGCCGTCGCCCTCAAAAGCGTAGATTGGCAAGGCGATATTGTCCAGTTGCTCGGCTGATCGTCAATCACGCTGAGGAGTTATCATGCAATGGAGTCAAGCCATCGCCAATCCATTTTTGTAACGCTTGCAAAACACATTGGCTAAATGCCACCATGCGCTTACAGCCCCAACACATACTCGCCATCAAGCAGCTCACCCAAGATATCTTCGGTTCGCAAGCTGTGGTGCGGCTTTTTGGTTCGCGGTTGGATGATACAGTGCGCGGTGGTGATGTGGATTTACATATCGATTGCCCCGAGCGCGTTGAATCTCCTGCGCTGGCCATCAGTCGTTTAGGTGCAGCTTGCTCTCGCGCTATGTTTGGGCGCAAGGTTGATGTTGTGCTCAGCGCGCCTGGCCTGTCTGAGTTGCCAATACATCGTGTGGCCAAGGCAGAAGGAATTGTTTTATGAAGCCGATAGATCATGAGCGCTTGCGTTTTTTATCCAATGTCGTGCGCAAGGAAATTGCGTTACTCAAGCAAAGTATGGCGGAGCTAGGGCCTATTTTTGAGAGTAAAACTGATACAGAAATCGCCTTGGCATTACCTTCTACTCAGCGCCTCAATGAGGCCATTGAGCTTTTCGCGGGGCGCTTCAGCCGCCTGCAAGACACGGTGGGCGATAAATTGCTTGAGCAATTGATGCGAGCGCTTGGCGAGCCACCGCTGCCGCAGCTTGCCAAGCTAGACCGCGCTGAAAAGCTCGGCTGGCTGCATAGTGCTGATTTATGGCTAGAAACGCGTCAGTTGCGAAATCTGTTGGTGCATGAATACATTGAAGCCCCTGAGTTGCTGATTGCATCCATGCGCATCGCTCTCGCGCGCTGCACTTTGCTATTTGATACCGCTGAGCGCGTCAGTACCGAGGTTGATAAATTGGTGCTAAAAAGCTCAAATACCCAAAAAGACAAGCTCTTTTTTTGACTTTGCCCGTCACTATCATGCGAATTAGCTCCCACGAACAACGCGCCATCGTGCAAGCTGTCCATCTGGCGGATCCACAAGCGCAAATCTATCTTTACGGTTCCCGTGCAGACGATCATGCTTTGGGTGGAGACATTGATATTTTGCTACTGTCAGATAAGATCAAGCTGATGAGTAAACTCGACATTTTGGTTAATCTGCGGCGAAATTTGGGAGACCGAAAGATTGATCTCACCGTATTTTCTGATGCAAGCGAGCCATTTGCACAAATCGCGCTTGAAGCCGGCATTCGCTTGAATTGATCATGCAATCAAAACTCACATGACCTAACACTCCAAGCTCAACCCCACTCGAATAAAAACATGACCACCCCAACGCCGCTTCAAAACAACCAACAAGCCATCCAAAAAGCCACCCAACGCAAAGGCATCATCCTAGCCGGCGGCTCCGGCACGCGCCTACACCCCGCCACGCTCGCCATAAGCAAGCAACTGCTGCCGGTGTATGACAAGCCCATGGTGTACTACCCCTTAGGCACCCTCATGCTCGCAGGCATCCGAGACATCCTCGTCATCAGCACCCCGCAAGACACCCCGCGTTACCAGCAACTCTTGGGCGATGGCAGCCAATGGGGCATCAACCTGCAATACGCCATCCAGCCCAGCCCCGATGGCCTAGCGCAGGCCTTCATATTGGGCGACACCTTTATAGGCAACAGCCCAAGCGCCCTCGTGCTCGGAGACAATATCTTCTACGGCCATGATTTCCAGCAACTGCTGGAAGCTGCTGACAGCCAAACCGATGGTGCCACCGTGTTTGCTTACCACGTCAAAGACCCTGAGCGCTACGGGGTAGTAGCCTTCGACCACGAAGGTAGAGCCAGCAGCATTGAAGAAAAGCCGAAAGCACCCAAGAGCAACTACGCCGTCACCGGCCTGTATTTCTACGACAAGCAAGTCGTCGACATCGCCAAGGCAGTCAAGCCTAGTGCACGCGGCGAGCTAGAGATCACAGCGGTGAACGACGCATACCTGCAAAGAGGCCAGCTCAACGTGCAAATCATGCAGCGTGGCTACGCCTGGCTGGATACGGGCACGCATGAAAGTTTGCTTGAGGCCAGCCAGTTTATTGCCACGATTGAGCATCGCCAAGGCCTCAAAGTCTGCTGCCCGGAAGAAATCGCTTTCAACCTGAAATGGATCGGCGCAGAGCAATTGGAGAAGTTAGCGACACCATTGGCGAAGAACGCCTATGGGCAATATTTGCTGGGCATGCTTAAAACGAAGGCACAACCCCACAAGGCGAGCACATGAAGATCACGCCCACCCGCTTGCCGGAAGTCTTGCTGATCGAGCCCAAGGTCTTTGGCGATGAGCGCGGTTTCTTCTTTGAGAGCTTTAGCCAGCGCCTGTTCGATGAAGCGGTAGGCCGCCCCGTCACGTTCGTGCAAGACAACCACAGTAGCTCGCAAAAAGGCGTGCTGCGCGGCTTGCACTATCAAATGCCGCCGCATGCGCAAGGCAAGCTCGTGCGAGTGACTGAAGGCGAAGTGTTCGATGTGGCTGTTGACATCCGAAAAAGCTCGCCACGCTTTGGCCAGTGGGTGGGTGTGCATTTGAGCGCTGAGAACAAGCACCAGCTTTGGATTCCAGAGGGATTTGCGCATGGTTTCTTAACGCTCAGCGATACAGCACAGTTTCTCTACAAGACAACAAACTATTACGCGCCGCAAGCTGAAAGATGCATAGTTTGGAATGATGCCCGGCTTGGGATTCAATGGCAGTATGACACTCAACCTGTTGTGTCTGTTAAAGACGCTCTAGGAGTTATCTTGGATCAAGCAGAAAAATTTGAATAAATAGCTGTATCAACACTAGCTGGTTGATAGACCTAAACACTTGACGCAACTAGATGTCGGCTTATTTATAGAGCCGCTTATTTTGTTGGGTAATTCATATGCTCCATCAATGCCAATGGAGGAGTCGGTAAGCCTGCAAACCACGTCCAAACTATCTTACTGTCTGGAAAAATGACCACTACCATGGTTGCTGTTATAGCTTTGAAATAATTTGCCAGAGAATAATTAGCTACGTACCATTGTTCCAACTGCCCTTTGTACGGAAGAATTATTTTTTTATAAAAATCTAAAGCGCCAGCATTTTGAGCCAAGATATTTTCTTCATCACGAAAAATTATGGAACCGATCCCAGATAAACCTGGACGTATTTTTTCAATAATGCGTTTAGTTTCATCTGGGTGTCCCGAATAAACTTGGCTAGTCAGGGGGCGTGGTCCGATAACACTCATATCACCAAAGAATATATTCAATAGCTGCGGAAGTTCATTAATTTTCGAATTCCTCAAAAAGTGACCCATTGGCAAAATTCGCGGATCATTTTTGACTGTGACAGTCCCAGTCCCCAAGGATGGGCTACTCTTGAGCATAGTCGCGAACTTGTAAAGATTAAAACTCTTGCCGCCTTTGCCCATACGCGATTGAAAGAAAAAGACTTCGCCTTCCCCCGTAAAGCGCAGTGCTATCACTATTGGAATCAACAAAGGAGAAAGCACAATTAGTGCTAGCGTGGAAAATAAAATATCAAAAAATCTTTGCATGCTTACACCTTACATCTTTTGATCCAAATATTTGCCCGTTTCTTTATGGGCAAAGTCAGGCAGCATTTTAAAGAACAGGCGGACGATCTCATCCTTAGTCCAAGAACGATTCTTCCTTAATTGAACAACACCATTTAGAAAAGAATCTAACTGATCGGCATCAAAATTTGCTTGGTTGCGAATGACACCCACGCCTTCAAATTGATCTAAATCTAAATCTTCGCCTTCAGTAAAAAATTCTTCAAAATCTTTTTCACCAGTCGTATCGCTTTTGAAGAAATAGCAAGGCCATTTTTTCGTAGCAATAAGCTCTACGGTCTTCGCGCGAGCCTCATTTTCTGAGGAGCACTCATATGGTTCATAGCCAAGAGAGTTGATATAGTGCTTTGCAATTTCAGAAAAGGTGATGAGGTGAAGGTTCTCACTAAGTTTCGGGAAAAATATGTCTCGGTTTTCACCCAACAAGCCAGACAACAGGCATAGCTCCCCAGATTCTTGGGGAGTGACAAAATAACGCCGCACATCATTCGGTGCTGAAATGGGCTGCCTCTTAGCAAAGCGTTGATTAAACCCATGCAAAAGCGAGCCATCGGAAAAGGCCACGTTTGCAAAACGCGCCATTGATATTTTTTGCGTCAAGCTTTCGCGCATCAAGAATTTTTCCATAATTCTCTTGCTAGCGCCCATCATATTGACGGGGTTGGCTGCCTTGTCCGTGGATACACAGAAATACTTGCGAGCTTTTCCTTTGCGCGCCATATCCAGCGTACGCAAGGTGTTAAATATATTAACTTGCATAAGACGCATCAGAGTGTAGGGATCCTTTTCGCTGCGCACATGTTTTAATGCCGATAAATTAAAAACGTAATCATACGCGGGCTCAGAAGCAATAAGAGCATCGTATTCAAAGCTACCACAATCAATCGCGTAGGTTCTAAAGTCTTCACAACCATAGCCAAGAGTGCTGCGAATATCGCGCACCAACTCGACCATGTTATTTTCACTAATATCAACTACATGCAAGGCACGAGGGCTGCGTTTGAATAGCTCGCGGGTCACGGCTTGGCCAATAGAGCCCGCGCCACCAATCACCAATACACGAGCACCCGATAAAAGATCAAGTAAGTATTTATTGTTTTTATTAATATCTGCATCAAAGAGTGGTGAAGTCCTGCCGATAAGTGAAAGCACATCCATGCTTTGTTCCCCATTCTTTAAGTTTTAGAGCCCAGATACCGCAATTTTCAAACCTTCATCCAAGCTTTGCGAAGGATTCCATCCAAGAGTAGATCGGGTATGCGCAATATCGACTTGTAAATTACCAACTAACTGCTGAATCAAAGCACGTTTGCCCACCATAGCCGCACCTATTTCCATAAGTCTTATAGGCACTGGCAATAGCCGAGGATTTCGTCCCATCGCTAGACTTAAACGCTTCAATAAATCTGTTGTCGAAATATCTTGACCATCGCTTACCAAAAAGGTTTGGTTGGCAGCCTTGGGATGCTCCAAACACAGAGCGATTAGGCTTGATAGATTTTCCAGACTCACAAGACTTCTGCTATTTTTTGAAACTGAGCCTAACGGCAGAGCCAAACCACGCCGCAAGGCCCGTACTAGTTGACCAAAACTGCCGGGGGCATTTGCTCCGTAGACCAATGGTGGACGCACCACAACGATTTCAATCTTTCCTGAGCTAGCAATTTCTCTAAGACCTAGCTCAGCTTCATATTTCGAGGCGGCATATTCTGAATGAGGTTTCGGGACACTATTCGCACCAAAAGCCTCATCAAAGGTTTCGTTTCCGTTAACTCCAATAGAGCTGACAAACACCATCCTTTTCACACCTGCCAAAATCGCTTGACGTGCCAAATTGAGCGTGCCGTCCGTATTGACTCGCTTGAATTGCTCCCGTAGATCTTCTCTTTTGTTTGAAGCATGCGCTAAGCCCGCTAAATGGACAACTGAGGCGCAGCCTTGTAGAGCAGGCAGCCAATTGGTATTGGCATCGATGTTTCCTATTACTGTAGCATTTGTGAGTTTTTTATTTGAACGGACAACGGGCAAAACTGTATTCCCCTGTTTCGACAAATACTGGGACAGATAGCTGCCTACAAAACCATCAGCGCCAGTTAAAAGAATCCGATGCATTACAAACCCCTCAGTGTTTTCTAATTTCAAGTATTTCTTCAAGCCAGCCCGAAATTGAATAGCGATGCATCATTTCTGAAGGTAATTTTTTAAATGGCGTCTTCAGAAATTTTTCGGGAACAACAGGATTGTTTCTGTCAATAACAAACACATTTTGATCGTTAAAAAAATCATAATTTCTGACATCAGTATTCGTTGTGACAAGTTTTTTTTCTGCCCCTAAAGTCTCGAAAGTTCTCATTGTAAGACCGATTTGATTAGGATGCTCTATATCAAGAATTGCGCCAGATTGTGCAAATATTTTTTGCACGGTTTTTTTATCTAACGGGCTAAACTCAAAGTCGCTTGTCCTTGCATTTCTCATCCCCGAATTTGTCCATCGATAAAAACTTAGTACCCATGGTGCTTGCAAATAGAGATACCAAAAAGAAGCGACTTGTGGGGACAGTTTGCTGCGCAACGAATTCACTATTGCGTAACGATCAGTGTGCGCTGTTCCCACAAAACTAATGTGGTACTTGTTCGTGTCAGAAAGCTTCTGTGACTCAAAACCGGTTGCATAAAACAACGGTCTAAACTTCATTTGGTATGATTTTGAGTCTTTGGGGTCAAACGTATAAACTCTGTCAAATAGATCAAGATTCTTGCAAATGTTCCTGCGATTAGCTATTGAATCCCACGTGTACAGC
>JAYUSD010000154.1:0-83224 GCA_043755865.1 Variovorax sp. | reverse complement strand
GCGGCAGCCATCGACAGTTTAAACACTCGGTCAAGACGGGGCGAGTTACCGTACCCGGGAAACCGAGTGATGATTTAGCACCGGGAACATTGAATAGCATCCTAAAGCAAGCCCAATTGAAGGAGTAAACCTATGCGATACGCAATTGTTGTTGAGAAGGCGGGGAACAATTACTCTGCCTATGCGCCTGATTTACCGGGCTGCGTCGCCACGGGCGTGACAGTTCACGAGGCCGAGAGCGAAATGATGGCAGCGATGGAGTTTCATATTGAGGGGCTTGTTGAAGACGGTCTGCCAGTTCCGCAGCCATCAAGCGTGGTGGATTATCTTGAAGTCGCAGCCTAAATCGCATCATTTTCAAGAGAAATCGGCATCTAGCCGCCATAGAATATGCGCGAAGCGCTATCAAATAAAGAGCGAAGCCACGCGCCAACCATCATCACCCGCTACGTGATGGGTCTGAAAAAACGAAGCCTTTCTTTGGTCGGGCGCGGCCAGCCAAGTACAGATCGCTACAAATGATCGCAGCTCCCCGCTTGCGACCTAGATCGCTACACAAAAGAAAGGCCTGGGCTTTTTCGGGCACGTCACGTGGCAGGCGAGCGGGTGGCGTGAAGGCGAAGCAGTCGAATTGCCCACATGTGTTCGCACAGAGCAAGCCCGAACAATGCGAAAATACGCAGTTATCCCGCAACGAAACAGTTAAGCAGAGCACACACATCATGGACGCAGAACAAATCAACGCTATCGGCAGCAAATTGAACGACCTGGCCGCCCGCACCCTCGATCTTCGGGGGTATCTTTGACTACGAGCGCAAAAGCCATCGTTTAGACGAAGTCAATGCCGCGCTGGAAGATCCCAGCGTTTGGAATGATCCGAAGAAAGCCCAAGAGCTGGGCAAAGAAAAGCGGCAGTTAGAAAACGTCGTCAACAACGTCACCACGCTCGATCGCGATTTGGCAGATAACGCTGAGCTTTTTGAAATGAGCAAGGAAGAGGCAGACATGGATGGCCTCAAGACGATTTCTGACGATGCTGAGCGCCTTGAGTCAATAGTCAAAGATCTAGAATTCAAGCGCATGTTCAATCAGCCCGCTGATCCGAACCATGCCTTCCTCGACATTCAAGCTGGCGCCGGCGGCACAGAAGCCTGCGATTGGGCCAGCATGTTGCTACGCCAATACCTGCGCTATGCCGAGCGCAAAGGCTTCAAAACCACGATTGACGAAGAAACGCCCGGCGATGTGGCAGGCATCCGCTCAGCGAGCATCAAGATCGAGGGCGACTATGCTTTTGGCCTACTGCGCACCGAGACGGGCGTGCACCGCCTCGTGCGCAAATCGCCTTTTGATTCATCGGGCGGCCGCCACACCAGCTTTGCCAGCGTCTTCGTCTACCCCGAGGTGGACGACACCATCGTGATCGACATCAACCCCGCCGACGTGCGCACCGACACCTACCGCGCATCCGGCGCAGGCGGCCAACACATCAACAAAACGGATTCTGCCGTGCGCCTCACGCACATCCCCACCAACATCGTCGTCACCTGCCAAGACGGCCGCAGCCAACACAGCAACAAAGACGTCGCTTGGAAGCGCCTGCGCTCAAGGCTCTACGATTTTGAAATGCGCAAGCGCCAAGAAGAGCAGCAAAAGCTCGAAGACACGAAGACGGATGTAGGCTGGGGGCATCAAATTCGCTCTTACGTGCTAGACAACAGCCGCATCAAAGATCTGCGCACCGGCGTGGAGATTTCTGCCACGCAGAAGGTGCTGGATGGGGATTTGGATGAATTCATTGAAGCGAGCTTGAAACAAGGGGTTTGATCATGAAGCTTTGCAATTTTGATGTCGGCCTCGACAAACGCTTTTTCCTGATTGCGGGCACATGCTCGATTGAGGGGCTAGAGATGTCGATTGACGTTGCGGGCAAGCTTAAAGAAGTTACTTCTAAGCTCGGCATACCGCTCATCTACAAAGGCTCGTTTGACAAAGCCAATCGCTCCTCGGGCACCACAGCGCGTGGCGTGGGCATCGATGCGGGTTTGAAGATTTTGGATGAAGTGCGTCGTCAACTGCAACTGCCAATCTTGACTGACGTGCATGAAGCAGATCAAATTGCACAAGTGGCCAGCGTTGTTGATGTGCTTCAAACGCCCGCTTTCCTCTGCCGCCAAACCGATTTCATTCGCGCAGTCGCCCAGTCTGGCAAACCGGTGAACATCAAAAAAGGCCAGTTTCTTGCACCTTGGGATATGAAAAATGTGATCGACAAAGCGCGTGCGGCAGCGATTGAAAAAGGCTTGAATCCCGACAACTTCCTCGCCTGTGAACGCGGTGTGAGCTTTGGCTACAACAACCTCGTAGCCGACATGACATCGCTTGCGGAGATGCGCAAGAGCGGTGCACCCGTCGTGTTTGATGTAACGCATTCAGTGCAAAAGCCAGGCGGCCTAGGAGCCAGCTCCGGCGGCGCGCGCGAGATGGTGCCTGTGCTGGCGCGAGCTGGCGTGGCAGCGGGTGTGGCTGGCCTTTTCATGGAGACGCACCCCAAGCCCTCAGAGGCATGGTCTGACGGCGCAAACGCTGTGCCGCTGCATCACATGAAAGCTTTGCTGGAAACGCTGGTCGAATTAGATGACGTAACCAAAAAGAATCCGCTGCTGGAAGCTGATTTCAACTAAACCGAAGGACACTACTCTCATGAGCGCTTATGTAATTGCCGACGTGACTGTTCAGGACTCTGAGCAGATGGCGAAGTATCGCGAGTGGTCTACGAAAGCAGCTGCAGAATTTGGCGGCACGTTTATCGTGCGTGGCGGGGCCATCACTGTTTTTGAAGGCGATTGGCAGCCTTCGCGCATGGTGATCGTGCAGTTTCCCGATAGTGCAACTGCTAGAAAATGGTATGCGAGTGAGACTTATACGCATGCGATTTCTCTGCGGAAAAACGCGGGAGTGATGCGGATGGTGATGGTTGAGGGTGTTTGAGTTCTTGAAGCCTTCAATACCAACATCCGGACGCGAAAGGCGCGAAAGTTACGCGAAAGACGCGAAAAAGACAAACGTAAACAAGACAAAAGAAGACAGTGAAAAACGGTTTGAGCAATCAATAATCACTTTCATGAATTCTTTTTATTGGATTTTTTCGCGTCTTTCGCGTAACTTTTGCGCCTTTCGCGTCCGGAAACTCGAATTTGGTATTTGAATTTTTATAGTTAAGGAAACCTAAATGAGTGCAATTGTTGATATCGTCGGCCGTGAAGTTTTAGACAGCCGTGGCAACCCAACCGTCGAGTGTGATGTGTTGCTAGAAAGCGGCGTGATGGGCCGCGCGGCTGTGCCCTCGGGCGCATCTACCGGCTCGCGCGAAGCCATTGAATTGCGCGATGGAGATAAGAGCCGCTATGGAGGCAAAGGCGTGCTCAAGGCTGTAGGCCATATCAACATAGAAATCTCCAATGCCGTGCTCGGCCTGGATGCTTCTGAGCAAGCGTTTCTGGATAAGACTTTGATCGAGCTCGACGGCACAGACAACAAATCCAAGCTCGGCGCGAACGCGATGCTGGCCGTCAGCATGGCCGTGGCGCGCGCTGCAGCCGAAGAAGCTGGCCTGCCGCTGTATCGTTATTTTGGCGGCATGCATGCAGTGCAGTTGCCTGTGCCGATGATGAACGTGATCAACGGCGGCGAGCACGCGAATAACAATTTGGATTTGCAAGAATTCATGATCGTGCCCGTGGGCGCACGGAGCTTTCGCGAAGCGCTGCGCCATGGTGCAGAGGTGTTTCATGCGCTCAAAAAAATCATCAACGACAAAGGCATGAGCACAGCCGTGGGCGATGAAGGCGGCTTTGCGCCATCTACCGAAGCGAAAGACGGCAAAGGCGTGCACGAAGCAGCCATCGAGTTGATCTTGCAAGCGATTGACGCAGCAGGCTACAAAGCCGGCGAAGACATCGTGCTCGCGCTCGATTGCGCGGCAAGTGAGTTTTACAAAGACGGCAAATACCATCTCGAAGGCGAAGGCCTCACGTTGAGCGCACAAGAGTGGGTCGACATGATGGCCACATGGTGTGACAAATATCCGATCATTAGCATTGAAGACGGCATGGCCGAAGGCGATTGGGATGGCTGGAAAGTATTGACCGATCGCTTGGGCAAAAAAGTGCAAATCGTGGGCGATGACTTGTTCGTCACCAACACGAAGATTTTGAAAGAAGGCATTGACAAGGCAATAGCCAATTCGATCCTCATCAAGATCAACCAAATCGGCACGCTGACTGAGACCTTCGCGGCCATAGAGATGGCCAAGCGCGCCGGCTACACCGCCGTGATCTCGCATCGCTCGGGCGAGACGGAAGACACCACGATTGCCGACATCGCTGTGGCCACCAACGCAGGCCAGATCAAAACCGGCAGCCTCTCCCGCTCCGACCGCATCGCAAAATACAACCAACTTCTGCGCATCGAAGAAGATTTGGGCGATGTGGCGCAGTATCCGGGCAGAGCCGCTTTCTACAATTTGCGCTGAAATTCGCCGCGCACCTTTCGGGCTGAGCGTGTCGAAGCCGATTTAGCGACCACACAATCTGCTTGGGCCGAGGTATCTAAACTCTCACATTAACGACGAATAGATCATGCCCTTCCCCATCTATGAGCGCCAAACCCTTCTCGCCGTCAAAGGCGTGGGGCCCACCGTCGTGTTTCGCTTGGAGCAAATGGGGATCGAGAGCCTCGCGCATTTGGCCAAAGCCAACACGCTGGATATCGTGAGCAATGCTGCAAAGTTGCTGGGTTCGACCTGCTGGAAAAACAGCCCGCAAGCCCGAGCCGCCATCCAATCTGCCATCAACGCTGCGCAGGCGGCCGTGAATACCAGCGCTACCATTCCAGTAGCGCCTCACGCAGTATCCACGCCGGCTAGAGGCCGAAAAAGCTTGTAAATACAACTGAAAACCGGGCACAATACGCATCGTTATGTTTCAACGCGTCGTCCCCTTCCTGTTGATCGCCCTCCTCGTCGCCCTGCATGCGCAGCTTTGGTTCGGGCGCGGCAGCGTCTCGCATGTCAATCAGCTCCAAGCCAAACTACAAGACTTGAGCACGAAAAACAAAGCCGCACAGCAAACAAATGATCAACTCGCCTCAGAAGTGCGCGATCTTAAAGAGGGTCTAGAGATGATCGAAGACAAGGCGCGCAGCGAGCTCGGCATGATCAAGCCCAACGAGATTTTGGTGCAGTACGCCAAGTAATTTTTAAGCCAAATCGGCCAGTAGCCGGCGTATTTATTGCGTGAGGCGCTACGAAATTGGTAGTATTCAGGACAGAGCGAAAAATGGGGTCGGATCACAATTAATTCCGTACTCACTGCGCAACTGCAAACAACATCTCGAATTGTTTGTGCTCCGACCCCACTTTTCGCGGCGCACACCTACCCATTTCGATTTTGCAAACATTGCTTGCACACGACCGGTAGCACGCCGCCTCTTGCACCTGCGGCCTAGCGCGACGTTATTGCCTCAGGAATATTTTTGAAAACACACGCAATAGAGGTCATTGCAAACCAACCCTCTCTCCGCGCGCCTTCCAAAAATATTCCCGATCCAACAACATCACGCTCTCCGCTGGCGAAGAGTGGCTGATCCCGTCTAAACGATCGTTAAGCTAGAGATTCGCAGTCATTCAGCGAAAGCCACATGTGCACTTTTCCCTTGTAACCAGTAGGTGTCCATATCGCCATAGGCTCAATGCCAAACGACTGAAACCCAGCGGCAGAATAAAGGGCGATTGCCTGGGCGTTATCTTCCGTGACTGTCAGTCTGAATTGAAGCATGCCCGCTCTTGCTCGCGCGTATTCAATGGCCGCTTCAAGTAAAGCGCGACCAACACCTTTTCCTCTGACTTGTGGAGAAACGTACATCGCTATTAGCGATGCCTTGTGTTTAGTTTTCGGCTTTGCTGAGAATTCCACCGCGACTGTTCCGACCAGTTTTTCGCCATCACAGGCTCCGAAGACCGCGCTGAGTCCCGATGGATCAGCAATGCGCTTGACCCAGAAGGATTCTGGCTCCGTAACTCTCTCTGCAGCAGTTGACGTAAACGCATCGCTTGCAAGCTCATAGGCCTGAAGCATAAGCTTGCGGTAGCGCGTTGCGTTGGAAGCGTTCAGTTGGGTGATGCGCATATGTTCTATCGCTCAAAATCAATGACTCTGTAGTTTGCATCCAAACCGAAGTTTTTTCAGCGATACAAAAATCTATCCAGCGGAGAGCGTGATGTTGTTGGATCGGGAATGTTTTTGGAAGGCGCGCGGAGAGAGGGATGGCTCGCAACAGCAGCAATCGCGTGTGTTTTCAAAAATATTACCGAGGCAATAACGTCGCGCTAGGCCGCAGGTACAAGAGTTCGAATGAAACGACTGCATTCCAATACTACAAATTCAATAGCACTCAGCGAAGTATATATAAAGGCTAGAAGCCTAAATCACTTCAAAATTATCATGTAAACTGCAAAACCTCAGCCGTTAATCGATCCAAATTCTGCTCATTCGCCGGCTCAATAATATGCGCGGCTTTGGCGGCGAAATCTTCGTCTTCTAGCACTTGCGTCCATTCCAGCAACGTGCCCTGCTCTGCGCCTTCGGTTCTTCGGTCAGCGTGACGCTCAAGCGGAATTGGGGAACGGGGATGTGTTCTAAAACGATTTTTCGATTTGGCTGAATTTCTAAAAATCGATTTTCATTAGAATAATTCGTGCCGCCGGGCGCATGCATGATGAATTTCCATCGGCCGCCGGGTTTGAATTCGAGTTGCTCCAAGGTGTTGGTAAAGCCTGCCGCGCCCAATTATTTGGCCAAGCGCTCGGAGGCAGCTATTGCTGCGAAGATTTGCGCTGCCGTGGCTCCAATAAGGCGAGAAGTCTGGAAAGTGTGCATCTAGCATCTCACTATTTATTTGATAGCACTTCACGCAATCAATACGCCGGCTAAATGCGTAGAAAACTTAGATTTCATGCAGCCAAGACGTGCCTGCATCTTCCGTACACCTCGCGTCGATCCGCTCAAATGATTGTTAAAGAGTAACAAAGCTGTAGTAAGTGCGCTGTCGCACAGATGTGCTTTGCCCGCATCAATACGCTCAGATTTCTCATTTTTTATTTTGCATCAAGGATTTTTATGACCAAACGCATCTGTCTTTCTAGCCTTATTTTTAGTGCGGCGCTGATTGCGCTTTCACCAACAGTTTATTCCCAAACGACAGCGCCTTCCAGCGAAGCCATGACCCGTATGGAGGTTCGTATGGATCGCGATGAATTCTTAAAAATGCATCGGTATGACGAAAAGGAAAACGAGTGGGCACCCAACACACCAACCACAAGCGATTTGTCACGCGCCGAGGTAAAAGCGGCGCGAGATCAATACTTGAGTGCTAATCGCTGGAATACGGCCAATGAATCTTTTACGCCGATCACGGGCGCACCGCGTGACATGGGCACCATGACACGCGAAGAAGTAAAAATGGAACGAATGCAATTTGCTCGGACGCACCGGTGGGACAATCAAAAGTCGATGTGGGTGATGAAGCCGATGCGAAATACGCAATAAGCCAAATCACGTCTGCGCTGGCGATTCGATTTACAAAATCAGTAAGGCCCGAAAATCGTTCACGTTGGTGTGCGTAGGGCCGGTGATGAGCAAATCGTTCAAAGGTTCGAAGAAGCCTACTGCGTCGTTGCGGTCTAAATACTGATTAAGCTTCATGCCGAGAGCGGCTGCTCGTGCAAGCGTTTCAGGCGCGACGTATGCGCCTGCGTTGGCTTCTATACCATCGATGCCGTCGGTGTCAGCAGCCAAACCGTAGATGCCTTGCAATCCTTGCAGACCCAAAGCAAGACCCATGCAGAATTCGCCGGCGCGGCCTCCCCTGCCCTTAATAGCGCCTTCGGGCGGTTTGCGGATAGTCACCGTTGTCTCGCCGCCAGAGAGAATGACGCAGGGCTTTTTGAATGCTCCTGTACCCCGCGAGACGGCGCGAGCGAGCGCTGCATGCACTTTGCCAACTTCGCGGGATTCACCTTCAATTTCGTCGCTCAAAATATAAGCCTCCATGCCCGCAGCGCGTGCGGCTTGGGCTGCGGCTTCTAACGACTGCTGGGGGGTGGCGATCAGATGTACTTGGTGGGTTGCCAAGCGCGCATCGCCGGGCTTGGGCGTCTCCAGCGTGCCGCGCTGCAATTGCACTTGAATCGCAGAAGGCACATCAATGCCATATCGCTCCAAAATCGCCAGCGCATCTTCGCAGGTGCTGCTGTCTGCCACAGTCGGCCCGCTCGCGATCACGCTCACGTCATCGCCGGGCACGTCGCTGATCGCGAGCGTCACGACTTTTGCTGGCGCACACGCCGCAGCGAGAGCGCCGCCCTTGATTTGCGAGAGATGCTTGCGCACGCAATTTATCTCAATGATGTTTGCGCCCGAGGCAAGCAGTTCTTGGTTGATTCGCTGCTTTTCAGCGAACTCTAACCCTTCGACAGGTAGCGTGAGCAAGGCTGAGCCGCCGCCAGAGATCAGGCAGAGTACGAGATCGTCTTTCGTCAGCCCCTGCGTGAGCGCCATAATTCGCTTGGCGGCCGCAAGACCCGCCTCATCGGGCACGGGATGCGAGGCTTCCACCACTTCAATGCGCTGCTTCAATCCTTCGGGGCGGGGCGGCATGTGCCCATAGCGCGTCACCACGAGGCCCGAGAGCGGCGCATCGTGGGGCCACAGCGCCTCCACCGCTTGCGCCATCGCGCCCCCGGCTTTCCCTGCGCCGAGCACCAATGTGCGGCCTTGGCTGGGTGGTTTGGGAAGAAAAGCAGCAGTGTTGTTCAGCGGCAATGCGCGGTGCACAGCCGCTTGATATAGATGCAGCAAAAATTCGCGCGGATGCGTCAAGGCTTGGGGCGGACAATCAAATGACATAGACGAGAAAGATGTTGTGTGCTTCAAGCATTGTGCCGCGTGAAAACGAATCGCGATCCAAAAAACTTGCATTCCTCATGAAATCGCGTTATGGCGACCATGACGGATGAGCTAGCGCAGCCATTGCGCCACACGCTCACCCTGCGCTTGCCATTGCAACTGTAAGCTAGGACGCGCGGCGTAGGGGCTCTCCATAGTGTGCCAATCGCCCGCGATGGACTGCGAGCTTGCGAGTTGCGACTTTGCAGGCTCCGAGCTCGCGGGCTCCGAGCGCGCGGGCTCCGAACCTGTAGACATGCTGTCAGCCGACTGAAGCAGCACAAAAAGCTCCGTTTTTTCGCCCGCCTGCGCGGCGTAGATTTCAGCGCTTTGCAACGGCTGCGCCAAATGCAATGCGTACAGTACATCGTTAAGCCAGCGCACCGCCTCGGCCAAGCTTTTCTCTGCCAAGCTTTTCTCAGCCAAGCTTTTCTTCGCCAAGCCGTTCTCGCCCAAGTCATCGCTTGACAGCACAAACAAGCTCGCCTGCACCGAGCCGCAGCGTCGGGCAGGCCAGCGACGATGCAACACACGTTTATATTGCGTACGCTTAATAATTTCAACGCTGCTGCGCCCCAGCGCGGCGTTGCTTAAATCCCTCACTTGTCGCATCACATCGCCAGAATCAAATGCATCAAACTCCGCAAGATCGGCGAATTGATATAAGCATAAATAGTTAATCGATGCGGTTGTTTGATCTAAACGAAGAAGCGCTGCGGCTCGCAATTCAGAAGAAACCATTAAAAGCTGCACGTGATCGTTGTACCAGCGCTGCAAAGCCATGTGATTGTCGTCTGTACAACGGGTGCAAACAAGGTTGATAACAGCGTGCATATTGCGCAGATAAGCGGAGAAACTCGTTGGCAGAAAAACTTTGTTTGGGAATTGTTGCAAACTATGCTTTTGCATCTTTACACCATCACTATTTTGACATGAGCCAGCTTCGCCAAGCGATCCGCCCTTCCACATCGGCTTTTTCGCCAGTGTGGATTGTGCTGGTGGTGATCTTGCTGCAAGCGCTACTTTTGAGTGCCTTTTTATACCTAGCCCGGCAAAATCAAACTGAGCTGGCATTTGCGCAGCTCGCGCTTTTGTTGACTTACTCAGCGGTTGTGATCGGCATTGCGATCGTGTTAGCTGTTGTGCGTCATCGTTGGATGCAAAGTGAGAATCGCGTGCGCCAGCGATTATTGGATGTGATTGACGCAATTCCCGATCCATCCGCCGTGCGTGATGCCAAGGGCAAATACATCATGTGGAACAAAGCAGCGGAGGCTTATCACGGCGTGAAGGCCGAGCACGTGCTGGGCAAAACGCCTTATGAGCTGTTTCCTAAGGATGTGGCACGCAGCATTTTGGAGCTGGATACTGAATGCGGGCAATCTCGCTCAACTGTGGTGCGGCGTTTGGTGTTGCCGCCGCTTTACGGTAAAGGCCCGCGCGTGGCCAATATTCGCGTTGCGCCTGTGCGCTCGAGCGTTGCTTCTGAGGTGCGCGGCGTGGTCACCATTCTGCATGACATCACTGAAACCGAGCGCGAAGCGTCTGCTCTCAAACATCTCAGCACGCAGCTCAAAATGGCGCTCGACACTTCAGGCTTTGGCAGTTGGATTTGGGATTTAAAAACCAATGGCGTGACTTATTCTGTGCAATACCAAGCGTTACTGCGCTATGCGGGAAAAGACTTTGCGCATGAATTTCAATTCCTCTCCCGCATTCATCCCGGAGATGCGCAGCAAGTCATCGCCGCCGCCAAGCGCAGCATCAAAGACAACACAGCATTTGATCAGGTCTATCGCCTGCGTGGCTTTGATGAGGCATACCGCTACTTCCATGCCAGCGGCGAGCCCGTCACGGATGAGCACGGCCACCGCCATTTCGCGGGCCTGCTCTGCCCTTTAGACCGCATGGCTGATTGAGCATCCGTCTCAAATAGGTTTTGCGCGAGCGCTCAGCAGAGCATCCGCAAAAGCCTGCCAATCGCCCTGTCTCGCAGCATCTTTGGGCACGTCTTTAAACACACCCGCCTTGCCCTGATCCGCCACCCATTGGTGTTTAGCCGCAATCGCGCTGGCCAAGAGTGGCTCAAAGCCAGCATCGTGGACCGTACGCGCCGATTCGCGCATTTCCTCAGCGCGCCGCTTGCCATGCTGCACCACGCGGCTGAAAAAATACGCGCCTTGTTTTGTCCAGTCAATGTCGGGGAAGGTCTCCTGCAAAGTGGCAATCATGTGATCTTCCACACCGTAAGCGCGCGCCGTGCAAAAGCTCTCAATCACCAAAGCTTCCAGGCCCTTTATCATCACGCTGCGGCACATCTTAATCGCGCTGGCCACGCCAATTTTGTCGCTCACGGCCTTGGCATCCAACTCCCATTTTGATAGCAAAGAAGCCAATAGATATGCCGGCGATCCCCCCAAAAGCATTGGAACGCGTATCCCATAAGGCGGCACACTCGTCATCACGCCGGCCTCCACATAGCGCCCACCCGCTGCATCAATCAAAGCCGCGCATTGTTGTTTGCAGCCGGGCGAGGCGGAGTTCAAGTCGAGGAACACAGTGCCTGGCTGAACGTATAAAGCGACCTCTTGCGCGACCGCCAGCGTATTTGATGCGGTCACCGCCGAGATGATGAAGCTGCTGGCCTCGCAGAGCGATAGCATGCTCGCGCAAGCATTCACGCCCGCTTGCCTTGCATGCGCCAATTCAACACCGCCACTGGCCTCATGTGTAAATTTCAGATCCCAAGCCGCCATGTGTGTCACGCCACTTTTGGCCTTCAAGCCCACGGCGAAAATCTTGCCTACCTCGCCGTAGCCAATGATGCCGATTTGGCTCAAATTCATTGGGTGATCCATGGCTCGCTCCTCATTGCTTGTCGATCTTCGCCCGCACGATCACATCGCTCCAGCGCTTGGTCTCACTCGCCAGCAAGCTCGCCAAAGCTTCCGGCGTGCTGGCCTGCGCATCCACATTGAGCTCTGCTAATTTTGCTTTCAGATCAGGCGAATTGAGCGCATCGACCACTGCTTTATTCAGCCGCGCAATCACATCACGCGGCGTCTTAGCCGGTGCGGCCAACGCATTCCAGCTCGAAGCTGTCGCACCAGAGATTCCCGCTTGCGCCAGCGTCGGCACATCAGGCAAACGCGCAGCCCTCTTCTCGCCCATCACCGCCAGCGCCCGCACCGCCTTCGCATGGATCTGCCCCATCATGGGAGCCAAGATTTCTACAGCTGCATCAACTGTGCCGCCGCGCAGCGCCGTGATCACATCCGGCGTGCCGCGAAACGGGATCACTTGCCAATCGAGATTGCCTGCAGATTCGATCAACCTCGCTGCCAAATTCTGCGTCGATCCCACATTGATCGTGCCCACATTCAGCTTGCCCGGATTGGCGCGTGCAAACGCAATCAGCTCCTGCATGGTTTTGAATTTGCCATCTTCAGCAGCAACTATCGCAATATCAAATGTGCCAAGCGTAGAGATCGGTGCAAAGTCTTTTCCTGCATCAAAAGGCAAGCTCTTAAACAGCCCCGTGCTCACCGCCGTGCCATTGCTCATGAGCACAAGCGTATGCCCATCAGCCTCAGCCTTGGCCACCATTTCCCCCGCCACTATTCCCCCCGCGCTCGGCTTGTTATCCACAATCACGCTTTGCCCCAAGCTCTCGGAGAGCTTTTGCGCCACAGCCCGCGCCGTTAAATCTGCTACACCGCCCGCGCCAAAAGGCACGATGATTTTGATCGGTTTGCTGGGAAAGGCTTGCGCCCATGTGCTACTTGCAGCAAAAGCAGAAAGCGTGAAAAGAAATTGTTGGCGGTTCATACGTGTCTCCTGTTTGCGTAGATTTTCGCGCATACCGGCTATTAGATGGCGACAAGCTGCTATTGCCAAAATGTTGGGGGATCGGAAGACTTCGTTTTCGCAAGAGCGGTTGCGAGTTTGTGACATTCGGCTCGCCTTCATGGTGGGATACCAATACTGTTCGGTTAACGCCATAATGGCTCGGGATGCGGCATCGAAGCCCCAGCAAGCCCTTCGATACCTCAGGGCGAACGGTGCTTAAATGAACGGTATTGGGTGGGATACCACAAATCAGTCGGGCGAAATGCCTCAACCTCGCGGCCTGTTGGCTATGCGAAAAAATCTCGCCTCGCCACCCCAAGAAGCAGCAAACCAGCTTCGAACGCTGCAATTGGGACTCAGCACGCTCACCCCGGCCTGCGCTCGCCGCAGGCGCCACGACCGATTTTGGCCGCGCAGCGTAGCGTCAAATTTCGCGGCAAGTGCCGCGTGGTTCGCTGCACGGGCTCATGAGGGCGTGGCGACTGCGGCGAGCACAGGCCTAAGCGCGCAAACCATGTCAACGATAATTTTTAAGAAGCTTTGGTGCATTAGCCGGCGTATTTATTGCGTTATCTGCTATGTATTTAGTAGCGAGATGGTTATTCATTGTTCACGATTGTCCTATTGACAGGACAATAAAACAGATCTTAAGATAAACGCATGTCCGCTGTCATGCCGCTGCCCAAGTACCACCAAATCTATTTGGTCTTGCGAGAGCAGTTGCGCGAGGGAATATTTAAAGCGGGTTTGCCCAGCGAGCTGGCGTTTCAGCAGCAGTTTGGCGTGGCGCGCGTGACGGTGCGGCGGGCGCTGGAGCAGCTCGCGGCAGAAGGCTTGATCAGCCGCCAACCGGGGCGCGGCACGCAGCCCACCCAAGCCGCACTGGCCGGCGCGGCGTCTCAAGCCAAAGATGGTCAGCCACGCAAGGCGCAACTCACCGGCCTGCTTGAAAACTTAGTCTCCATGGGTTTGGCCACATCGGTCAAGGTGCTGGATGTGGGCACCATCGCTGCATCGCAAGATATTGCACAGGCGCTGCAAATTGCGACGGGCGACTCGGTGCAAAAAGCCGTACGCGTGCGCAGTACCGAAGCCGGCCCGTTTTCCCACATCACCACCTACATCCCCAAAGCCATCGGCGCGCATTTTGGGCGAAAAGAATTGGGCAAGAAACCGATTTTGCTACTTCTGGAAGAAGCCGGCGTGCAAGTGGGGCGCGCCGAGCAAACCATCTCCGCGCGGCTGGCCGATGTGCAGCTCGCGCAGCATTTGGATATAGCCGTGGGCAGCGCCCTGCTGGCTGTGCGCCGATTGATTTTTGATGTGAATGACCGCCCTGTGCAATGGCTGCATGGCATGTATCGGCCAGACCGATATGAATATGTCATGCAACTGTCCCGCGTTGGCAATATTGATGCCAAGGTCTGGGTCAGCAAAGAATTGTCTGCCCACTTTCACTAAATCTTTCACTAAATCTTTCACCAACCCTTTCACCGACCCTTTCACCAACCGTTTTCAACCCAGGAGCACTTCATGAGCCATAGCAATTCCTCCACCTTCGTCTCGACCTCCACCAGCCGCCGCACCTTCGTGGCGCAAACCGCCGTGGCCGCATCCTCGCTCGCGCTGCCGCTGGTTGCGGGCGCGCAAGCCAAGCCGATCAAGATTGGTGTGCTTCATCCCGTCACCGGCGCATTGGCCTATTCCGGCCAGCAGTGCCGAGAAGGCGTGTTGATGGCGATTGAAGACATCAACAAAACCGGCATCAAATCGCTGGGCGGCGCAAAAATCGAAGCTTTGCTCGGTGATGCGCAATCCACGCCACAAGCGGGAGCTGCTGAAATTGAAAAGATGAATGAAGCCGGCGTGTCTGCTGTGGTGGGCGCATTTGCATCGGCCATTTGCCTCGCCACGACGCAAGCTGCCGCCAAATACAACCTACCCCATGTGGTGGATGTGGGCGTGGCCGATCAAATCGTCGAGCGCGGCCTGAAAAACACGTTCCGCTTTGGCCCGGGCTACCGCAAATGCGCCGAAATTGCTGTGGCGAATTTGCATGTGCTCAACACCGCCGCTGGCAAGCCCGCCAAGACGGTGATGATCATTCACGAAGAATCCCTCTTCGGCACAGGTACTGCCAATTTGCTCGCCCGCGAGCTGCCCGGCTACGGCTATGAAGTCAAAGAAGTCATCAAACATGCCAACCCGACGCGCGATTTCAACAACATCGTGTTGCGCATGAAATCAGTCAATCCCGATATCGTGATTCCGGCCAACTATTACAACGAATACGCTCTGCTGGTGCGCACCATGCAGCAGCAAAAGGTCAGCCCGAAAGCGATTTACTCGGTGCTCGGCGGCGCGGCTTCCAGCTACAAATTCGTCAAAGAATTCCCGGATGCGGCCAACGGCATCATTGATTGCAACCATTGGTTCAACCCGAAAGACAAGCGCAGCGCCGATCTCAAAAAGCGCGTTGAAGCCAAAGGCTTATTTTTCAGCTACGAGATTTTTATGGCCTACACCGCCATGCGTTTGCTCGCCGATGCGATTGATCGCGCCAAATCCACCGACCGCGCTGCCATCATTGATGCGCTGGAGAAAAGCGCCTTCTCTGATCACATCATGCCCTACGGCCCAACGAAGTTTGTCAATGGCCAAAACCAAGGCGCGCAACCCCTCATGACACAGGTCTACAAAGGCGACATTAAGGTGATCGTGCCGCGCGATTACCGCGAAATTGATCCGATCTTCCCGCTCAAGGCCTAACACCCCACGTTCGCTTTGAGCTGGGTCGAAACCCCTTCGACTCAGCTCAGGGCGAACGGCTTAAAGCAAACCAATGATCGACCTCAGCATCCTCTTCCCGTCGGTCTTAAATGGCCTGACAACCGGCGCAGTCTATGCGCTGATTGCTCTGGGGCTTACTTTGATCTACGGCGTATTGCACATCATCAATTTTGCGCATGGCGCATGTCTGATGCTGGCGCTGTATGCCGTGTACATGCTCAAGGAAAAATTTGGCATCGATCCCTACTTGGCATTTCCGCTGGTGGTGCCTGGCATGTTTGTACTGGGCTACTGCTTGCAGCGCGGCGTGATCAACCGAGCAAGCCACGGCAAAGATGAAAATATTTTGCTCGTGACTTTGGGCATTTCTATCGTGATGGAAAATTTGGCATTGCTGTTTTTCAAATCCGACACACGCTCCATCGAAACGGCTTACACGCTCACCACCATTCCCATCAACATCGGCTTTGCGCAAGCCATGATTTCGCTGCCAAAATTGGTCGCGTTTGCAGGCGCAATTGTCACTTCTGCCATTCTGATATTGATCGTGACGAAGACAGATTTAGGCCGCGCGATTCGCGCTGTTTCCAAAGAAAAGCAAGGCGCCAAGCTCATGGGAATTGATGTGGATCACGTCTATGCGATGAGTTTTGGCATTGGCTTGGCTTGCCTAGGCGCGGCGGCTTGCTTTTTGCTGCCGGCGTATTACGTGAATCCGCAAGTAGGCAGCGGCTTCGTGCTGGTGGCTTTTACGATTGTGGTGCTGGGCGGTATGGGCAGCTTTGCGGGGGCGCTGCTCGGCGGGTTGATCATTGGCGTGGTGGAGTCATTGGGCGGCTTGCTGCTCGGGGAATCGCTGGGGCAGATTGGCATCTTTTTGATCTTCATTGCGGTGCTGCTTTTCAGGCCGCAAGGTTTGTTTGGAGCGAAGGCATGAGCGCGCTGACCAAAGAGTTGCTTCGCATCGGTATGTTTGCCGTAGGCGTAGCTTTGCTGTTGCAGCTCATGAATTCAGGCTCTGCGCTGAATTTTGTGATGATGGCGCTCTATGGCGCCTTGCTGGCGCAGGCTTGGAATATTTTGGGCGGCTATGGTGGGCAATTTTCGTTTGGCCACGCGCTGTTTTTTGGCACGGGCGCTTATGTGCAGGCGATTGCGCAAATGCAATGGGGCTTGAGCCCTTGGCTAGCGATGCCTTTGGCTTTGTTGATCAGTTGCGCAGTGGGCGTGTTTGTCGGGGCACTGAGCTTTCGCTATGGGCTCAAGGGCTCTTACTTTGCTTTGGTCACGCTGGCTTTTGCTGAGGTGTTTCGCATTCTCGCTCTCTCTGTGCCATTTACAGGTGCGGGCGTGGGGCTGATGCTGCCGCTGCGCGAAGGCTTTGGGAATATGCAATTTGGCTCGCGGCGTGGCTACGCGATGCTGGTGCTGGGTTTGGTGGTGTCGGCTTTGCTCGTGACTTGCTGGCTCAAGCATTCGCGCTTTGGCGCTTACTTGCAAGCCGTGCGCGACAACGAAGATGCAGCGCGTGCGATTGGCGTCAATCCCTTTAAAGTAAAGCTGGGCGCGATTGCGTTGTCGGGCGCTTTCATGGGTGCGGCAGGGGCGTTTTATGTGCAGGTATTTCAATACATTGATCCAGGCATCGCGTTTGGTGCGCATACCTCGGTGGAGGCGCTGGTGGGCGCGATTGTGGGCGGCATGGGCACGCTCTGGGGGCCGATTCTTGGCGCGTTGGCGCTACACGTGCTTGCCGATCTCACGCGCAATTTGTTTGGCCAATTGCCCGGCATCAATATGGTGATCTACGGCACGGTGCTCGTGCTGATGGTGATGTTTGCGCCGCGTGGTTTGACCGGCGTGGGGCGTAGCGTGCGCGAGCTGTGGAAGGGCAACAAGACGTGAGCCCTGATGTGATGCAGCTTACTGGCGTGTCCAAAAGCTTTGGTGGTTTAAAGGCTGTGCAAGACGTATCGCTGAGCGTGCCGCAGGGCAGCCTTACCGCCTTGATTGGGCCCAATGGTGCTGGCAAGACGACGCTGTTTGCCCTCATGTCTGGCTTCATCGTGCCCGATGCAGGGCGCATTGAATTCAATGGCCAAGACATCACAGGCCGCGCGCCGCATCTCAATGCACAAGCCGGCTTAGCGCGTACTTTTCAAATCGTGCAACCCTTTGCCGCGCAAACCGTACGCGAAAACATTGCCGTGGGCATGCATTTGCGCGAGCCACGCCGCAGCCTTGCATTGGCAGGCGCAGAAGCTGTGGCTAGCCAAGTGGGCTTGACGAGTCAATTAGACAAACCAGCCGCAGATCTCACTGTGGCAGGTCGCAAGCGCTTGGAGCTTGCAAGAGCCTTGGCTACGCAGCCCAAACTCTTGCTGCTCGATGAAGTATTGGCCGGGCTCAATCCGCAAGAGATCAGCGAGATGATTCCTGTTGTCAAAAGCATTGCGCAAAGCGGCATCACAGTACTGATGATTGAGCATGTGATGCAGGCGGTGATGAATTTGGCCGAACATGTCTGGGTGTTGGCGCAAGGGCAATTGATCGCGCAAGGCTCGCCTGCGGAGATCACATCTCACGATGCTGTGATTGAAGCCTATCTCGGGCATGGCACAGCAGCTAAGCTGCGCAAGGCGGCGCTATGAATAGTTTGCTCAACATTCAAGGCTTGCGCGGCGGCTATGGGGCGGTAGAGGTATTGCGCGGCGTTGATTTGCAGTTGGCGCAGGGCGAGATCGTGGCTTTGCTGGGCAGCAATGGCGCAGGCAAAACCACGCTGAACAATGTGCTTTGCGGTCTCGTGCCGCTCTGGGCGGGGAGCGTGCAATTTGAGGGGCAAGATATCAGCCGCCTGCATTACCGAGAGATTGTGAAAGCTGGCTTGATCCAAGTGCCTGAGGGGCGCAAGATTTTTCCAAATTTATCGGTGCTGGAGAATTTGGAGCTGGGCTCTTTCACCCGCGCACGCGAGCGGCGAGCGAGCAACCTAGAGCGCGTGTTTGGTATCTTCCCGCGCCTCAAAGAGCGCATCACGCAATTGGCCGGCACGATGAGCGGCGGTGAGCAGCAGATGTTGGCCATTGGGCGCGGCCTGATGGCTGAGCCTAAGCTCTTGATTCTGGATGAGCCCTCGCTCGGCCTCTCGCCGCTCCTGGTTGAAGAGATGTTTGCGCTCATCAAGCAATTGCATGCCGATGGTTTGACGATCCTGTTGGTAGAGCAAAACGTAGCGCAATCGCTGGAGCTGGCGCAGCGCGCGTATGTGATGGAAAACGGCAGCATTGAGTTTTCGGGCTCGGCGCAAGAGCTACTGCAAAGCGACAGTCTGCGCCGCTCGTATTTGGGGATGTGACCTATGCTTTTTAAGCAAAACAGACGGGTAGCCGGCGTGTATATTGCGCAGTCTGCTATTACTTTGGTAGCAACTTGCGCAGCATCGCAAACTGCTGCGCAAACCAGCACGCAGCCCATCCGCCTGCTGGTAGGCGCGTCTGCTGGCGGCAGCACCGACATCATCGCTCGCGCTTTGGCTGCTGAGATCGCGCCCATGCTGGGTCGCACGGTGGTGGTAGAAAACCGGGCTGGAGCGGGCGGCAACATCGCCGCTGATGCAGTGGCTAAAGCTGCGCCCGATGGCAATACTTTGCTGCTCAGCTTCACTAGCCATGCGGTGAATGCCACGCTCTACCCGAGCCTGCCCTTTGATCCGATCAAAGATTTCACACCGCTCAGCTTGGTAGCCACAGCACCTGCTATGTTGGTGGCGCACCCCAGCTTTGCGGCGAAGGATTTGCGAGAAATGATTGCCTTGGCAAAAGCACAGCCAGGCAAACTCAATTTTGCCGTGGGCGCGATTGGCTCGTCGCTTCACATGGCCGGCGACGCTTTCAAAATGCGCGCAGGCCTGTATATCGTCAATATTCCTTATCGCGGCACCGCGCCGGCACTGGCTGATGTGCTCGCTGGGCAGGTGGGCTTGATGTTTGCGCCGATGACAGGTGCGCAGCAACAGGTTCGTTCTGGCAAATTAAGGCCATTGGCGGTGACGAGTAGCAAACGTCTGCCCGCGTTTCCCGATGTCCCTGCGATTGCAGAAGTTTTACCTGGGTTTGAATCAAGTGCATGGTTTGGCTTGTTTGGCCCGGCGCGCATGAATGCAGATTTGAAGACGCGCTACAACGATGCCGTGCGCAAAGCTCTGAGTAGCCCTGAGCTGCGCAAACGTTTGGAAAACGAAGGCCTGCAACTCGCAAGCAATTCTCCCGAGGAGTTTGCCGCTTTTGTAGAAAGCGAGATCAAGCGCTGGGCGGTCGTGGTGAAGTACTCGGGTGCGAAGCCCGAGTAAAGCGTTTTGATGTCTGCGCAAACCCTCGCTCAGAAACTCATTGCGCGCGCTGCGGGGCGCAGCCATGTGGCGGTGGGCGAGATCGTCACATGCGCTGTTGACTTAGCCATGTTTCATGATTCATCCGGGCCGCGCCGCTTAAAGCCGATGCTCGATGAGCTGAAGGCAGAGATTTGGGACAAGTCCAAAGTCGTGCTGGTGATGGATCATTACGTGCCCGAGCAGGACGATGAAGCCCGCAAAATCGTGCGCATCGCCCGCGATTGGGCGCGCGAACAAGCGCTGCCGCATGTGTATGACAGCCAAGGCATTTGCCATGTGGTGTTGCCACAAAAAGGGCATGTGCGCCCGGGCATGCTGTGTGTGGGCGGAGATTCGCATTCGCCCACCGGCGGTGCATTCGGTGCGTATATGTTCGGCATCGGCAGCACCGAGATGCTGGGCGTGTGCGTGACGGGTGAGATTTGGCTGCGTGTGCCGCAAACGATTCAAATGCATTGGCAGGGCCAGCTGCAAAGCGGCGTGTGCGCCAAAGACATGATGCTGCACATGATTGGCCGCTTTGGCATGAACGGCGGCATGTATCAAGCCGTGGAGTTTGCGGGCGAGACGGTGCGCGCGCTCTCCATGCAAGAGCGCATGACGCTGTGCAATATGAGTGCAGAGCTGGGTGCGCAGACGGGGCTCGTTGCGCCTGACGAAACAACGCTGGCTTGGCTTCAAACCGCTGGCGTCGCGCCCACAGACATCAGCGTTTGGCACAGCGATGCAGACGCCGACGTGATTCGCCACACTTTTGATGCCCGTGCGTTAGCACCTCAAGTGGCCGCACCGCACAGCCCCGCCAATACGAAAAATGTAGGCGAATTTGCGGGCACGCCGGTCGAGGTTGCCTACATCGGCGCATGCACCGGCGCGAAGCTGGAAGATTTGCGGGCGGCGGCTTCGGTGCTGAAAGGCAAAAGAGTTGCCGCTGGCGTGCGCCTCATGGTCTCGCCCGCCAGCCTGCAAGACCAAGCAGCCGCGCAGCGCGAAGGCGTGTTGCAAATTTTGCAAGACGCCGGCGCAGAAATGTTTGCCACCGCGTGCGGCGCTTGCGCAGGCTATGGCGGCAGCGTGCCCGAGGGCAGCACCGTGATCTCCAGCACGGCACGCAATTTCAAAGGGCGCATGGGCGCTGCAACTGCACTGGTGTATTTGGCCTCACCCTACACCGTGGCTGCATCGGCATTGCGAGGCCAGATCACTGATCCGCGCGAGGTGTTGGCATGAGTCGCACAACACATCGCATCTGGCATTTAGGCGCAGACATCGACACCGATCTGCTCGCCCCCGGCCACGCGATGAAGCATGGCATGGAGGTGATCGCCAAGCACTGTTTGGAATCTGTATTGCCGAATTTTGCAAACGAAGTGCAGCGCGGCGATGTGATCGTGGCGGGCGCGAATTTTGGCATCGGGTCATCCCGCGAGCAGGCCGCGCAGGTGCTGGTGCATCTGGGCATTGCTGCTGTGATCGCGCCGAGCTACAGCGGCTTGTATTTCAGAAATGCGTTCAATGTGGGCCTGCTGCTTTTGACCTGCCCGCAGAGCGAGCTGTTGCGCGATCAGGCGAGCATTGAGCTTGCTTCTTCTGGCGGCGGTTTACTCACTTCGAGCGGCGCGCGCTTGCCCTGCGAGCCTATCCCGCCTTTTTTGCTAGAGATGGTGCAAGCCGGTGGCTTGCTGCCTCATCTCAAAAAGCGGCTTACAAGCTCACAACCCAACCCACTCTTGCTTGATTCACATCATTCCGTTCGGGCTGAGAGGAATCATTCCGTTCGGGCTGAGCTTGTCGAAGCCTTTGAGAGCCCTTCAACAAGCTGAGGGCAAACGGTATCACGACCCAACCCTTAAGGAGACACCATGAAAAAACCAACACCTTCAGCCCAACCTGAATTTGATCTCTTGATCAAAAACGTCCGCGTCGTGCGCCCGCATGGCAACGTAGTACACAGCGGCGATATCGCCATCAAAGACGGCAAATTTGCGCTGATTGCACCCGGCATTGATGTGAGCCGCGCCAAAAAAATAGAGGATGGCAACAACCGCTTGGCCTTCCCCGGCGTGGTCGATGCGCATATGCACAGCGGCATTTATTCGCCTCTAGGAGAAGATGCCGTCTCGGAGAGC
The DNA here is from genome assembly GCA_043755865.1 of Variovorax sp. Classification (GTDB taxonomy): domain Bacteria; phylum Pseudomonadota; class Gammaproteobacteria; order Burkholderiales; family Burkholderiaceae_C; genus JANMDU01. The sequence goes on along the minus strand of JAYUSD010000154.1, from coordinate 61,058 downwards.
AAAGCCGCAGCCATGGGTGGCGTAACGAGCAGCTTGAATTACTTTCGCACTGGCCAGTATTACCTTAACAAAGGTGGCCCGTACAAAAAGTTTTATCCAGAAGTGCTCAAAATTTCAAAAGATCGCTTTCATGTGGACTACGGTTTTCACCTTGCGCCCATGGATGGCACGCACATCAAAGAAATCCCCGAATTGATTGAAAAGTTTGGCGTATCGAGTTTTAAGATTTTCATGTTTTATGGCTCTCACGGCTTGCATGGCGCATCCAACTCGCAAAAAGACTTCTTGATGATTGGCGAGGATGATCGCTACGATTACGCGCATTTTGAATTCATCATGCGCGGCGTGCAAGCGGCGCGAGAGCAATTCCCCGAGCGCGCCAATCAAATCTCGCTTTCCCTGCATTGCGAAACTGCCGAGGTGATGACGGCTTATACAAAGATCGTCGAGAAAGACAAATCACTCAAGGGCTTGGCCGCATACAGCGCTTCTCGCCCTCAACATTCAGAAGGCTTGGCCGTGTTCATTGCGAGCTATCTCGCGCATGAGACGGCGCTGCCCAATATCAATTTGCTGCATCTGAGCTCGCGCAAGGCAGTGCAAGCAGCGATGATGATGGCCGAGACGTTCCCGCATATCGATTTCAAGCGCGAAGTCACCATCGGTCATTTGATGCTGGATATCAACAGCAAAGCGGCCGAGCTGGCCAAGGTGAACCCGCCGATTCGCCCGCGCGAGGATGTGGAATTTCTTTGGGAAGCTCTGCTCGCGGGTGAGCTGGATTGGGTGGTGAGCGATCATGCTTGCTGCCGCCATGAGATGAAAATCCCTAAGCATTATTTCGGCAACATTTGGATGGCCAAAAGTGGCTTCGGCGGCACGGAGTATTTGCTGCCAGCGCTCGTGAGCGAAGGCACGCGGCGCGGCATGGGCTACAACCATATGGCCCGCGTCACAAGTTGGAATCCTGCGCAGCGTTACGGGCTCAATAAAAAAGGCGATATCGACGTGGGCTTCGATGCAGATATCGCCTTGGTCGACCCCTCCAAGACTTGGACGATTCACGCCAAAGACTCACCTTCCACGCAGGGCTACACGCCGTTTGAAGGGCTAGAAATGTCAGCCCGTGTAGATGCCACTTACTTGCGCGGCCAACTGATTTATCAAGACGGGCAAGTGATCGGTAAGCCACAAGGCAAATATCTCTTCCGCCCCACGGCCTAACAAACGCCCTCATGAATACCACTATTCGCCATGGATGCCCGCCGCAGGCAGCACCGCATGTGCCCGTAGCCATCATCGGCGCAGGCGCATGCGGGCTGGTTGCGGCCATCATGCTGCGCGATGCAGGTATTGATTGTGTGGTGATTGAGCGCGATGCTCAGCCGTCCGGCTCCACCGCTTTATCGTCTGGCTTCATTCCAGCGCCCGGCACGCGCATGCAGCGCGAATCTGGCATATCAGACAGCGCAGCGCAGTTTGCACACGACATTCAAGCCAAAGCGCATGGCACAGCGGCGCCGCACTTGGTAGCTGCTTTCGCGCAACGCATTGGCTTGGTGATTGATCACTTGGCAGCGCAGCACGGGCTTCAATTCATTGTGCTCGATGGCTTTTTGTATCCCGGCCACAGCGTGCGGCGCATGCATGCTGTGCCGCAAAAAACCGGGGCGGCTTTGGTAACGCAGCTCGCAAGCGCGGCCACACGAGCCGGCGCAGACATTCTCGCGCGAGCCACCGTGCGCGAGCTTTGGGTAGATGCTGATCAGCGCATCACGGGCGTGGGCTATGAGCGCCCCGACGACAGCATGGAGCATCTGCGCTGCGATGCGCTCATCTTGGCTTGCAATGGCTTTGGCGGCAATGCAGACATGGTGCGCGAGCTGCTCCCCGACATGAAGGATGCATTGTTTGCAGGGCATGCAGGCAACGACGGCAGTGCGATTGCTTGGGGCAAGGCTTTGCAAGCGAGCCTCGCCGATCTGGGTGGCTACCAAGGCCATGGCTCATGGGCGATTCCGCAAGGCGCGCTCATCAGCTGGGCGCTGATGATGGAAGGCGGCGTGCAGGTCAATGCAAACGGCCAGCGCTTTCATGATGAGACGCAAGGCTATTCTGAAGCGGCCGTGCATGTGCTCGCACAGCCCGGTGGCGTGGCGTGGAATGTCTTTGATGCGCCGATTTTGAAACTCGCCCGCAGCTTCCCTGATTTTTGTGAAGCTGAAGCTGCCGGTGCTGTGAAGGTCTGTGCGGATGTGGAGGCGCTGGCTGCACTGATTGGATGCAAAACTATGAATTTAATAGCATCCTGCGCATATTCTATGCCGGCCAGTGGCCCAAAAGGCTTAAGAAATGCAGTATCAACACCTTCTGCGCGAGCCAAACGCGCATTGCATGCGCCGTACTATGCCGTCAAGGTCACGGGCGCTCTGTTTCACACCCAAGGCGGGCTGGATATTGATGCGCAATGCCGCGTGTTGCAGCGCAATGGCCAGCCCTTTCCCAATTTGCTCGCGGCTGGCGGCGCAGCGCGCGGCGTATCGGGCAACGAAGTTTGGGGCTATTTATCTGGCAATGGCTTGCTCAGCGCAGTCGCTGGCGGCGCAATAGCAGCCGAGGCGGCAGCTGGCATGGTGAACACATGACAACACTTCAACAACGCTTGCAACAACCCAGCGCCCTGCTCGCGCCCGGCGTGTATGACGCGCTCACTGCTCTGGTTGCCGAGCAAGCCGGCTTTGAGGCGCTGTATCTCTCCGGCGCCTCGATTGCCTACACACGGCTTGGGCGCTCCGATGTCGGGCTCACCACATTCACCGAGGTGCAAGACACGCTCGCACGCATCACCGAGCGCGTGCGCACACCTGTGATCGTGGATGCAGACACAGGGTTTGGCAACGCCCTCAATGTGCAGCGCACCGTGCGCGGCTTCGAGCGTGCGGGCGCAGCCATGATCCAAATCGAAGATCAGAGCTTTCCCAAAAGATGCGGCCATTTGGACGGCAAAACTGTGGTCTCCACGGGTGAGATGTGCGGCAAACTCAATGCCGCTGTGGACGCCCGCCACAGCGAGAGCACGCTCATCTTGGCGCGCACTGATGCGCTTGCTATCGAAGGGCTTGATGCCGCACTTGATCGAGCAGAAGCTTATCTAGAGTGCGGCGTGGATGCCCTCTTCATCGAAGCCCTGCGCACGCCTGAGCAAATGCAAGCTGCTTGCGAGCGCTTTGCCAAACGCATCCCGCTGTTGGCCAATATGGTGGAAGGCGGCAAAACGCCGATCCAAAGCGCCACCGAACTCGGCGAGTGTGGCTTCAAAATCGTGATCTTCCCAGGCGGCACGGCCCGCGCTGTGGCGCATACTTTGCAGCACTATTACAAAAGCCTGCATCAGCAGGGCAGCACCCTCGCCATGCAAAACAGCATGATCAACTTCGACGAACTCAATGCGCTGATTGGCACACCTGATCTGCTTGCATTGGGCAAAAAATATGAGCTTTAGGGCATATCGCCGGCATAGAATAAGCGTGGCGTGCTATTTTTTTAATAGTATTTTGATTTGTTAACTGCAAGTGGATCGACGGTAACGTGCTGATACAGCGCTTGGTCGTATTCAAAGATCTCCCTTAAACTTCACCGAAATGACTTCGAATCGCTACCCCACCTTTGTCATCGGCGTTGCAGGCGGCAGCGGCAGCGGCAAATCCACCGTCACGCGTGAAATCTTGGCTGCGGTGGGCGCAAAAAGCGTCGCTGTGTTGATGCAAGACGACTATTACTTAGATCAGCCGACGCTCTCATTTGAAGAACGCTGCAAAACCAACTACGACCATCCCGATGCATTCGATTGGCCACTGCTCATGGCTCATGTCAAAGCCCTGCGCGACGGCACAGCGATAGAGATGCCTGTGTATGACTTCAAACGCCATTGCCGCGCAGAAAACACAGTCTCAGTCCAGCCCGCGCCCATCATTGTGCTTGAAGGCCTGTTTGCGTTGTTCGATCCCGCGCTGCGCAAAATGATGTCACTCAAAGTATTTGTAGACACTGCGCCAGACGTGCGCTTCATCCGCCGCCTGCAGCGCGACATGGCCGAGCGCGGGCGCAGCTTAGACAACGTGATCGAGCAATACTTGCAAACCGTGCGCCCCATGCACAAGCAATTCATCGAACCCACCAAACGCAACGCCCACGTCATCTTGCCCCACGGAGCCAACGGCCCGGCGGTGGACATGATCACCACCAAGGCAGTTTCATTTATTCGGGAATTAGGCCGTTAACTTAAATTGGCTATGAAATACGCGGTTTTCCCCCGTCACAGGATCAACAAAGGCCAAGCTTTTGGCCAATAGCTGCAGCGGATTCTCAAAGCGTGGCACTGAAGGCTCTGGCGTGAGCACGGGATAGATGCCGTCGCCACAAATGGGCAGGCCGAGCGCGTGCATGTGGACGCGAAGCTGATGGCGTTTGCCTGTGATGGGGTGAAGGCGGTATCTGGCTAAATCCCCTGCTCTTTCTATGAGTTCAATGCGTGTTTCGCTGTTGGGCTCGCCTTCGGCTTCCGTCATTTGCATGAATGAATCGGGTGATTCGACGAGGCGCGTTTTGCGCACCAATGGGAGCACGATACTTGGCGAATACGGCGCAATGCATTCGTAGGTTTTACTCAAACTCCTGCCGCGAAACATGGCTGCATACGCAGCGCGGTCTTCGCGGCGGATGCAAAACATCACCAATCCTGCGGTGTCGCGGTCGATCCGGTGCATCGGTGTGAGATCAACGAGGCCGGTGCGGTTTTTCAATCGCACAAGCAGCGTTTCTTGCACATAGCCGCCGCTGGGTGTGACGGGCAGGAAATGCGGCTTGTCGGCGACCAAAATGTGACTGTCTTGGTAGATGATTTGCTCGTCAAACGGAATACGCACTTCAACGCCAGCATCGCGCCAGTAATGGATGCACTGGCCGACGACATAAGGCGCATCCAAAGGCAAGGCTTGGCCAGCTTGATCAACAACCAGCCCGTTTTTTAAACGATTTTCCCAATCTAGCCGGCGTGAATTGTGCGCGGACTGCTCTAAAAATGATAGCAAATCACCGGGCACGAATGACAGCGAGCTTATCGGCGGCAGCACCATCGTGCTGGCGCTCACGCCGTTTTTAGTCGACAAATTCGCGTGCCTAGCCATCCAAGCGCTTCGCCCGATTGAGCCGCCAGCGGATGTCTTCAGCTTGCGCGGCGTCCATTAAATCTTGCTCGCTGTAAACATCGTCAATTGAAGTGGGCGTCTCTTGCAGCTTGGTATCGAGCGCGACTCTAGAGTCAAACACGAAGCATTCGCCTTGCCAGTCGCGTTCCGCATCGGGCATTTCTTTGAAGTAATTCAGTATTCCGCCTTGCAGCTGCGCGACCTTGAGCCCCATATCCTGCATCCACACGCTGCTTTTCTCACAGCGTATGCCGCCGGTGCAATACATGGCCACCGTCTTGCCTTCGCTTTTCCATTGGTCGGCATGCGCTTTCACATATTCCGGAAAATCACGGAAGTTGATCACGCCCGGATCAATCGCGCCTTCAAACTTTCCAAGGCGATATTCAAAGCTGTTTCGGTTGTCGAGCAACACGACATCAGGCCGCTTGATCAGCTCGCGCCATTCGCGCGGTGGCACATCGTTGGCGTGAATCTCATCAATCCTGCCCGGCGCATCCACGCCCTCCACACCCAGCGGCACGATTTCCTTCTTCCAATGCACTTTCATCCGCTTGAAAGGCTGGGTGATGCAGCTCGTGCGCTTGAACAGCATGCCCTTGAACAAACCCGCGAGCACAACATCTTGGGCAACATCGGCTTGCACAGCCGCCTCAAAAGCATCCATTTGCTGAGCAGAGCCAGCGAGCATGCCATTGATGCCTTCATTTGCAATCAAAATGCTGCCGCGCAAATCAGCCGTGAGCTCGCGCAGTCGCTGCGATACAGCTTCGGGCTGCGCAACATGTGCGAATTTGTAGAAGGCGATGTGGAAAAGTTCTGGGTTCACGGCGTGAATTATCCCATTGGTGCTCTATAGATATTTCTCCGGCGTGAACGGACACGAGTTTGAGGCATTCCGCCCGCCTTCTAGGCGCAAGTACCACAAATCAGTCGGGCGAAATACCTCAAACTCGCGGCCTGTGTGCTACTCATGCGATTTTCGCTCACCACCGGTAGCTGCTCGTAATAGTGTTGGCGCACTGCAATTGGAACTCACCTCGCCAACATTGGCGCGAGTTCGCCGCAGGCGACATGACCGATTTTGGCCGTGCAGCGTAGCGTCAAATCTCGCGGCGAGTGCCGCGTGGTTCGCTGCTCGGGCTCATGAGGGCATGGCGACTGCGGCGAGCTCACGCCTTGGCACGCAAATGAAGCTTCAAACAAAAATCGGTAGTTAACCGGCATAGAATCTGCGCGGAGTGCTATGAATTCAGGAGTTACTCAACCTGAGGCGTCACATGCGCCCGCATCCAATCGGGCAGCGCAGCCGCCTTTTGCAGCGGGAAATTGACCCAAATCGTCGTCGCCCCGCCCGCCGCATAAATCTCGCCGGGCTCGCCAATAAGCTCCATCGTGGCCCATGTTTCAAACGTCGTGCGCTGCGGATCGCTCGCATACATTTTGATCAACACATCGCCCGGATACACCAGCTGTTTGTAGAAATTGCAAAACGCATTCACGATCACCGGGCCCTCGCCTTTGGGGTCAGGCTGGCATCCAATCGAGCGCATCCACTCGATGCGTACTGTTTCCAGATAGCGAAAATAAAGCGTGTTGTTCACATGCCCCATCGCATCCATATCGCCCCAGCGCATCGGAATCCGCATCTCGTGAATTGGTTTTTTAAGCTCAGGAATCTCGTATTTCATGACCACGATTATGGGCGCTGCACATTGCGCGAATCCTACTGAGTCGGCACAGCAGTAATTTACGCAGCCAGCTCGCAATCCCACAATATGCAATTGCATTGCAAAAAAGCGAGCCAAGGTCAGCCGAAGACAAGAAAATTCAGCCAAAATCGAGGTCGTGTGCTTGCCAATCGATCAGGCGGCGCGTCCATCACCTTCCAAAACAAGAGACACTTCCATGACCACTGCGCAACCCACCATCATCTACACCCTCACCGACGAAGCGCCGCTCTTGGCGACTGCTTCTTTTTTGCCCATCATTCGCACCTTCGCCGCGCAAGCTGGGCTCAAGATTGACACCGCCGATATCTCGGTCGCCGCGCGCGTGCTCTCGCAGTTTCCAGCGCATCTTAAGGAAGAGCAGCGCCTGCCCGACACACTGGCCGATCTGGGTAAGCTTACTCTGCGCCGCGACGCTAACATCATCAAATTGCCCAACATCAGCGCGTCAGTGGCTCAGCTCAAAGCCTGCATCAAAGAGCTGCAAGGCCAAGGCTTTGCTGTGCCTGCGTATCCCGAAGATCCAAAATCTGAAGATGAAAAAAGCATCCGCGCCCGCTACAACAAATGCATCGGTAGCGCCGTCAATCCCGTGCTTCGCGAGGGCAACTCAGACCGCCGCGCGCCCAAAGCCGTGAAAGAATTTGCCCGCAAAAACCCCCACAGCATGGCCGAATGGAGCCAGGCTTCGCGCTCTCACGTCTCGCACATGCACGCTGGCGATTTCTACCACGGCGAAAAATCCATGACGCTGGATCGCCCGCGCGATGTGAAGATGGAGCTGATCACTGCGAGTGGCAAAACAATTGTGCTGAAAGAAAAGGTTTCGCTTCTTGACCGCGAGATCATCGACAGTATGTTTATGAGCAAAAAAGCATTGCTTGAGTTCTACGAAAAAGAAATCGAGGATGCTCGCAAAACCGGCGTGCTCTTCTCGCTGCACGTCAAAGCCACGATGATGAAAGTCTCGCACCCGATCGTGTTTGGCCACTGTGTGCGGATTTTCTACAAAGACGCCTTTGCCAAGCATGCCAAGTTGTTTGACGAGCTAGGCATCAACGTCAATAACGGCATGGTTGATCTCTATTCCAAGATCACTGCCCTGCCGCAGAGCAAGCAAGATGAAATCAAGCGCGATTTGCACGCTTGCCACGAAAATCGCCCTGAATTGGCGATGGTCGATTCAGCCAAAGGTATCACCAATTTTCACTCACCAAATGATGTGATCGTGGATGCCTCCATGCCTGCCATGATCCGCAATGGCGGCATGATGTGGGATGCCAATGGCAAATTAAAAGAAGTCAAGGCGGTAATGCCTGAATCTACTTTTGCGCGTATTTATCAAGAGATCATCAACTTCTGCAAATGGCATGGCGCATTTGATCCCAAGACCATGGGCACAGTGCCCAACGTGGGCCTGATGGCGCAGCAGGCCGAAGAATACGGCTCGCACGACAAGACTTTTGAGATCCCTGAAGACGGCGTAGCCAACATCACCGATCTGGCCACCGGCGAAGTGCTGATGAGCGAAAACGTAGAGGTGGGCGATATTTGGCGCATGTGTCAGGTCAAGGACGCCGCGATCCGCGATTGGGTCAAACTCGCTGTCAACCGTGCGCGCAACTCCGGCATGCCCGTGGTCTTCTGGCTCGATCAATTCCGCCCGCATGAAGCGCAGGTGATCACCAAAGTGAAAATGTATCTGCACGAGCACAACACGGCCGGGCTGGATATTCAGATCATGAGCCAAGTGCGCGCCATGCGCTACACGCTGGAGCGCGTTGTGCGCGGGTTAGACACCATCAGCGCCACTGGCAACATCCTGCGCGACTATTTGACCGACCTCTTCCCGATCATGGAACTGGGCACCAGCGCCAAGATGCTCTCCATCGTGCCTTTGATGGCAGGCGGCGGCATGTATGAGACGGGCGCGGGCGGCTCAGCGCCCAAGCATGTACAGCAGCTGGTCGAAGAAAACCACCTGCGCTGGGATTCGTTGGGCGAATTCTTGGCATTGGCTGTATCGCTGGAAGATCTCGGCATCAAAACCGGCAATACCCGCGCCAAACTGTTGGCTAAAACGCTCGATGCCGCCACCGGCAAGCTGCTCGACACCAACAAAAACCCATCGCCTAAAACTGGCCAACTCGACAACCGTGGCAGCCAGTTTTACCTTGCGATGTATTGGGCGCAGGCGCTCGCCGCTCAGACTGAAGATGCAGAGCTCGCCACGCACTTCACGGCGCTAGCCAAGGCGCTCACCGACGGCGAAAAAGCGATTGTGGCCGAGCTCGCTGCTGTGCAAGGCAAGCCTGCCGATATTGGCGGCTACTACCGCCCCGATTTCGCCAAGCTCGACAAAATCATGCGCCCCAGCGCAACGCTGAATGCGGCGCTGGCCGCAAATGGCGCTTAAGTAACAGGCACATCGCCCCAGTTGTTGCTCCCAGGGTGGCTAGGCTGGATCGCCCAATAAATGGCGATCAGCCAGCCGATCACCGGGATCAGACCGATCAACATCCACCAGCCGCTTTTGCCGATGTCGTGCAAGCGGCGAACGCCTGCACCAATCCCGGGCAGGAGAAGGGCCAAAGACGCGAGAGAGCCCAGCAGCGAAAACAGCATGCTGAGCACCACAATCACGATGAGTTGAAACAAGAAAAACCACCAAAACTCGGCTTTACTGGCGCGCCCGTCAAAATCCACGTATTTGGTCAGGCAGGTGACGATGGCAGTTTTAAAATCCATGGCATAGCTCCTCGTTTTAAATTGAAGTTTTGAAGTTGGATCTTAGCGGTGTGCCCGAATGCTGGCAAGGATGCCGGCCACAAACAAAGCCACAGCCAAAAACTGGATCCCGCTGGGCCATTGCCCATCCCATACAAACGAATAAACCAGCGCAAAAATCGTCTCGCTCACAATGAGCTGACCGCACAGGCTGGCGCTCAGCCGCTGGCTAGCAATGTTCCAAAGAATCGTAGCCACCCATGCCGAGCCAACGCCTGTTGCTACGGAAAGAATAGCAGCCAGCGCAATATCCTTGCCGGCTAGCAGCACTTTTGGCTCTGAACCAGCAATCATCCACAGCACCAGCGCACCCAGCCCTGTGGCCACACCCAGCCAATTGGCCCATGTGGTGGCGCTTACCTCTGGGTGATCTTTCAGCCATTTCGCATTCATCAAGCCAAAGGCTGTCCAGCAAAGCATTGAGGCCACGGAAAATGCCACGCCGCGCCAAAAATGCTGCGGCTCACCGGCTGCTAAAGAAACCGAGCCGCTTGCGCCATGCGATGCCATCATCATCAACGCTAGGCCACAGCCCGTCAGCAACAAGCCCGGGACAAGCGATTTCCAACTCAAGCCCGCCGGCTTGCCCAAAACCATCATCCAAATCGGGATCGTGCCAATGATGAGAGATGGCACTTCCGTGCCCGCATCGCGAATGCCATACACCAGCAGCAAGTAGTAGCCCGTGAAGCCAAGAAAGCTCAGCAACGCCGCAGAGCGAGCCTGAGTCCACGTCGGCAACACGCGATTTTTTGCCAACAGCATCAAAGCAAAAGCCAACAGCCCATATGATACAAAGCGCCCCGCCGTAAAGTCCACGCCCGAGATAGCTGGCACCATGCGCGGCGCAACAAACACCAAGCCCCACAATGCGCCAGCGAGCAGGCCAGCAACGATCCCGATTCCCATGTCAATAGCCAATTAAGGCCGCTTGAAATAATTTGCAGCACGAGCTGCCCAATCTTTAGCATACGTTGATTGCTCAACATCTTTATCGTCTTGCAGCACCAGTTCGCATTGCTTACCTCCCGCATCTTTGCAGAGGCTTACAGCGCGCAACGCGCTCATACAAGTGCCTGACGAATGAAAAGTTTTCTTCAGCTCTGAGTCCCAAACCATGCTACGGGGATGGACGCGCCCTTCTGCGCCAGTTCCTTCCCAAGCAACGTAGGCAGCAAACCAAGGCTTGTCCTTGCTGGTCGATGTATCCGGCATGGAAACAGGCGGATAGCTGTTAGACCAGCCAGACGCGGCCTCTTCTATGCTGCACAGGCTAATCGGCGCGCCTCGCCGATGTACATAGGTCGCGCAGGCAAATCCTGTGTCTTTCAAACATTGCGCCTTTGCATCCCCAAGAAGTTTCGCGCGCAATGCAACATCTTCGCCTTCTTGATAGAACGTTTTTCCACCATAAGACACAGCGGCCACTTTCAATTTAGCGTTGGAGTTTTCAAATTTCTCAGCCACCTCAGCACCGAATTTAGCGCGCAAACGCGCCGTTTGGACAAACGGCAATTCACGGGTTGCTTTTGAGCGCGCCTCCCAAATTTTTTGTTCGCGTGGATCAGTTGCAGCTTTGGCAAACTCATTCACAGCAGCCGTTTGATAAGCTGATGCGAGCGACTGACGCATCAATTCTTTCTGTTGATCAGAAAGTACCGGGGGTGTTCTGACGTAACTTTGTACACCGTTGGCACTCGACCAAATTGAGAATAGTGTTTTACTGCTTGGGCTTCCTGTGGCGAGAAACCGAGAATAATTTTCTTTGTCGAAATGCAATGAAGCCGTGTCTCTCACAATGTCGCCTTCATGCGTCTTGGCATACCCAAACATACGCGCTTCCGTCAACGCAGCTTGCGCAGCGAAATCGCCCTCACTGGATCGTTTTTGATATTGCGCTCTTAAGTTGTCTATCTCAATATCTGCATCACGTCTGGTCACATTTTTTTGAATCAACGATACATCGAAGCCAGCATTCGCAGCTTTGAGCACCTTGGCATCCCGCTCGAATTGATCGGTGATGTAAGGCATGCTCGCAGCGCCGAATGAGCTAACGCCGATCAATAAAATGGAAGCGATGTTGCCGGCATTCTGCTCAAACGCGCTTTCGGGCAAGATATCTAAATTGCCGAGATATTGGACTTTTTGCCCCTCAACTTTGAAATCAATTTTCAAATCTCCTGAATTGAGCAGGCTTGCAGCGGAGCCGTTGACGACCGTCATCGTGTTCGGGCCGAAACGGTATTCACCAATTGGCAATTGAAGCGCTATCAGACGTCCCCACCGCCCATCCACTGCGCTGAAATCCTCATTGACCGAGAACAACGGGCGCCCCACGTTAAAGCTGAGCACCGGCTTCGTGTCAGCGCCTTGACGTATTTCTTGATAACTAAAATTAATGAACGATGTGCCTGAATGCGTGAGCGAAAACAGCACGATGCCCGTACCAGAGCCCAACGTTGAAGGGTTACTCGGCAATTTACTTAAGTCAATATCGCGTGCCGCCACGAGTCCAAAAATGCCAGAAATCACCAAGAATAAAGCAGTTTTTTTCAGAAAATAAATCATGGTTTTCATGATGTTTAAGCTCCAAACCCATCATCCGCAGCTATCACCGCGCCATTGATGAAATCACTCTCTTTCGAGCAAAGCATCACAAGCAGCGCGTCTAAATCAGATGCCTTGCCCACGCGCTTTCTCGGCAGCATTTGCACCAGCTTTTGACCCTGCTCGGTTTGCCAATGGTGATGGTTGATCTCCGTGTCAATGTAGCCGGGGCAGATGGCATTCACGTTAATACCGTATTTGCCCCACTCCACTGCCATCGCCTTGGTCATGTGCACCACAGCGGCCTTGCTCATGCAATACACGCCGATTTGCGGCAAGACTTTGAGGCCTGCCATGGAGGCGATGTTGACGATCCGCCCGCCGGTGTATGTGCCCGGCGCTGCGCCCTTGGCTCGCGCCAGCATTCGCTTGCCCACCTCTTGCGCCACGAAGAATGAGCCGCGTGTGTTGGTGTTGAAAATAAAGTCGTAATCCTCTTCGCGCACATCGGTGAGCTTTTGCGTGGTGGAGACGCCCGAGTTGTTAATCAAGATGTCAATCGGGCCAACTTCTGTTTCTGCATGCGCTACAGCTGATTTGATGCTCACGGTGTCCGTCACGTCCAGCGCCACCACATGGGCGCTGCCGCCATCGGCCTCGATTTCCACGCGCAGCTCTTTGAGCTTGTCGATACGGCGGCTGGCGAGGACGACGGCTGCGCCGGCTTTGGCCAGCGTCTTGGCAAATTGCGTGCCCAAGCCGCTCGATGCGCCTGTGACTAACGCGACGCGGCCAGATAAATCAAGTTCGTAGCTCATGTTTAGATCTTCCTCTTTAATTGATAGCAATCCACACAGGCAAATGCTTCTCACACCGCCTAAAATCCAATGATTGATTATCAGCCACGAAACCAACGAGTTTGAAGCCATGACACACGACGAGATTTTGAAAACCAAAGGCCCCCGCGAATCCATGGAGTACGACGTGGTGATCGTTGGCGGCGGCCCCGGCGGCTTGGCAGCGGCGATTCGCTTGAAACAGAGAGCGAACGAGACCGGCAAAGAGCTTTCCGTCGTCGTGATCGAAAAAGGCTCTGAGCCCGGCGCGCATATTTTGTCGGGCGCGATCATGGATCCGATTGCTTTGACGGAGCTCATCCCTGATTGGAAAGAAAAAGGTGCGCCACTCAATCAACCTGTGACAGACGACGCCTTCATGTTTCTCGGGCAGAAATCTGCTTTTCGCGTGCCCAACGTATTTCTGCCCGCATGTTTTGAAAACCATGGCAATTACATCGTCTCGCTATCCAACGTCACCAAATGGATGGCGCAGCAAGCTGAAAATCTAGGCGTAGAAATCTTCCCCGGCTTCTCAGCAGCAGAGGTTTTGTACAATGCAGACGGCTCCGTCAAAGGAATCGCCACTGGCAATCTCGGCATCAGCAAAGAAGGCGAGATCACGCCAGATTTCCAACTCGGCATGGAGCTGCTGGGCAAATACACGATTTTTGCCGAGGGCGCGCGTGGCCATTTGGGCAAAGAATTGATTGCTAAATACAAACTCGATGCCGGCAAAGATCCGCAAAGCTTTGGCTTGGGTATCAAAGAATTGTGGGAGATTGATCCCGCCCGTCACCAGCCGGGCTTTGTGCTCCACAGCGCAGGTTGGCCGCTGGAGAATGACACGTATGGCGGCGCATTTTTGTATCACATGGAAGGCAACCAAGTCGCGCTTGGCTTCATCACGGGCTTGGGCTACACGAATCCTTATCTCAGCCCGTTTGAAGAAATGCAGCGCTGGAAAACGCATCCGAATATTCGCTGGTATTTAGAGGGCGACGCGAAAGCAGGCATCAAACCCGCCAAGCGCATCGGCTACGGCGCGCGTGCCATCAATTCCAGTGGCTTGCTCTCGCTGCCCAAAACCATCTTCCCCGGCGGCGCACTGATTGGCTGCAATGCGGGTTACTTAAACGTGGGCCGTATCAAAGGCAGCCACGCCGCCATCAAGACCGGCATGCTGGCGGCTGATGCTGCGTTTGACGCCGTGCAAGCCGGCCGCCAGCATGATGAGCTTGCTGCGTACCCACAAGCATTTGAGAAAAGCTGGCTCAAAACTGAGCTGCACAAAGATCGCAACTTCAAAAATTGGTTTAAAAAAGGCTTGGTTGCAGGCACGTTGATGAACGGCTTAGAGCAATTCGCGCTGCGCGGCCACATTCCATGGACGATTCATCGCACGCAGGCCGACCACCAGACGCTCAAGCCCGCCCGCGAATGCGCGGAGATCGCCTACCCCAAGCCCGATGGCAAGCTTACTTTTGACCGACTCTCCAGCGTCTTCATCAGCAACACGAATCACGCTGAAAATCAGCCTGCACACCTCACGCTCAAAGACGCGAGCGTACCGGTGAACGTGAATTTCATCACTTACGCTGGGCCAGAAGGCCGCTATTGCCCGGCGGGTGTGTATGAATATGTGCGCGATGATGCGGGCAAAGATCGCCTCCAGATCAACGCACAAAACTGCGTGCATTGCAAAAGCTGCGACATCAAAGACCCGACGCAAAACATTGTGTGGGTCACGCCGGAGGGCGGCGGCGGACCCAACTACGTAGGCATGTAGGGTTTGCACTAGACGATCAATGTGCAAAATCGCACAGTTTCTTATCTTTTGAAATAAATGCCCGGCAATCGTTGCTCAATCCGTCAACGAAAGGAACAGATGGGCTACGATGAGGTATGAATGAAGGCAGGCTGTATCAAAACCGGGTCGGCTTGATCTATTTGCCGGTCATTGCTATCGCGCTTGCTGCCTTTTTTGCCCTCTCGTCTAGTTGGTTGCCATTGCCGCCCAGCGAGATCACCTTAAGCGCGGGGCGGTCTAGCGGCATGTATCGGGAGCACGCAACTGCGTACAGCACTTTGCTGCAAAAACACGGCATCACGCTCAACGTTCGCGAGTCGGCCGGCACCGGCGAGAATCTAAAGCGCATCAGAAGTGCGCAAAATGATGTGCAAGTGGCGTTTGCCCAAGGTGGTTTCGTGCTTGGCGAGCCATCAGATGCCAATGCTGTGAGCATTCAGACCTTGGCACAAGTAGATATTGAGCCGATTTGGGTGTTCAGTCGTTTCAGCGATGTTGATTCTCTTTTGCGCCTGCAGGGCCAAAAGGTTGCCATTGGCCAAAGCGGCAGTGGCAGCCGCGCGGTGGCCCTAAAACTGCTTAGTCAGGTGCGGCTTGAAGCGAAAGATTTGCTCGAAACTGAGGTTGCAGGCATGGATACTGTGACTGCGCTGCGCGATGGGCGATTGGATGCGAGCATTTTTGTCGCCTCGGTCAATGCGCCATTGGTGCAGGCCCTGCTAAATACTCCGGGTATCTATCTGGCGCAACTCAAGCGCAGCGCTGCATTATCGGAGCGCATGTCTTATCTGGATGCGCGCTTTGCAGCTGCGGGCAGCTTAAACGCTAGCCGAATGCAGCCAGCGCAAGACATGGTGTTGCTCAGTACATTCGCCAGCGTGTTGGTGCGAGAGGATGTGCATCCGATGGTCAAGCGTGCGCTGATGCATGTGATCATGCAGCACCACGCTGCAGCCGGGCCATTGCATCGCGCCAATGAATTTCCAAATCTTAAGCGGCTGGAGTTTCCCAGCTCCGTGCAATCGCGTGAAGTGCTCAGTGGCGGCCTGCCTTGGATTGAACAGCAAATGCCGGTGCAAGCAGCGCAATGGATGTATCGCCTGCTGATGATTGGTTTGCCCCTTGCGATTTTGGCTTGGATGCTTTGCAAAGCAGTGCCCGGCTACTTGATTTGGCGCATCGACAGCCGCATCAACCGCTGGTATGGCGAGCTCAAATTTATTGAAAACGATTTGAGCCAAGGCAAACCCGGTGGGCTCCAAGTCGCGCAGTTTCGTGCGCGCTTGCGCGACATCACCGAAAGCGCCGCAAACGCGCCCATGCCTAAGCGCTACATGCAGCGCTTGTATTTGCTGCGCCAACACGTGACGTTGGTGCAAAACAAAATGCTCACGCAGCAAGGCAGATGAGGCGAGCGTCATGAAAATTGAGCTGCTTTTTCGCACCCGCTGGTGGTTGTTTTATGGACCAATTTTGCTCATTGCTGCCGCGCTCCTTTGGCTGTCACTCACGAAATGGCTTCCTTTGCCGCCCAAGGAGCTCACCATTGGCGCTGGTGTCACAGGGGGTGGCTACTCATTGCTTGCGATTGAATATCGCAAGCAACTCGAAGAGCTTGGTGTGCAAGTGTCCATTGCCACCACGACGCAATCGCACAGCGGCTTGCGCCAGATCAATCAGAGTGACGAGATTGATCTTGCTTTTGTTAATGGCATGAAAGCGAGCCAGTCTCAACTCAATGAGTTTGTGGCGCTGGCCGTGGTTGAGCGCGAGCCATTGTGGGTATTTTCACGTGTGCCGACGATGACTCGCCTCTCAGAGCTCAGAGGCCTGCGCATTGGCGTACCAAATTACGACATATTGGGCGACAGAATTACGCAAATGGTACTGACGCAAGCTAAATTGAGCACGGAAGACGTGACGCTTGTACCCTTGTCGCGCGCACAGCTGGCCAATACCTTTTTAGATGGCGGGGTTGACGCAGTGATTTTGATGGGCAGTGCGCGCAACGATGTGGTGCGCAGCATGATTCGAGGCTCAGGGGTGCAATTGATCGGCTTTGATCAAGTGGGCAGATTGGTGTCGCAAGAAAAAACGCTGCGCCCTTTTGTGCTGCCACAAGGCGTGATTGAATTTCGTGGCGATGTGCCTTCGCGTGACCTCACGATGGTGGCAGTCGATTTGCATCTGCTCAGCCGCGCCAGTATGCATCCAGCGTTGCAACGCGCGATTTTCACTGCGGCCACGCGCATCCATGAAATCCCCAGCTTTTTGCAACGCCCCGGCGAATTCCCCAGCGTGATTGGTATGGATTTTCCCGTCTCAGCCGTGACGCTCGCCGCCGCGCGGGGCCAGCGCCCTTGGCTTGAAGAACTGCTGCCCTATTGGTGGGCACAACTTGCGCAGTGGATTTTGTATGCATTGCTGCCCATTTTGCTGCTCACCGCCGCTGTTTTATCTTACATACCGAATTGGTTTGAATGGCGCGTGCAAGCTTTGCTTCAAAACTTTTATGGCGAGTTGAAATTCATTGAATCAGAGATTGACGATGTAGCCAGCGAGCGGCCCATTGTGATGCGAGACATGCTCCAGCGCATTGACGACATCGAACTCAGAATCATGCAAATGCAATTGCCTGTCAATCACACCAATCATTGGTACACGCTGCGAAGCCATCTCTCTGACGCGCGCGACAAGCTGCTTGGCATGCGAGCGCGCTGAAAGCGCCAAGCTCAAAAAATCGCGGTTAAACCGTGTAGAGTTAAGGCCATGTCTAACACCGCCCTCATCTCAAAAAAATCCCCTCAACACATTGCCATCATTGGCGCCGGTATGGCCGGTATCACGGCGGCACGCACTCTGATGCAAGCCGGGCATCGCGTCACAGTTTTCGAAAAAAGCAAAGGAGTGGGCGGGCGCATGGCCACTCGGCGCTCTGAATTTGGAAGCTTTGATCATGGCACGCAATATTTCACGGTGCGAGATGCACGCTTTCGCACCATGATGCAATGGGCTCTTGAAGCAGCGCCTGAGATTGCGCGCCCATGGGCCGCAAACGCTGTGCGCGTGCTCGATAGCCAAGGCCGCACTTTAGAAGCTGCCCTGCCCAGCCGCGAGCCGCATTGGGTGGGCCAACCCGGCATGAATGCATTGGTAGGACACATGGCGATGCCACTTATGGCGAACAAGCAGATTCGCCAAGGCCAACAGGTGCGCAAAATCTCCCGCAGCGCCGACGGCGCATACAGCTTGGAATGCCACAACCCCGATGACGCAGCGGCCAAGCCGCAAAATATCGCTGGTTTTGATGCTGTGCTCTTGGCCATTCCCAGCGTGCAGGCCCAGGCTTTGCTGCAAGACAGCGCCGATGCGATGGGCAGTGCGAAAGTTAAGTCGCTATCAAAAGATGAGCACTCTACACAGGAAATACGCCGGCTACTGACCGATTTTGCTCAAAAAATCGGCGCAGTCACCGTCTCGCCCTGCTGGACGCTGATGCTCGCATTCCCCAACGCCCTGCCACTTAAGCCCAGCGAGCCTGTGCGCCTGCTTGGGCCCCAATGGAGCGCCGCTCGCTCCACGCATCACCGCATCGCTTGGCTCGCCCGCGAGAGCTCCAAACCCGGCCGCGGCGGCATTGAGCGCTGGACGGTGCAAGCCAGTGCCGCTTGGAGCCAAGAGCATTTGGAAGATGACGCACCGCGTGCGCAAGCCAAGCTGCTCAAAGCCTTTGCCGAGATCACCAACATCCGCGCCACGCCCGCCTACGCGCAGGTACACCGCTGGCGCTATGCCAAGACAAACAAAGCATTGGGCACATCGCATCTGTGGGACAAAGCATCTGGCATCGGCGTGTGCGGTGATTGGTGCTTAGGCCACCGGGTGGAAGATGCGTTTGTGAGTGGCTTGGAAATGGCGCTGTCGGTGGTCAAATAAGACGCCCAGCGTAAGCGGCTACGTGCCGAACGACACGAGGCTCAGCCAGCGTCAAAGCACAAAAAGTTAGAGCGCGATGACCTACATTGGCCGCTTTGCCCCATCGCCCACCGGCGCATTGCACGCTGGCTCACTCGTAGCCGCCCTAGCCAGTTGGCTTGATGCACGCGCTCATGGCGGCACATGGTTGGTGCGGATTGAAGATGTGGATAAGCCGCGTTGCATCCCGGGCGCAGATCTAGAAATCCTTCGCCAGCTCGTGGCCTGCGGCCTGATTCCTGACGAGCCGCCTGTTTATCAATCGCAGCGCGACGCGCTTTACCAAGCTGCGCTAGATCAACTTATTGCCAGCCATGCAGCCTACCCCTGCGGCTGTTCACGTAAAGACATTGAAGCTGCGCTTGCGGTCAAACGGGCGCTTGATGAAGCAATTACTGGGACCCTTAATCGGGCTGTTAACTGGGCAGCCCATGGGGCAGCCAAGCCGCGCCATAGCGAGCTGATTTATCCGGGAACATGCCGAGCAGGCTTGATGGGGCGTGATGTCCGTGCATGGCGCTTTTTTACTCAGTTTTATAAGCAAAAAGAGCAGGTAGCCGGCATAGAATATACGCAGAGTGCTCACTTTTCTATAGCATCTAATCCACGCATTGTGCATTGGCAAGATCGCCGCCTGGGCGCGCAGCAGCAAGATGTGGCGCATGAAGTGGGCGATTTCGTTGTCAAGCGCGCCGATGGGTTGTGGGCCTATCAGCTCGCTGTCGTGGTGGATGACGCAGCGCAAGGCATCACGCACATCGTGCGCGGCGAAGATTTGGCCGACAACACTGCGCGGCAAATCCTGTTGCAGCAAGCGCTTGGGCTTTCTACGCCCGAGTATCTGCACACGCCGCTCGTGCTTGCCCCCGATGGCCACAAACTTTCTAAGCAAAACGGAGCACAGGCTTTGGCCTTGGCCAGCAGCGAGCAGGTGCGCGCAGCGCTCACTCAAGCTGCACAATGCCTCGGCCTGCAAGCCGAGCTATCAGCCACACCGCAAGAGATCTTGGCCGCTTGCACGGTACAGTGGCAAGCCAAGCAGCAATTGGCCAAAGACGGATACAAACGCTTGCAGTAACCATTGCGCATGCGAGAATATGTTTTCCGTCTTTCATAGGCTCTCTATGCGCTGCTTGCGATCTCTTTACCTCCTGATGATGTTGGCAGCAGCCAGCCTCCCTATGATGGCCAATGCACAAACCTGCGCTGCGCCCGGTAAAGATGGCCCGGTCACGGTCTCGGGCAGCAGTGTCAGCGTCAACACGTATTTCCAAGGCAATGGCAATCTACTGGCGACCAATACATCGCTTACCTTGGGTGTTCAAACGGGTGCTGCAAATGTGAGCGTAGGCGACATGCTGCTGATCGTGCAAATGCAAGGCGCGGCGATTCAAGCCGTCAACAACAATTGCTATGGCGATAACGTCGGCCCTTGCACCGATACAAACACGCGCGCGATTGGCTCTGACAAAGCACAAGGTTTTCTAGAAGATGCCAACTACACCGCAGGCCGCTATGAATATGTGCGCGTAACCTCTGTTGCG
Organism: Variovorax sp.; assembly: GCA_043755865.1. Classification (GTDB taxonomy): domain Bacteria; phylum Pseudomonadota; class Gammaproteobacteria; order Burkholderiales; family Burkholderiaceae_C; genus JANMDU01. The sequence continues at coordinate 40,622 of JAYUSD010000154.1, read as the reverse complement.
GGCGGCGGCGGCGCGGGCAGCACGGTGAATTTTTTTCCTGCTCTGAGCTTTGGCTACACGCAAGCCGCCCCGAGCGCCACGATTGGCCAGCGCCGCTACCAAGTCATTCGCGTGCCACAGTATTCAAGCCTCACGGTATCTGGCTCGATTCGGCCTGAGCGTTGGAATGGTTTGGTGGGAGGCATTGTGGCGCTGGATGTAGCTGGCGCGGTGAGTTTTTCTGGCGCGGGCCCGCATATCAACGCATCGGGTACTGGCTTTCGTACAGGCTATGGCGAGCGCAGCGGCGCAACAGCGGATGGCGACAGACTGTTTCAAGCCAACGCAGATGCTTTCCCCGGCACCCGCGACACCACCAAAGGCGAAGGCATTGCTGGCACGCCACGGCACATGTGGATTCCCGTCGACCCACTGGTCATCACATCCTTGGGCGCATCATTGATTAACCCCGACCTCAATGCAACACAAGGCTATCCGGGTGGCGACTACGGGCGCGGCGCGCCCGGCAACGCCGGCGGCGGCGGCATCAGCCACAATTCCGCCGGCGGCGGCGGTGGTAATGGCGGGCGCGGCGGTGCAGGCGGCGCGACATGGGAGTCGGATGGCTCGCGCGATGTCGGTGGCTATGGAGGAGGGAAAGTGCCTCAAAACGGAGCGGTCGACGTCAATCGGATCATCATGGGCGGCGGAGGTGGCGCGGGCGATGTCAATGGCGGCGGCGCTGAGCCTGCCAACCCTTACGAAGGCCCTGGCGGCCAAGGCGGCGGGTTGATCTTTTTCAACGCCGGCTCGCCGGGCAGCGGCGGCTGGCTGCAAACTAACGGCACCAACGGACTCACCACTTTTCTGGATGCCGCTGGCGGCGGCGGTGCAGCAGGTTCCATTCGATTGATTGCCGGAAATAACACCAGCCTCGTACGTTTACAAGCAGATGGCGGTGTCGGTGGTGTGCACGACGCGACCGCCTCGCCAACGCATTGCTCCGGCTCGGGCGGCGGCGGCTCAGGCGGTGTGCTTGTAGCCAATGGCGCATTTTCTGGCAGCAACAGCGTCAATGGCGGCTTGCAAGGCGCCAATCCACCCAACAATCCGATCAATTGCCAAGGCGATGCAGGCGAGGTCGGCGCAACGCTTAATTTCGGCTCCAGCACGCAGCCTGGCGTGCAGCCGGGCTACCAATGTTTGCCGCAACTCAGCGTCAGCAAATTCACCCTTACCCCCACGCGCACGGCACCGACTGACACCACCGCGCAATACCAAATTGTCATTCGCAACACCGGCGGTGGCGCGGCCTACGGGGTTAGCACCAACGACACACTGCCCGTGCCCTTTGGCCTCGCAACAGTTGCCACCACGGCTTCTGCGGTATCCACTTCAGTCTCTGGCCCCACGCCAATCGTCAATAGCTCTGGGGTCACGCCGACTGCCATCTTCGGCACAGCCGGCGGCAGCACCGCCACCAGCTATATCGTCGGCAGCGGCGGCATCGTCACCCTCACTTTCCAAGTCAACCTCAACACCACCACCACCGGCATTTATCAAAACAGCGCCAACGTGCGCTACACCGATCCCGTGCGCACCAGCGGCAGCGCAGCCGATGCGGGAGGCAACCCCAGCATCACACCCGGCGGCACATATGCCAATGGCAATCCCGTGCCCGGCAGCAACTACGCCTCCTCGAGCTCCACGCAAGAAGACGTGAGCATCACCGGCACGGCATCCACCATCGCTGACATTGCCACCGCCAAAAGCGGCACAAGCTTTGCCTACGTCGGCGATCCTGTGAGCTATATCCTCACCGTGAGCAACAACGGCCCGGCCAATGCCGGCACAATCACCGTCGTTGATCTCGTGCCAGCCAGCATCGGCACAGTGACTTGGGTGTGCGTGATGATTGGCGGCGTGGGCGATTGCGATGTGCCCGCCGGTGGCACAGGCGCATCCGGCTCAGGCAACAGCATCAATCTGCCGCAGGTCTCGCTCAACTCTGGCGCAGCCATACAAATCACCGTAGCGGGCACAGCGGCCACCAGCGGCACAGTCACCAACTTCGTCACCGCCACGCTCACCAATCCCGGTCTGAGTGATTCCAACCCCGCCAACAACAGCGCCACCGCCACCACGCGGATTGATCCGCGCACGGCGGATTTGATCGTCGTCAAAAGCAATGGCGTGAGCACACTCACCACAGGCGCAGTCACGGCCTACACGATTGATGTGGGCAACAACGGGCCCGCGCCGGTCAACAACGCGATCATCACCGATCCAGCATCCGCCGGCCTCACAGCACTCACCGTGAGCTGCACAGCTTTCGGCGGCGCAGTCTGCCCCGCAGGCCTCACGACAAGCACCTTCGCCGCCGGCATTGCCATCCCCAGTCTGCCGGTGGGCGGCACAGTCAGCTTTTTACTTAATGCGCAAGTCACAGCTTCCGCTGGCAGCCGCGTCACGAATACCGCCACCGTCACGCCGCCAGCTAACACAACCGATCCCGTGCCCGCCAACAACAGCTCAGCCGATAGCGACCCGATCATTGCCGCCATCGTCACCGTCGTCACAGCTGCCAATATTTGCCCCGCCAGTACGACCGAGCAACTCACCAATTTGCTCTCCAACGGCAACTTGGCCAACATCAGTGCCTCGGTGGGCGGCAATATTCCGCAATTTCCGGCAGATTTTTTCCCGGGCGCGACGAGTGAATCCATTCAACAAGGCGCTAAAACGTACACAGCCGCCACAGCAGGTTTCGTCGTCACGCAAAACCCCTTCATCGGCGACATCAGTCGCTCGGTCGCGGGCACGAATAATTGGCTCTACAGCAATGGCAACAACTTGGCTGGCACACCCAACTTTCGCATTTACAGCCAGCAGCTCACCAGCCTCGTGATAGGCCGGCAATACACGTTCCTCTACTACGGCTCCAATGCAGTGGCGGGCGGCGGCACAGCCACCCTCGCCCCGATCATCTCCATGCGGGTCTCGTCTGGCACAAACACAGTCGCCTATCTCGCCACAGACACCTATGCGCTTGAAGCGGCAAGCACCGATGTATGGACACTGCGCCAAGCCCTCTTCACCGCCACTGCCGCCACCATGAGCGTGGAGCTGTGGGATGCCGCCGCTGGCATCACCGGCGATGATTTCGCTTCCACACAATTTACGGTGCGCGAATGCCGCCCGCAGGCCGATCCGCGCGTGACCAAGAGCAATGGTGTGGGTGTCAACACCGTCACCGCGCTCACGCAAACCACCTACACCGTCGTCGTGAGCAATCCCGGCCCGGGCGATGCAGGCGGGGTGCTCGTGCGCGATCCGCTGGCGATTGGCTTGCAGAAAGACAGCATCATCTGCGCAGCCAGCGCGTTTGCACAATGCCCCTTGGTTACCAGCATCAGCGGCATCGAAGGCGCAGGCCTAGTGTTGCCCCAGCTCTCCGCTGGCCACACCGTCACCTTCACGATCGTGGCCACCGTGCAGGCTTTGAATGGCTCAGTCACCAATTCAGTAAGCCTCACGATCCCGCCTGACGTGACCGACAGCAATACCGGCAACAACTCCGCAAGCGATACAGACAACGTGCTCGCAGTAGCCAATCTCGCGATTACGAAAGCCAACAACACCAACACTTTGGCTGCTGGCAGCACCACCAACTACACCCTCACCGTGAGCAATTTCGGCCCTTCGCCGGCAGACGGTGCGCTACTGCGAGACACGCCGAGCGCGGGCTTGCAATGCACGGGGCCGGTAAGCTGCACGTCCAACAACGGCAATCTCGCAGTGTGCCCAGGTGGCTCAATCGGCTCACCCAACACTTCGTTTCCTTTTGCCACCTTAATCAGCGGAGCCAGCCTGCCGGTATTTCGTCAAGGCGGCGTACTGACATTTGTTTTATCGTGTGGCGTGACGGCTACTGGGCTGTGATTTTTTCTGTTTGAATATTTCGTTTTGGTGAGATCGGCCACGGCTGGGCGGTCATCATCTTGACTCATGCGTCAGCTCAGGAATCACGCGACACCCGTCGCTTGAAATAACGAGAAAACGCAAGCATTTTAAAACCTTGCGCTGCCAAAATCGCCAAGCTGTTAACCGCCCCGCCGCGGCCTGCGAGCTCATGTGAAATTTTTCGTTCGCCCACAGTAACTACCCCTAACCATTTTGGCGCACCGAGAGTGGAACTCTGCGCGCCAACCAACGGCCCGTGATCGGCGTGTGCGGGATGGCCGATTTGTGCAGCGCAGGGCAAGTGAGACGCGAAGCGTTCACGCCCTCATTTCAGGCGACAGGTGTCGCTTAACTCCCGAGCAGCACCAAGAGGCCATGCCGCATGCGCCGATCACTGGCCTACGAGCGCCAACGAAACTAATACCCCAGCCTCTCCTACAATCAACGCCAACATGCAAACAGAAGCTCCCAAGCCATCCCCCATCGAAGGCGTCGAAGGCGTCGAACATCCTCGCCACATCCGCAGCTTCGTGCGCCGCGCGGGCAGGCTCACCACTGGCCAAGCCAAAGCGCTTGATGTGCTCGGGCCGCAATTTATCATTCCGTTTCGAGAAAAGTTGCTAGATTTCGCAGAGTTAAACACCTTTCACGACGCTATTAATTCAATAGCACTCCGCGTAGATTCTATGCCGGCTAGTGCCCTAAAAGACTTAAAAAATACGCATAAAATCGTCTTTGAGATCGGTTTTGGCATGGGCGAGGCCACAGCACATATCGCCACCGTGCTGCCCGATACATTGTTCCTCGCCTGCGAAGTGCACGAGCCCGGCGTGGGCGCGTTGCTCAAACGCATTGAAGAGCAAAGCATTCCAAATATCCGCATCATCTCGTATGACGCAGTGCAAGTTTTAGGGCAAATGATTCCTAAAACGAGCCTAGACGGCATCCACATTTTCTTTCCCGATCCGTGGCATAAAAAGCGCCACAACAAGCGCCGCCTGATCCAGCAGCCCTTCATCGCTCAGCTGGTGCAATATTTAAAGCCCGGCGGCTATCTGCATTGCGCCACTGATTGGCAGCCTTATGCAGAGCAAATACTGCAAGTGCTCTCGGCAGAGCCCGCGCTTAAAAACACCGCCACCGACTACGCCGAAAAGCCCGTCTACCGCCCGCTCACCAAGTTTGAAAACCGAGGCATCAAGCTGGGCCATGGCGTGTGGGATTTGGTCTTTCAAAAAAACGAAACTGCATCGCTATGAGCCTCAACAAAGACAAACCCGATCCCGCTAAAGCCAACGCGCTCTACAGCCAAGCCCTGCCCGCTTTCAATGCCACGCAGCATGATGAGGCTTATCGCCTCTGCGCAGATGCTTTGCTGGCTGATCCCGATTGCGCGGATGCTCTGGAGTTGCTCGGCGCGATCCACGCCGCCCGCGAGGAGCGAGCCATGGCCTTGCCTTTCTTCGAGCGCGCCGTCAAGCTCGCGCCGCATATCGCGCAGTTTCACTACAACCTTGGCGTGATCCATCACGAGCTCAATCGTTTCCCGCAGGCCATGCGCAGCTACCATCAAACCCTGCGCATCCAGCCCGAGCACCAAGCTGCCCTGTCGAACTACGGCGATTTACTGCGCCGCCACGATCAGCTCGAAGCCGCCAAAATGCATCTAGAAACGCTGCATAGGCTCGATCCCGATGCCAAAGGCTTGCCCCTCAAATTGGCGCTAACGTACTTTGGTTTGAAAGAATACGAGCTGGCCAACACCTATTTTGTGGAAGCCCTCAAAGACCCGAAAGAGCCCGCTGTCGTTCATTGGGAATATGCGCATTATTTGCTTTTAAAGAAACGCTTCAAAGAAGGCTGGGCAAGTTACGAGCAGCGCAGCGAATGCTCCACTTTCAATAGTGTTTATCACTACCCGCACACACAGCGGCTGTGGAGTGGCGAAAGCCTCAAAGGCAAAACCTTACTGGTTCACCGCGAGCAAGGCTTGGGCGATGAAATCATGTTTGGCAGCCTGCTTGTTGATCACACGACAGACGCTGATCGCGTCGTAATCGTGGCCGCGCCAGAGATGGTGCGCATCTGGCAAAGCACATTGGATTCCCGCAATCTGCCCAGCGATAAATATCACGTCTATCCCTATTGGGGCGCCCTCCCGCCACTGTGGGATAAGCCGGCCAAACCGGCATGGTTTGCACAATACAGCTTTGATTACCACATCGCGATGGGCCGCTTGGCGCACTTGTTTCGCCCGTCCCTAGAAAGCTTCGGTGCACCGAAAATCACTTTCAAAGTCGAAGATGTTTTAGTTGCCGAATGGAAAATCAAGATCGACAGCATCCCCGGCATCGCTGGCAAAAAGAAAGTCGGCGTGATGTGGGGCGCCAACCCCGCCACCTTTCACTACGACGCCTCGCGCCGCGCTCTGCGCAAGAGCGTGCCCCTGCATGCATTTGAGCCGCTTGCCAAGGTTAAAGGTGTGCAACTCATCAGCTTAGCCAACAACGTGCATGGCTCCATTGCAGGCAGCTTAAACGCGCTCGATCTGATCGATTTCAGCGAAGACTTGATTGACTTGGCCGAGACTGCCGCCCTCATGAAAAACCTCGATGTGATCATCACCATCGACACCTCTCTCGCTCACCTCGCCGGTGCCATGGGCCTCAAAGTCTGGATGCCCCTGTGCTGGGATGCCGATTGGCGCTGGGGCGAATCAGACACATCAAGCTACTGGTATCCCGACGTGAGCCTCGTGCGCCAGAGCGTGGCAGGCGAATGGAAGTCGGTGATGGAGCAACTCGCGCTGAGCTTGAAAACGTTCGTCAAAATTTAAGCGTTAATCCGCTATTCAAGCACATTAACGCTTCTTTTCAATTTTTTTGACGCGCTTTGCGTAGCAACCACAGCAATTACAAAGCCGCGCCACAGCCTTCACAAAATGAGGCATCCCCGCTGTTTTTCGTGCCGCAGGCTCGGCAAAACACTGCGCCTCTGGCCTTTGGCTGAGAAGCCAAGCCAGATCCCGAAGCCGCTTGCACCACCAAATCAGTCACCGCGGCTTGCGACAGCGCGGCTGGCGCATGGGACGCAGCGCCTAATTGATTCATCATGCCCATGCTGGCCATGCGGCGTGCATCTTCAGCCGCCGCCGGAGCAATCACAATGCTTTGCTGGGCGGCAAACTGCGTGATGAGATCTTTCATGTATTGCGCATCTTGCGGCAGGCCCAACATGCCCGTGATGATGCGCTGCGTTGCGCTGCCTTGGCTTTGATGGCCGAAAACAACGCTCCTGAGCTGCGTTACCCAAACACGAAGCGTCATGTTTTCTACGTTAATCACATCGCGCTCAGTAAACACGCGATCTTGCAGGCGATTGCCTAAATCAATCTTAGAGCGAATAAAACTGCCTTCCATTTCAACCCAAGTCAGCTTGGATTCGAAATCAAAACGCCCCCACAATGTGTGTGCACTGCGAAACGCATAGCCACCCACAGCCACCAGCGACAGGCCCAGCGTGGCGTAGCCCATCACCGGTTTCCAATCGCCCTGAGGATTGAATTTCAATGCAAAGTAAACCAATGCTGCCGACCCCAGTACGGTCATGAGCACGCCTAAAATATCGATCACTGCCAACCAAAAAAAGCGCGGGTACGCCATGGCCGTTTCCCAATCAATTTTGCTGATCGCGCTGGGCGCCAGTGGCTGGCTTTCTTCCATGACGATACCCTTAAAATTGCCTGCGCGTTGATTCAGCGGCACTTGCGGCAAGATGCGTGCGTAGCGGCGATTTGGAATGCGGTGGCTCCAATTGCGCTGCATCTCTCGGTCAAGCTCTTGCATGAGCAAATTCGGATCGCTATTAAAACTCACGCTGACCTGAGTATCCACCTTGCTTACCGACGGCGGCTCATCGATATTTCTTTGCACGGCAATAAAAAATACCGCCTCAATCAGCACAAGCGCACCCAAAATAATCAGCGCCTGCGTGCCAAAGGATGCCCATGCCAGATCGGGCAGCTTACTGCTGATCATCGTGAGCAAAACAGGGCCCAAAATCGCCGCCACCACGAGCAGCACAACTTGCACCAAATTAAAACTCACCTTCGAACTTTCATCCCCGCCAGACACCGGCTTAACCGCCATGAAAACAACGAGCGCCAAAAAGAATGCCCCCACCCATGCATCTATTGCAGAGCCATAAACAAACAGCATCGCCACCATCATGATCACGAGCAAGAAAGCATAGGATGCCAAATTGGCAAAGCGGCTTTGCAGCGCCTGCTGCACATACGCAGGTGCAGTGATCAAGTTGCGCACCACCGAATACAACACCCCATTGAGCGGCCCGCTTGGAATGGCAAATTCAAGCGCACCCTGACGAACTGTTTGCGACAAGCTCATTGCTGCATCTGATGTGCCCAGTTGATCGGGTGCCAACTCAGGAGCCAAACCTGCCGGCTGGCCACGCCCAAAAAAGACGCGTAACTGCTGCGCAATATGAACAAAATTCCAAATAGCCAGCACAAACAAAAGCACCCCCAAAGCCACAGGTACCACAAAACTACCCATGGCTTGCGCGGCCAAATGCTTACGCGCTAAAAACAAAAGCGCAATGGCGCAAACGAGTAAAACAGCGGCTCGGCAGCTCCAAAAGATGTTTTCTAGCCGGTAGGGATTGGGGAAATCTAATTTGGCTTCCGAGCTGTATTCGTACGTCATGGTGGATGGTTATTGGAGTTTGAAACCGCAGCCGCCACAGAAAGTGTCTTGCGCGGTGACGCTGGTGCCGCATTTGGGGCAATGGGTCAGCGTTGGCTTGATGGCTGGGGCTGGCGTAAAAATAGCAGCGACTGTTGGCACAGGCGGCACAGGCGCGGCGGCTGCCGTGGGTTGGAAAATTTGCCCTACGGTTTGCGGCGCAGCGCCAGCCATACGCGCACTACTTGGCGCGCCACCCATGTCAATGTCTGGCATGGGTTGCCCGGTATCTTTGATCAAGTGCTCGACGATGGTGATGATTTTTAGCAATTGCTCTTCATTGATTTCTTGGCCTTCAATGATTGATTTCTTAAAACTAATCAACACTTGCGCGCCGCTGTCTTCTGCGAAACCGATCATCAATTCGCGGTTGAGAAAATAGTACAGGCCGCCAGCGATTAACCCGATGAGTAGCATGGCAAACATCGCCCAGCCACTGCGAAACATGCCACCCAAAAACAAGCACACGCTCAGAATAATCAATGCCGTTTTCCACGGTTTGTGGCTGCCATAAAACGATGACGAGATGTGGTCAAAGGTGGTCAGCCGGCGCATAAAACCAGACAATGAGCCCTGCTCGAACTCAACTCGCGTTTGACTCACGATCAAGGTGGTCGTGGCATCGATGCCCAGCAGGGAAAAGATGAATGACCAAAAGCCGCTTTGCCGAGCGATGACCCGAACGTACGGCTCACCTGCTGCAGGCTTTGATTTCACGCTCCAAGATTTGATAACGAGTGCCATGATGATTTTTTCTTTATGTTGATGGTGATGAAATGGGTGAACACGACATGTTAGTTTGAGCCGCCGAGGCTTCTTTCCTGCGACTCTTTTTGCTGCTGGCGAAGCTGCACACACTGCGCATGCGAATTAAAGCGCGAGTTACCGCATTGCTCTTGCATGCACATAGCCATGGCAAGAAATACACGTTTGCCGCACGCCTCTTTCGGGCTGCTGGGCTGGGCAACGACGGGTTCGGGGCGCGGCGGAACTGGCGCAGCTTGTGGCTGGGCAACTTCAGCGGGGCTGCTTTGGGCAGGCCGGGCAACAGGCGCAGCGATCTGCACCTGCTGGGATGGTGTCTCGCTGGCAGTGCGCGGCGCTGGCGAAGGCTTGGCCGCTTGCTGCGCAACCGGGGGCAGCGCAGTAGGTTTGACTGACAATGGGGCAACAGGAGCAGACTTTGCGGGGGCAGGTGTCAAGATGACCTCCTGCTTTTCTGTTTGAGCTGGTGTCGTGGCGTTCTGCGACTCATTGCTAGGGGCCAGCACAGCAGCCACCGTGGCCGTAGCGGATGGTTTGGGCTCCACCGGTGCGGATTTCGTCGTCACTTGCTGCGGCTGCGGCGGCACAATCTCGCCCGACTTGACGCCCGTAAAAAACCAAATCAGCACACCAAGTAACGCAAAGGCTAAAGCCCCCAACCCGGCATAGAGGGCAAGCGGTGATCGACTCACTGCCACCGCGCCTGCCGCCGGTACATCGGCAGGCGTTGGCATAGCAGGTTTTTGCGCAATACCTTCGCCTGCGCGTACCCTTGGCAAAACGGGTGGTGTTGGTGTTGGTGTTGGTGTTGGTGTTGGTGTTGGTGTTGGTGTTGGTGTTGGTGTTGGTGTTGGTGTTGGTGTTGGTGGAGGTGGAGGTGGAGGCGGAGGCGGAGGCGGAGGCGGAGGCGGAGGCGGAGGCGGAGGCGGAGGCGGAGGTGGAGGCGGAGGCGGAGGCGGAGGCGGAGGCGGAGGCGGAGGCGGAGGTGAAACGAATGCGGGTGCGATTGCCGCCAACGCAGGCGCTGCTAGGTTTGATCCACACGCTTTGCAAAATTTTGCTGTCAAGGCATTCGTCGTATCGCACTTTTTGCAGACCGTCACCTCGGTGCGTATCTGCACGGGCACTGCGGATAAGGGTGCGTTGATCGCATGACCGCAACTTTTACAAAACTTAGCTGAGTCAACATTTTCGGCGCTGCATTTGCTACAGACGTTGGGCATTTTTATATCCTCTGTGTTTTTACTGTTCTTGTGTAAGAAAAGTATATCAGCACGCCTAAGCTGGTGGCCGGCTAAGGCCGCACTAACACCGTGCTTGCCAATGACGTGCGCGAGCGCATCACTCGTTATGACGCCTTCCGCTCAATCGGCGCGCAGCTCCGCCTTCAACTTCAAGCCAATCTCCGGCTTGTGCGCAAACGGATCGGTTGGGTTGCGCGCTTGCATGATGTCTTCTAAGCGCGTTTGCACTGAATTGATGGCTTTGGGGTGGCTGTAAATATAAAAATGATCTTGTGCCACCGCGTCAAACACCATTTGCGCCACATCAGCTGCGCTCACCTTACCGCTGCCCACGGCTTTGTCGCTCATCGCTTGACCGATCAGCTGACTCTTGGTGGGCTTGATACCGCCTTGCTTAAATTCATCAGGTCGATTGCGGTGGCTCTGGCTGATGCCCGTGGGCACGAAGAAGGGGCACAGCACGGAGGCGCTCACCTGATCTGTGACCAAGCGAAGGTCTTGATACAGCGTCTCGCTGAGTGCAACAACTGCGTGCTTGCTCACGTTGTACACACCCATGTTTGGAGCATTGAGCAAACCCGCCATGCTCGCCGTGTTGACGATATGGCCTTGGTAGCTCGGGTCTTTCTTAGCAGCGTCGAGCATCATCGGCGTGAATACACGCACACCATGCGCCACACCCATGATGTTCACCCCCACCACCCATTCCCAATCTTTCAGTGTGTGCTCCCAAATGAGTCCACCTGCTCCGACGCCAGCGTTGTTAAACAAAAAATGCGGCGCGCCAAAGCGCTCAAAGCACGCCTTCCCAAGAGCCTCCACTTCGATTGCCTTGCTCACATCGAGTTTGAATCCCAACACCTGCACACCCAGCGCCGAGCATTCCGCCACCGCCGCATCCAGCGCATCTTGCTGCACATCCGCCAAGACCAGATTCATCCCCAGCCTCGCGCCAATGCGCGCACATTCGAGCCCAAAGCCCGAGCCAGCACCGGTGAGAACGGCGGTTTTGTTTTTAAAATTTGTGATCATGATTGAAATCTCCAATTGAAACTTTAGCGCGCAGCATCTCAATATGCGGGATGCCGTCTTCGATATAGGGTGCGCTGGCTACAGCGAAGCCATGTTGCGTGTAAAACTTTTCTAAACGAGCTTGCGCGCCAATTCGGATAGGCTGTGCGCCCCAGACTATCTTCATCGAATTGACGGCTTGCTGCATTAATGCATGGCCAGCACCCGTGCCGCGCAGGCTGGTGTGCGTGATCACACGACCAATGCTGGCTTCTTTGAATTTGATGCCAGCATTAAAGCAGCGCGCGTAGGTCAAGAGTTTGCCACCCTGCGTGCCGAGCAAATGCATGGCTTGGTCATCCGCGCCATCCATGTCTTGAAAAGCGCAGTTTTGCTCCATCACAAAGACCTCTGTGCGCAACTGCAGCAAGGCATAAAGCTGATGCACAGACAAACCTTCAAAGCGAAGGAATTGCCATTGCAAAGCAGCCGCAGAAACCATTCAATCAGCCTTTTTCAAGATGAAACCAATGCGCGGAAAATGTACAAACACTTCACCGGCTCGCGCATCCACGCGACGTAAGGTGTAGCGCGTACGTGTAGCAGCGACAAGCTGGCCGCTGCTGGGCTCTAGGCCGAAGCTCTCGGCTTGGATCGTGACTTCGCTGCCTAAAGGAATGCCGTGTTCGTCTTGAAACGTGTTTTCAATACCAAACAGGCTGCTAGCCGGCGTATTTATTGTGCAGGCTGCTATCGATTCAGTAGTGTTTGATTTGCTGGGCTCGCCTTGCTCTAAGGCGGCTATTGCGTCCATCCATGCGAGCACGGCAGGCGTGGCATCTAACACGCTGGCCAGCGGCGGCGTTTTCACGCGAGTAAACCACAGCGGGTGATACACAGCGAAGTCTGCAATGCTGGGCTGGTTTCCAAGCAAAAAATCTTGACCATCCAGCATGCTGGAAATGCGACGCAAATAGCTTTTGTAAGTCGCTGCAGCATCGTGAGGATTCATGCGCGGCGCGCCGCCTCGCATGGCTTGACGATCAGCAGCAAAGGCTTTTAAATTTTCTGGAGGCTGATCTTTGAAGACAAATGCTGCGCCCGCAGGCTGAAAGTTATAGGCCATCGCCACCGGGACCAGCATCGTGTCTGCCCACTGAGCTACGGTGCGAGCTGCGCCTTTTAAGCCTTTGGGATAAAGCGTTTTCTCGGGGCTCAAGTGCTCCAGCACATCGCACATCAGCATCGTGTCGCAAACGATCTGATTGCCGATTTGCAAAATAGGAATTCTGCGGTATCCGCCCGTGAGTGTCTGCATATCGGGCTTGGGCATCACCATGGGTTGGAAGACCGATTTCCAAGCGAGCTGCTTGTAGCCCATGATCGCTCTGATCTTCTCGGCAAAAGGAGAAGTGGGGTAATGATGAAGAAAGATGTCTTGGTTCATGGTTTGTCTCGTTTCTATGCTGTTGGTTTGGCTTTTAGTTTCCGGACGCGAAAGACGCAAAAGTTACGCGAAAGACGCGAAAAAGAAATACAAAAGTTTGGAAATCCGCTTTGAGCAATCATTTTTCAATCTTTTAGTCTTTTTAATTTTCGGCTGTTCTTTCGCGTCTTTCGCGTAACTTTTGCGTCTTTCGCGTCCGGAATTTGAATTTAAACCTTCAAATCAACTTCACCAGTTGCTTACCAAAGTTGTGCCCCTTCAGCAGCCCCAGAAAAGCCTCGGGCGCAGACTCAATTCCAACCGCGACGCTCTCCCGCGCCTTCAGCTTGCCGGTTGCCACCAAGCCACCCAGCTCTTTCAATGCTTCGGGCCAAATGTCCAAATGCTCGCTCACGATGAAGCCTTGCATTTTCAGGCGGCTCACCAAAATGATGGCAGGGTTAGCAAGAGGTGGCGATTGCCCGTCATAGCGCGAAATCATGCCGCAGACGGCGATGCGGCCAAAGGCGTTCATGCGAGCCAGAATCACATCCGTGATCCAGCCGCCCACGTTTTCAAAAAAGCAATCAATGCCATTGGGCGCGGCGGCTTTGAGCGCTGCATTGAGCGCTTTGCCAGTGCTGTGTTCTTTGTAGTCAATACAAGCATCAAAGCCGAGATCGTTCACCACATAAGCGCATTTCTCCGCACCGCCCGCAATGCCCACCACGCGGCAGCCGCGCGATTTGGCGAGCACGCCGACTGCGCTGCCCACTGCGCCTGAAGCAGCGTTCACCACCACCGTCTCGCCCGCCTTGGGCTCGCATATTTTGAGCAAACCATACCAAGCCGTCACGCCCGGCATGCCAACTGCGCCGAGGTAAGCAGATAGTGGAATCGGTGAATCGTTCACCTTGCGCAAAGCGCCTACAGCATTGCCATCGACGATGCTGTATTGCTGCCAGCCGCCCATGCCCACGACTTTGTCGCCCACCGCGTACTTGGCATGCTTAGATTCGATCACCTCGCCTACCGTGCCGCCGATCATCGCCTCGCCAATGGCTTGCGAAGCGGCGTAGCTCTTGGAGTCGTTCATGCGGCCGCGCATGTAGGGATCGAGGCTCAGGTAATGATGCTTCACCAGCACCTGGCCATCTTGCAACGCAGGCAAGGTTTCGCTCACAAGTTTGAAGTTAGACAAGCTCGCCTCTACCGCTGGGCGGTTGTCTAAAACTTGTTTTTGATTGATGGTCATGATGGATATCTTTCTTTTTAATACTATAAATTCAATAGCACCTTACGCAGTAAATACGCCGGCAAAGTGCTCAAAACGCTTGTAAATACTCAATCCAAAGCCTAATCCGAAGCATTCGGCACGATCTTCTTCAATTCACGCCCACCATGTGCGCCAGAAGCCGTGGCCAGCGCTTTAAGAAATTTGAACGTGCCGGTAGCATGCGCACACAAATCGCTCAAGCTCCCATCCGCGCGGCGGCTGAACACACTGCCCTCGGTAAACGCGAGCGTCGCCGTGCGATGAAGCAGCTTCGCTTTGGCCACCAAATAGTCTTCCCCCGGCCGCATGAATTGCGTCTTCATCTCCAGCGTCACCAATCCCGGCGCGGCTTGCTTGCCATGCTCTTCAGTGCTGCGAGCAGCATGCGCCATGCAAACATCAAGTAGTGTCATCACCAAGCCGCCATGCGCCACTTGCCACGTATTGAGCAATTCAGGCTTCAAAGCGCAATGAATCTCAGCTTCGCCGCCTTCGAACTTAATCAGCTCAAAGCCCAGATGCTCAACGAAAGCAATTTCTAGTGGGAATTTCATCAACCACCCGTGATCACGCTCACGCCGCCATCCACAGCGAGGTATTGGCCCGTGATGTGTTTGCCAGCGTCAGAAGCAAACAAAAGGCACAGACCTTTCAAATCTTCATCGTCACCGAGGCGGCCGAGCGGGGCATGGGCTGCGAGCTTTTCTTCGCCCATGGCTTTGAGCGTGCCCATGGTCATCTTGCTGGGGAAAAAGCCGGGGCAGATCGCGTTGACGCGAATGTTGTACGCGCCCCATTCCGCTGCGAGCGCGCGAGTGAAATTGATCACCGCGCCTTTAGATGTGTTGTACGCAATCGTGTTCATGCCTTTGGGATTGCCACCCAAGCCTGCGATAGACGCCACGTTGATCACCGAACCGCTTTTGCGCCCAATCATGCTTTTTTTGGCAATCCGCTGGGATAACAAAAAGTAGCCGCGCACATTGAGATTCATCACCTTGTCCCATGCTTCGGTCGGATAGTCTTCAGCCGGGGCGCCCCAAGCCGCTCCTGCGTTGTTGACCAAGATATCTACATCGCCCATGCGCTGCAGTGTCTCATCAGCTAAGCGATGAATATCGGCTTCTACCGCGCAATCTGCTGCAATCCAGCGTGCATCAATGCCCTTGGCTTGCAACTCAGCAGCGGCCTCTTCCAAGTCAGATGCTTTGCGCGATGAGAGCATGATCTTCGCTCCAGCCTCGCCCAATGCAAAAGCCATTTGCAGCCCGAGGCCGCGCGAGCCGCCTGTGACGAGCGCGGTTTTTCCTTTTAGATCAAAGAGTTGTTGAATGGGGCGGTGAGTCATGCGATTGGTCTCCTGAGTTGGAAGCCATCGCCTAAGATAAGCAATGGCTTTAGTGGGTCTTGCTACGAATGTAAATCAGGATCACGCCAAGCGCTGTCACCAAGCTGCCACCGATGCCTAAAACCCATGCGAATGCTGGGCTGATGGTTGACAACACGAGACTAACAACGATGCTCAGCAAGCCGCCGTAGATACAGACCCAAATGATGATGTCGGTGCGGCCTTCATGGCTGGGTTTGATTTTCAAAAAGCGTCCTCTGCCATGTTGGCACAAGTCATGTCGCGGCTACTCACCACGGCAAGCCAAGCATCTATCTTAGGCAATTCATAACGATAAAAGTATTGGATAGCCGGCGTGATTCCTGCGTGGAGCGCTCCTGATTTAGTAGCGCCTTCATTGGCGAGTGACACGTCAAGCCAGATCCATGCTAACACCACATGGCCGAAGGCTTGCATGTAAGGCACGGCATTGGCCAGCGCCTCTTGCGGGTGGCCGCTGGCCCAAGCCGCCTTCGTAGCGTTGCCGATTTTTTTCAGTGCGCCAGCTAGCTCGTCGCCTTGGCCTGCAAGTTCAGGGATTTGCATGGCTCGTTCAATCGTCGCATTGATCTTGGCGGCCAACAATTGTAAACCCTTTCCGCCATCCATCACCACCTTGCGCCCCAGCAAATCCAGCGCCTGAATCGCATGCGTGCCTTCGTGGATCATGTTGAGCCGCTGATCGCGCCAATATTGCTCCACCGGAAAATCCCGTGTGTAGCCATAGCCGCCGTGGATTTGGATAGCGAGGCTGTTGGCTTCCAAGCAGTTCTCGCTCGGCCAGCTTTTGGAGATCGGCGTGAGCATTTCTAGCAACAGCGCAGCTTCGCTCGATGTCGGTTCATCGCCTGTGGCTTTGTCATCCACTAATTTTGCGCAATACAGTTGCAAGGCCAGCGCACCTTCGCAAATGCTTTTTTGCGCGAGCAGCATGCGCTTGATGTCTGCGTGTTCAATCAGGCGCACCTGAGGCTGAGAAACGTTTTTGACCGCGCCCACCACCGTTCGCGCTGATGTCGAAGCCTCTTGCCCTTCGACAGGCTCAGGGCGAACGGTAGGTGAGGCGATCGGTCTGCCTTGCGTGCGAATCTTGGCGTAATCAAGGCTTGCGTAATAGCCTGCCAGCCCTAACGAAGTCGCCGCCATGCCAATGCCAATCCGCGCCTCATTCATCATGTGGAACATGCCCTTGAGGCCCTCACCGGGCTTGCCAACGAGATAGCCCACCGCGCCTTGGCGCGGTTTCCCATCTTTGCCAGCTTTACCATCCGGATTGAACTTCCCCTCACCAAAGTTCAGCAGCGTATTCGGCGTGCCTGCCCAGCCCAGCTTGTGGTTCAATCCCGCCAGCGTCACATCATTGCGCTGTCCGGTCAACTTCCCCTGTGCATTCACCATTTTTTTCGGCACGATAAAAAGCGAAATCCCGCGCGTGCCCGCAACCAATTTGCCGCTCTCATCCGGAATTTTGGCGAGCACAAGATGAATGATGTTCTCGGTGACTTCATGCTCACCACCCGAGATCCACATCTTGTTGCCACGCAAGCGATATCGCGAGCCCAGAGAATCATCTGCATCTTCAAGCTCAGCACGCGTCGAAATGTCGGACAGCGAAGAGCCCGCCTGCGGCTCACTCAAACACATCGTGCCCGCCCAGCGGCCATTGAATTGGTTTGCAGCAAACACCTGCTTTTGCGCATCCGTACCCGAAGCCAAAATCGCATTCGCATTGCCCACAGTCAGCAAATTCCATCCAATCGAGATCGACCCAATCCCAAAAAACGAATTCGCCGCCGCCTCCACCAGATAAGGCAGTTGCATCCCACCCATCGTCTCATCCTGCGCAGCCGCAAACATCCCACTCTCAGCATAGGCCGCCCGCGCATCATGCGTCGCCTTCGGCAAGATCACCTTCAAAGCGCCATCCGCATCCAACTCCGTGCGTGGCTCTTGCCGATCCGCCACGCGATTAAACGGTGCGAACTTCTCCCGAGCGATTTTTTCGCAGGTATCAAGCACCGCATCAAAGGTTTCGCGCGAATGGTCAGCAAAGCGCATCCGCTCATTCAGCGCCTCAGCTTTGAGCCATTCATAGAGAAGAAAATCAAGAGTATTTCGATAGCTCATGTTGTTGCAACCAAATTGTATTATCCGGCGACAACAGCTTCTGCACTTCTAAGCCGCCTTGTTTAGCCATGGCAGGATTAGCGAGCCAGAATTGCGCGAGAGATTCGCGGGTT
Organism: Variovorax sp.; assembly: GCA_043755865.1. Classification (GTDB taxonomy): domain Bacteria; phylum Pseudomonadota; class Gammaproteobacteria; order Burkholderiales; family Burkholderiaceae_C; genus JANMDU01. The sequence goes on along the minus strand of JAYUSD010000154.1, from coordinate 22,568 downwards.
TCATCCCAGCGCTCAAGTACAGAGATAACGACTGACTCTGGAATGACTTGGCGATTGTTTGACAACGAGGCACTGCCTGGCAAAGTCATGCCATTTCCCGGAGTGGCAATTGGAACCGCCCTTCAACAATCCCGCGCACGCTGATGTCTTCGTCAAGCCCGTCCCAGCGCAGCGCCGTACCAGCAGCTCGCAGCTTGACTTGCGCAAGCTCGTCATCAGACGCATTAGCCAACAATTTAAAGCGATGCGCTGGAAAACTAATCTGACGCCCATCTAGCAACTCTAGGCAGACACGGTCAGCTTCCGTCCATGTGCGAACAGCGATTGGGGTGATTTCAACGTCCGTGGAACTCATGGAATTTCTCCAGAAATAGTTGCCTGTATTCAAACACAATTCGCTCTGCCTTGCGCAACTCACTCACGCTCATGCCGCGCTGACTAGCGAGGCCAACGGGATCAAGCCAGAATTTGCACTCACCATCGCCCCCATCCACATGTATATGAGCAGGCTCTGCGCCTTCATCTGAATAAAAATGAAAACGCAGACCCAGTAAACGCAAAATCGTTGGCATAGTAAGGCAATTTACAGCACTTCAAAAATCCCCGCCGCGCCCATACCCCCGCCAATACACATCGTCACGCAAACGCGTTTCGCACCACGGCGTTTGCCTTCGATGAGGGCATGGCCTGTGAGGCGCTGGCCGCTCACACCATAGGGGTGGCCCACTGCGATTGCGCCGCCGTTGACATTGAGTTTGTCATCGGGAATGCCGAGCTTGTCTCGGCAATAGATCACTTGCACTGCGAAGGCTTCGTTGAGCTCCCACAAGTCGATGTCGCTGACTTTGAGGCCGAGGCGCTTCAAGACTTTAGGAATGGCAAACACCGGGCCAATGCCCATTTCATCGGGCTCGCAGCCAGCAACTGCGAAGCCGAGGAAGCGGCCAAGAGGCTTTAAGCCGCGCTTGAATGCGAGCTCTTCATTCATCACGACGCATGCGCCGCCGCCGTCAGAAAACTGGCTGGCATTGCCTGCGGAGATCAAGCCGCCGGGCAGCGCGGAGCGCAGGCCGGTGATGCCTTCGAAGGTGGTGCCGTCTCGGATGCCTTCGTCTTTGCTGACGGTGACTTCTTTGGTCATAAGGCCGAGCGTGGCGTCTGCAATGCCTGCTTTGACGGTGATGGGCGCGATTTCTGCATCAAACAAGCCAGCGGCAAGAGCCGCAGTGGCACGCTGCTGGCTGCGTGCGCCGTAATGATCCATCGCATCGCGCGTGATGCTGTATCGCTTGGCAACTTGCTCGGCGGTTTGCAGCATGTTCCAATAAATCTCTGGCTTCTTTTTCACCAGCGCTGGATCAGCCAGCATGTGCTGATTCATCTCTTGCTGCACGCAGCTGATGCTCTCTACGCCGCCGGCCACATACACATCGCCCTCGCCTGCAATGATGCGCTGCGCAGCGAGTGCGATGGTTTGTAAGCCAGAGGAGCAAAAGCGGTTTACTGTCATGCCCGAGGTAGTGACTGGGCAATCAGCCATGATGGCAATCTGGCGGGCAATGTTCGCGCCGGTTGCACCTTCAGGATTGGCGCAACCCATGATCACATCGTCGACTTCAGCGGCTTCGATGCCGGCTCGCTGGATAGCGTGTTTCACAGCATGGCCGCCCAGCGTGGCGCCATGGGTCATGTTGAATGCACCCTTCCAGCTCTTGGCAAGTGGTGTGCGGGCAGTGGATACGATTACAGCGGATGTCATGTTGTGCTCCAGTCAATAAAGGAAGTTTGCTTGAATTTGAAGACTAGGTATCGCGAAAAGCGCGAAAGAGAAACTGAAAAACACAAAAAATAAAACAGTTTTGATTTGCATTTTTTTGCGCTTTTCGCGTTCTTTTAGCGTTTTTCGCGTTACCTAGAAGTGTTAATTTATTTTGCTAAAAACAGCGCGGCAAGCGCCAAGGCCGCAGGCAGCGCCTGCACATAGAGGATTTTTTTGCTGAACGTGGCTGCGCCATACACGCCGGCCACGATCACGCAGATGAGGAAAAACAGTTTGAAGTGAAAGCCCGCAGCGCCCATCAGCAAACCAACGATCAAGCCAGCCGCCAGAAAGCCGTTATACAGCCCTTGATTGGCTGCCAGCACTTTGGTGGCTTCTGCCTTTTCCGGCGTGTTGCGAAACGTCTTCATGCCCAGCGGTTTGTCCCAAAGGAACATTTCCAGCACGAGAAAATAGACGTGTAGCAACGCGACAAACGCGATCAACACGGTGGCGATGATGGACATGGCGTGCTCCAAAATTTAACTTTAAGAAGGCGCGTTAAACGTCTTGCCAGCAGCCACCAAGCGCTTGATCAGCGGCGCAGGCTCCCAGAAGCTGGCGTCGTCGTTCGGATTCTTAGCAAAGCTGTTCATCGCCATCATCACGTTGTACAAACCCATTTGATCCGCAAAGTGCATCGGGCCGCCTTTGGGGATCGGGAAGCCGTAGCCCGTGATGTAGACCATATCGATATCACTGGCCTTCGAGGCAATGCCATCCTCCAGAATATGCGCGGCTTCATTCACGAGCGAGAGCACCAAGCGATTGACAATTTCTTCATCAGAAATCTTACGAGCCTTCAGGCCAATCTTCGCGCGGTGATCGTCAATCATTTTGTTGACTTTCTCGCTCGGCAGTGCATCGCGCTTGCCCGGCACGTAGTCATACCAGCCAGCATTCGTCTTCTGGCCAAAACGCCCCATCTCGCAGAGCAGATCAGCCGTCTTGCTGTATTTCATGCCCGGCTTCTCCAGATACCGGCGCTTGCGAATCGCAAAGCCAATATCGTTGCCCGCCAAATCGCCCATGCGGAAGGGGCCCATGGCAAAGCCGAATTTTTCTACGGCTTTATCGACCTGTTGCGGCGTGCAACCTTCTTCAATCAAGAAGCCTGCTTGACGAGAATATTGCTCGATCATGCGATTGCCAATGAAGCCATCGCACACGCCCGAGACCACGGCAATCTTCTTGATCTTCTTGGCCACACCCATCACGGTAGCCATCACATCTTTGCCCGTCTTCTTGCCGCGCACCACTTCCAGCAGCTTCATCACATTCGCTGGGCTGAAGAAATGCAGGCCCACCACATCTTGCGGCCGCTTGGTAAACGAGGCAATCTTGTCCACATCTAGTGTCGAAGTGTTCGAGGCCAAAATCGCGCCTTTCTTCATCACGCGATCGAGCTCTTTAAACACCTTTTCTTTCACACCCATGTCTTCAAACACGGCTTCGATCACGAGATCGGCATCTTTCAATCCGTCGTACGTTAGCGTCGTAGAAAGCATGCCCATGCGCTCATCTAACTTTGCCTGCTTAAGCTTGCCTTTCTTAACTTGTGCTTCGTAATTCTTGCGCATGATGCCGATGCCTTTGTCCAGCGCTTCTTGCTTGAGCTCCAGCATCTTCACAGGAATGCCCGCATTCAAGAAATTCATCGCAATGCCGCCGCCCATCGTGCCTGCGCCAATCACGGCCACAGATTTGATCTCGCGTTTCGGCGTGTCTTCCGGCACATCGGCAATCTTCGAAGCAGCGCGTTCGGCCACGAATAAATGACGGAGTGAGCGGCATTCCGGCGTCCACATTAAATTGATAAACGTCTCACGCTCGAAAGCCATGCCTTCGTTAAACTTTTTCTTCGTAGCAGCTTCCACCGCATCTACACACTTAAGCGGCGCAGGAAAGCCCTTGGCCATGCCCCTGACCATGTTGCGTACAAACTGAAAGTAAGCATCGCCCAGTGGATGCTTGCAAGGCAGATTACGCACCAGCGGGAAGGCGCTGCCATCTTTGGCATGCGCAGCCGCTTTTTCGCGAGCCAGCTCAATGGCTTCTGCCACTACCGTCTCGGCGCTCTTAGAAAGCTTGTCAAACAACTTCTGCCCTGGGGCCATCGCCAGCATCTCCGCATTCACCGGCTCGCCACTCACGATCATGTTGAGCGCGAATTCAACGCCCAGCACACGCGGCAGGCGCTGGGTGCCGCCCGCGCCGGGGATCAAGCCGAGCTTGACTTCAGGCAGCGCCACTTTCGTGCCCGGCGCGGCCACGCGGTAGTGGCAGCCCAGTGCCAACTCCAAGCCACCACCCATGCAAACCGAATGCACAGCTGCCACAGTTACTTTGCCCGCGTTCTCGCAGCTCAAAATGAGGCTCAGCAAATTCGGCTCAGCAATCGCGCGATCAGTGCCAAATTCTTTGATGTCTGCCCCGCCCGAAAAAGCTTTGCCGGCGCCCGCAATCACGATGGCCTTGACCCTAGCATCGAGTTGCGCCTTGGCCAAGCCGGCGGCCACTGCCACGCGGGTCGATAGCCCCAAACCATTGACTGGCGGGTTGTTCAGGGTAATCACAGCAACATCGCCGTGAACTTTGTATTCGGCTGTCATGACAGTCCTTTCGAAGGGGTTTTGAATTTAGGCATTTGGCTCAACTGACGCACCATAAAAAGCACGGTCGTTTTTTTCCGCATTCTACGCAGAAAACATCTCAGCATAACCCCGTTTCGTGGCAACCTGTCGCCTGTGTTTCAGGGGGTGCGTTTTTACTTGTTTCTTCTTTCCGCTACGCCTTGGCTTAAGTCGCTGTTTATTCCACCCGATCACTTGCATCAACAGCTGCGCCTTCATGCAACCCGCACGCCTGCCCCGTGACGTGCCCGAAAAATCCGAGGCCTTCCCTGATGGCGCTCTTGCCGGGATACTACGAGCTGCCATCTTTTGTAGCGATGATGACAAAGCTGGCCGCGCCCGACCGGGAAAGACTTCGTTTTTTCAGACCCATCACGCAGCGGATTGAGTTACTGGGCGCGTCGTTACGTCATTTTTAGAGAGAATTTAAAGCAAAAGTGGCAGATGCCCGGCGCATTCATTGCGTAGAGCGCTATTAAATTAGTAGTAATTAACGACATACCCACGCATTCACCCGATCCGTGATGGGGTTTAAAAAAAACGAAGCATTTCGCTGGTCGGGCGCGGCAAACTTTTCTCTCATAGCCGCATAGGGTGGGAGCTCGTGGCTTGCGGCACAGAGCGCTTCGCGAAGAAAGGCCTCGGCTTTTTCGGGCACATCACGGAGCAGGCGAGCAGGTTGCGTCTAACCTCAAGAACGCTAAAACTTACTCCGCAGCCCGCCGCAAAGTATTCATCACGGGCGTATTGAGCACTTCTCGCAATCCCCACCAGCCAGCCGCCAAAGCAAGCAATGCCCCAAGCACGCCAGACACCGGAATCACCCAAAACGCAGCCGTCCACGTGAACTCAAATACATATTTCGCCAGTGCCCAGCCCACCGCAATCGCCACCATGCTGGCCAACACACCAGCCAACATGCCCACACCCGCTAATTCGGCCCGCTGCACTTGCCGCAAGAGTTGGCTGCGCGCGCCCACCGCACGCAGAATCGCAAACTCTCGCGTGCGCTCATCGCGTGTGGCCGTCACAGCAGCGAACAAAACGACAAGGCCTGCTAACAGCGTGAAGCCAAAGAGAAACTCTACTGCGCGAATCACTTGATCCAAAACGCGCTGCACTTGGTTGATCGTCAGGCTCATATCCACATTTGTCACATTGGGGAATTGACGCACCAGCGCATTGTCAAAGCCTTTGATCTCCGGCGCTTTGAAAGCGCTCATATAGGTCGCCGGCACTTCGGGCAATTGGCTCACGGGATACATCACAAAAAAGTTAGCCCGCATGCTGCCCCAATCGACCTTGCGCAAACTGGTGATTTTGGATGCCACTTGAATACCGCCCACATCGAAAGTGAGTGAATCGCCTAATTTGAGCCCCAGCGTTTGCATGATGCCCTCCTCCACGCTGATCGCGTCGCGTTCTTCGTCCGTCCACTTGCCGCTCGTCACCACGTTGTGCGCGGGCTGCTTAGCCGCGTGCGACAAATTGAATTCCCGATCAACAAGCCGCTTGGCGCGATCATCCTTAAAGTCTTCAGGCATCGTGGCTTTGCCATTGATGGCCACCAAACGGCCGCGTATCATCGGAAAGTAATCGTATTTTTTGACGCCCTGCGCTTCAATGTTTTTTACAAAATCCGCGCCTTGCTCCGGCATGATGTTGATCACAAAACGATTCGGCGCATCAGGCGGCGTGGCTTGCCTCCAGCTCGATATCAAATCTGTGCGCAGAAGTACGAGCAAGACGAGCGCTAGCAAACCAACAGCCAGCGCACTGACTTGCACCACCGCATACGCGGGCCGCGCAGAGATTTGCCGCGTCGCGAGAATCAACCAACGCGGTGCGGTCTGCTCATTCACGCTTTTCCTCAGCACGCGTACCGCAACATAGCTCAAACCCGCAAAGATCAACACCGCCACTAAAAACCCACCCACAGCAATCGCGCCAAGTACCACATCGCGGCTGGCCGCCATCAGCAGAGCCGCAAACCCTGCAATGCCCAGCAGCAGGACGCCGCCCGACGTGGCTTTAAGTCCGCCCACATCACGCCGAATCACGCGCAGCGGCGGCACTTGCGCCAGCTGCAGCACAGGCGGCAAGCCAAATGCTGCAAGTAGCGTGAGCCCCATGCCGAGGCCGAAGAGCACAGGCCAAATAGAGGGCGCAGGCAGCGCAGACTCCACAAGGCCAGCAAGAAGAAGCACAAAACCAAAGTGCACTGCAAAGCCCAGCAACACGCCCAAGCCACTGGCCACAAGCCCAACAATCGCAAACTCCAACACATAGCTCGCTGCCATGCTCCGCTGCGACACGCCCAGCACGCGCAGCATCGCGCATTGATCCAAATGCCGCGCCGCAAAGCCACGCGCCGCAATCGCTACGGCAACAGCGCTCAGCAACGCTGCGAGCAGCGCCACCAAATTCAAAAACTTCTCCGCGCGATTCAAGGTGCTGCTCATCTCAGGCCGCCCGCCCTCCAGCGATTCCAGCCGCAATCCGCGAAACTCGCCCGATTTTTCCCGCGCAGCCACCCAATCGGCAAACGCTTTGATGCTGCGTTGATCGTTTGACGCCACAGCCATGCGATACGTGATGCGACTTGCGGGCTGAACCAATGCAGTCGCTGCCAAATCCGCGCGATTGATCATCACGCGTGGCGCAAAATTCATAAAGCCCGCGCCTCGATCAGGTTCGACCACGATGATGCGATCAATCTTTAAGTTGCTTGATCCGAGCGCCAAACTATCGCCCACCCTCAAAGCAAGTGCGTCGAGCAAATTGGCATCCACCCAAACTTTTCCAACGGCAGGAATGTCGCGCGTGGCTTGCTCCGGGCCTTCGGGCGCGCTAGAGACTTTGAGCTGCCCACGCAGCGGATAGCCGCTCTCCACAGCTTTAAGAGCGACCAGCTTGGAAGCACCGCCCTGTGCATCCTGCGCCCGTGCCATCGTGGGAAACCCCACGTTGTTGACCGTCTGCAAACCCAACTCTTTCGCTTTGGCAGCAATCGCATCTGGCGTCGGCTTATCGCTACTGACCACCGAATCGCCACCAATCAAAGCACGCGCATCGCGCTGCAAGCCGCCCTTGATTCGATCCGCAAAAAAACCAACAGCGGTGAGCGATGCGACTGCAAGAGTCACGGCAACAATCAAAAGCCGCAGTTCTCCGGCACGTAAATCGCGCCACAACGAACGCAAGCCAAGTTGGATAAAACTAGATTTCATGTTTGCATGTTAGCGCGCCAGGCATCACTGTGTTTGCCAGCCAAGTAAAGCCCCGATGCTCATCACTATAAATTTGATAGCGCCTCACGCAGTATTTACGCCGGCTAATCGCTTATTTCATCTAAATTTCGAGCGTTAAACGCTGCAAGCCCGTGTAACCGACAAAATGCTTGTTCACCGCCCGGCCGATCGTGCACAGCCCCAGTTGCTGCGCAATGTCGTAGCCCATCTGCGTGATGCCGCTGCGCGAGACGACGATTGAGATGCCCATTTGTGCAGATTTAATCACCATCTCGCTGGTTAATCGCCCTGTGGTGTAGAACACATAAGGCTCGTTTTCTATCGGCTTTGCCAGTGTAGAAATGCCTTGCATCGCCATCCAGCCGGCCAGCGTATCAATCGCGTTGTGGCGGCCTACGTCCTCGACAAACATCAGCATCTGCGTGCCTTTAAACAAAGCGCAGCCATGCACGCTGCCAGCGCTTTTGTAAGTACTCTCCTGCTGGCGAATCGCCTCAAGAATGCCGTAGAGCTGAGTTTGGGTCAGCGTGGCTACAGGAAGCTTGATGGTGTCAATCTCATCCATCAAACCGCCAAACACACTGCCCTGACCGCAGCCGGTGGTCACGACCTTTTTAGCAGTGCGTTCCTCGATTCTTTCAATACCCGAGTGCGTTTTCACAGCAGCCGAGTTGACGTCCCAATCCACGGTGATCGATTCGATTTGTGATGCGCTATCGACTAAGCGCTGATTGAGCAAAAAGCCGAGCACGAGCAATTCAGGGTGCGCACCGAGCGTCATCAAAGTCACTAATTCGCGCTTATCGACGTACACCGTCAGATCGCGCTCTGCAGGAATGTGCATAGTGCTCTTCTCGCCTTTTTCATTGACGACCTGCACCTCGCGCATCAAAGGTGCGCGAGCCTCAGTGAGTTGAGGCAATAAAGAGAGGTGCAGCGTGTTGGTAGGCATGAGCTGAGTCTAATCGGCCATAAAAAACGGCGCTTGAGTAGCGCCGCGTTTGTCCAGTGTGAAGTGGTTTATTTTTTGACGGGTGCTGTTGGCGCAATCACTGGTTTGGCTGCTGCCACTGAAGCGACTGGCGCAAGTGCTATAGCGGGCGCGCCCGTTAAGGCGGCTACCGGCGCTGCAGGCACAGGAAATACAAATGCACCCGGATCAGCGCAAGCTGGCGTCTCAACAGCTGGCTTGGCATCTTTACCGCTGGCTTTGGCCGTTTTGTAATAGTGCGCAGCGGTCTTATCCATGGATTTGCACAACTGAAAATTTGCAACTTTGTTGCCATGCGCCGTTTTGGCTGTGGTTTCAGCAGCTTTGGTCTTGGCTTCTTCAGTGAGCACAGGTGTGGGTAACTTGGCAAATGCAGCGCCTGAAATAGCGAGTATTGCAACAACGAAAACAGATTTCAACATGACGAACTCCTCAATTTATGAATGTGCTGGAGCAACAGAGCCGCTCGGAACGGGCGAACGCTGCGCAGGAATCTTGCCAGAGGCTACATCAGCCGCCCAAATGGCGTGATGCTCTTTTGCCCATGTTTCGTCTACATAGCCCGTTTTCATGCCCTTGTAAGCGCCCTTCATGCCAATCGTGCCCATGTAGATGTGGCCGAGAAACATGGCCACCATCAAGATGGCTGCGATCGCGTGCACCATGTGCGATATTTGCATCGTCTCGCGGTAATACATCAAGCCGGGGATCAGTTTGTCAAGCATCAATCCTGAGCCGACCACAATCAAGCCAAGCAGGAATACGCCACCCCAAAACACGATCTTCTCGCCAGCATTGAAGCGATGCGAAGGCACCTCTTCGCCGCTGAACAAACCGCCACCTTTGAGCATCCACACCAGATCGTCTTTGCTGGGCATGTTGTCACGAGCGAAAGTAATGATGACCACGATAAGTGAGACAGCGAACAGCGGACCCACAAAATTGTGTAGATTTTTCAGCGCATAGGTGAGCCAACCGAAGAGTGAGCCACCGATGATGGGCAGCATGAAAAACTTACCGAAGGCCATCACCACGCCTGAAATCGCTAGGCAGCAAAAGGCAATCGCGTTCGTCCAATGAGCCGCGCGCTCAAAGTAAGTGAAGCGCTCAATCAGCTTGCCCGTTTCTTTGCCGTGCAACTCAATCGCGCCCTTTTTCCAATAGAACAAAGCAAGCGCGACGAGTGCGATCACGATCAATGAACCACCATAGGGCAAAATCCAATTGTTGCGAACCTGACGCCAAGCCTCGCCTGCATTGGTGAGATTCGAGCCGGGATACTGCACAAACTTTTGCACCATATTGCCTGCCTCGGGCGCTTGGGCGTAGGGCAGCGTCGTGACGCCCGTTGCTCCCTGGCCAACTTGCCGCCAAACAGGCGCGTTGTTCCCGGGTTGAACTTTTGCTCGCTCGGCATTGCTTTGCTTGGCGTAATTCGGATCAAGATTTGCATCCGGCTTGACTTCAAAAATGTTCTGGCTTTTGATGCCTCCCGCCTCAGCTAGCGCAGGCGCTGCAGGCGCAGCTTGCTCAGGCGGCTTCACAGGCTCGACTTGAAGCTTTTGCGCCCAAGATAGACTCATCAAACTTAAACTCAAACCCATCACAGTTGCTATTAAATAAATAGCATGTTGCGCATATTTCATGCCGGCTGCCTCGGTATTTTGTTTAAAAAGCCTTATTGGGCTCGTGTGTAGTCGTTTTGACCATTCTGGGTGCGCACCTTGAGTGCGCTTTCCCAGCTGGTTTTATCGCCCTGTTTCCAAGTGCCTTCTACGTAGCCTTTGCCTGTGCCAGCCCCAATACCGACATAAGGCGCGGTATCACCTTTCACGCCACCAGCGCTTTGCGGCTTGTCTGAGCAAGCCGCCGTGAGCAGGACAATCACAGAAAGTGCAATGATTTTTTTCATAGTTTTCTTCTCGACTTAGCTTTTCACAGGCGCTTGTTGCTCTTTCGGCGGTTGGCCGGCTTGCTGTGAGCCGTAAGCCGTGCCCCAACCCCACACTTCTGCGCCCTTGCCGCGCTTCAATACGCGATTGCGGAAAATATCTGCAATCACATCGCCATCGCCGCCGAGCAGCGCTTTGGTCGAGCACATCTCTGCGCATACTGGCAGCTTACCTTCAGCCAGACGGTTGCGTCCGTATTTCTCAAATTCCGCTTGCGAGCCATTGGCCTCAGGCCCGCCCGCGCAGAAGGTGCATTTATCCATCTTGCCGCGTACGCCAAATGTGCCAGCAGTTGGAAACTGTGGCGCACCAAACGGGCATGCATAGGAGCAATAGCCGCAGCCAATACATACATCTTTATCATGCAACACCACGCCTTCGTCGGTGCGATAAAAGCAATTGACTGGGCAGACCGCCATGCAAGGCGCATCTGAACAGTGCATGCAAGCTACTGAGATCGAGCGCTCACCGGGCACGCCATCATTGAGCGTCACTACGCGGCGGCGGTTCACGCCCCAAGGCACTTCGTGCTCGTTTTTACAAGCAGTGACGCAGCCATTGCATTCGATGCAGCGCTCTGCATCACAAATAAATTTCATTCTTGCCATGGTGTTCTCCTCAAGCTTTTTCGACGTTACAAACCGTCGTTTTCGTTTCCTGCATCATCGTGACGATGTCGTAGCCGTACGTCGTGCCGGTGTTGATCGAATCGGCTCGCACGATTGGAGCGGCGCCATTCGGGTAATGCGCTTTCATATCTTCGCCCTGCCATTTGCCGGAGAAGTGGAATGGCATGAAGGTTGTATCAACGCCCACGCGCTCGGTGACCATCGCTTGCGCATTCATGCGGCCACCTGTTGGCGTGACGACCCAGACGCGATCACCGTTTTTGATGTTGCGATCGGCAGCGGCTTTCGGATTGATCTCAATAAACGTCTCTTGTTGGAGCTCAGCGAGCCACGGGTTGGATCGTGTCTCTTCGCCTCCACCTTCATATTCCACCAAGCGGCCTGAGGTCATCACAAGCGGGAATTTCTCATGCACCTTCTTCGCGATGTTTTCTTGCTGAATAGACTTGAACAATGTTGGCAAGCGCCAGAGCGTTTTACGGTCATCATGCGTCGGATATTTAGCCATGAGATCCGGGCGGTTGCCATAGAGCGGCTCGCGGTGAATCGGCACGGCATCCGGGAAGTTCCACACCACAGCACGGGCTTTGGCGTTGCCAAATGGGTGGCAGCCGTGCTTCATTGCCACTCGGATGATGCCGCCTGATGAATCATTCTTCCAGTTTTTGCCTTCAGCTTTGGTTTTCTCCACGTCGGTGAGATCGTCCCACCAGCCAAGCTTTTTGAGCAGCAGGTGATCGAATTCTGGATAACCCGTCGTGATGTCTGAGCCTTTGGAATGCGAGCCATCTTCTGCAAGCAAATTAGCGCCATCTTTTTCCACGCCGAAGTTGGCACGGAAATTACCGCCGCCATCCATCACGTGTTTGCTGGTGTCATACAAATTCGGCGAGCCGGGATGCTTGATCTCAGCTGTGCCATAGCAAGGCCATGGCAGGCCGAAATAATCACCGCTCAGGTCGTAGCCTGTCTTCGCGTCTTTCCCGCCTTTAGATTTCAGCGTCTTTACGTCAAATTTATCCATATTGCGCATGTGCGCTTGGATGCGCTCTGGCGTTTGGCCGGTGTAGCCAATCGTCCAGACGGAGCGATTGATCTCGCGCAGAATGTCGTCTGGCACAGGCTCATCCATGCCCTTGACTTTTTGCATCTTGTAATTTTTCACCAGCTCTTTATCAAAGCCAAGCTTTTGCGCCAGCTGATACATGATCATGTGATCGGAGCGGCTTTCCCACAATGGCTCAATGACTTTCTCGCGCCACTGAATCGAGCGATTCGATGCTGTGCATGATCCGCTGGTCTCGAACTGCGTGGTGGCTGGCAGCAAATACACGGCACGATTTGGATTTAAATCCTCCGCCTTGCCGGGCATCGCAGCCATCGCGGCTGTCGCTGATGGATAGGGATCGACCACCACCATCAAATCGAGCTTATCCATCGCGCGCTTCATCTCTAAGCCGCGCGTCTGCGAATTCGGTGCATGGCCCCAAAAGAACATGCCGCGCACATTGCTGTCTTGATCAATCAGCTCATTTTTCTCTAGGATCGCATCAATCCAGCGCGAGACTGTCGTGCCTGATTTGGTCATCATGCCGGGGTTGGCGAACTGCTTTTTAATCCACTCAAAATCTACACCCCAAGTTGCGGCGAAATGCTTCCATGAGCCTTCCACAAGGCCGTAGTAACCGGGCAATGAATCAGGATTCGGGCCCACATCAGTAGCGCCCTGCACGTTGCAATGACCTCGGAAAATATTCGCGCCGCCGCCGCTCACGCCAATGTTGCCTAGCGCAAGCTGCAAGATGCAAGATGCCCGCACGATGGCATTGCCAATGGTGTGCTGCGTTTGCCCCATGCACCAAACGATCGTGCCCGGGCGATGATCATTGAGCATCTTAGCCACTTTGAACACCTGCGCTTCTGGCACGCCGCAAGCTTCTTCCACTTTGTCTGGCGTCCACTTCGTCATCACCTCTTCTTTGATCTTGTCCATGCCATAGACGCGATCATTGATGTACTTGGTGTCTTCCCAGCCATTTTTGAAGATGTGATGCAACAAGCCGAAGAGGAAAGCGATATCCGAGCCTGAGCGAAGGCGCACAAATTCGTCAGCCTTGGCAGCCGTGCGCGTGAAGCGTGGATCGACCACGATCATCTTGCAGCCGTTCTCTTTGGCATGCAGCATGTGCAACATGCTGACCGGATGCGCTTCAGCAGCATTCGAGCCAATGTACATCGCGACCTTGCTGTTTTGCATGTCGTTGTACGAATTGGTCATGGCGCCGTAGCCCCATGTGTTGGCAACTCCAGCCACAGTCGTGGAGTGGCAAATGCGGGCTTGGTGATCGCAATTGTTCGTGCCGAAGAAGCTGACCCATTTGCGCAGCAAATAGGCTTGCTCGTTGCTGTGCTTAGACGAGCCGACGAAGAAGAGTGAGTCAGGGCCACTGGCTTTGCGCAAATCGAGCATCTTGGCGCTGATTTCATTGAGCGCGGTGTCCCAAGTGATGCGCTCGTATTTGCCGTTGACTAGCTTCATCGGATAGCGCAAACGGAATTCACCGTGGCCATGCTCACGAATCGCAGCGCCTTTGGCGCAATGCGCGCCCAAGTTGATTGGCGAATCAAACACCGGCTCTTGCCGCGTCCACACACCATTCTCTACCACAGCATCAATCGCGCAGCCCACTGAGCAATGCGTGCATACCGTGCGCTTGACTTCGATTTTTCCGCTGCCGTCAATCGAGTTGCCAGAGGCAGCTTTGGCTTTCTTCACGAGCACGAGCTGCGAAGCGGCGATGCCGACACCTACGCCCAAGCCGGAGCGACGCAAGAATGCACGGCGATCTACGGTGGGAATCGCTTGCGACAAGCCGCGCGAGAGGTTGTGAACGAATGGAGAACGTCCAGCGCTCTGCCCCACCGAAGAGGATGAGGATTTTTTGGTCAACAACATAGGTTGCTCCGATAAAGAAAGTTAGATCAAAGTGGTGTTGTAGTACTGCTGTACATGCGCTGTCACTCGATAGCCGCCGCCTTTTTCTGGCGCTGACTTGAGGACCTCCAGAGCCACCTCTTGCGGCGCCATCTTTGGCAGCGCAACAATTGCTGCAACTGCTGTGCTCGCCGCAACCGCGCCGAACAACATTCCACGCCGCGATGGCGCCTTCACTTCTTTTTCCATGGCTATCTCCAAAAAGGATTTGCTTTGATTTCTATAGCAGACTATAGACCCATGTTGGTGCATTAGCAATGGCACGCAAGACTATTTGAGCCCTAGGAGACTAGGGGTTTTACTTAGCCCTCGGCTCACTTAAAGCAAGCCTACGCGCAGCTTACGGCGGCAGCGGAAATGGCATCAAGCCATCATGTCAAAACCTTGCATTTCAACATTCAAAAACGCACCCATGAAAGCCGCAAGCTTTGCATAAAAGGCGGCCCGATGATGCGCCTGCAAGGCATCACACATGTGCAAAGCCCACGGCTGCACATGCTCGCCAAAAAACTCTTTTTGCTGCGTGAGATTGGAAATACCCACATCATCACCCGCAATCAAAAACCGCATCACCTCGCAGCAATACGCGAAATGATCTTCGGTCTCGCTCATGGCCTCATCTCGCTCAATACCGAGTTTTGCCAAAGCTGTGCGCAAGCGTGCGACAGGCTTGTCATTCAAAAACCCGCTCAAATAATGCGAGCCAAACAGATAGACCTCCGGCTTACCTACGCCGCCGAAAAGCTGTGTATGTTCAGATGCAATCTGCGCATCGGTGTGTTGCCGCGCAGCGCCCACGACTTCACTCCAACTTTCCTCTAAGAAACCGCCCTCGTGCGGCGCTTGCGTCACGGCCACGCGCAATTGCGCGAGCAGCGCTGGCGTGGGCGGCGCATAGAGCAAGGCAGCGAGCAAGCCATAGACTTCCGCCCGCGCGGTCTCTTCGTCGAAAGTGGAAATTTGACTCATGTTTTTATTGAATTACCTTGGAATATCTTGAATCTTGGCTTCGTTGCTGGCTGAATGCATGTCAATCACGCGGCAGTCGCCGCACATTTTTAGTCGCGCAAGCGCCTCACCTTGAAACATGCTGTGGCCGGCGAGCTTACCCAGCATGGATTCGATCGCTTTCAATGTGCCAAACGGTTTGGCGCAACGGATGCAGGCATACGGCGGCTGCTCATTGAGCACGCGGCTCGTGCTGCGCTCCTTGGTGAGCAGCAGGCGTGGCTGGAGCTCTATCGCGTTTTCCGGGCAAGTCTGCACACACAGGCCGCATTGCACACAATTTTTCTCTATGAATTTGATCTGCGGGCGCTCAGGGTTGTCTTGCAGGGCAGCGCTCGGGCAGGCACTCACGCAAGAGAGGCAAAGCGTGCAAGTGTCTTTGTTGATCATCAGCGTGCCGAAGGGCGAGGCGGCTTTGGGCAACTCAATCTGCTCAGGGACTGGAGACACAGGCGCATGCGTGATCAAGTGATCTAGCGCGAGATCGAGCGTACTGCGTTTTTCAGACGGGAATGCGAAGCGCGCTGGCTTGGCAGGCATGATTTGCTTGGTCGTTTTGATTCGCGCAAGCGCTGCATCCAAAGCCGCAACGTCCTTGGCTTCAATGAGCTGCAAATGTGTGCCCGAGTAGCCTAGGCCATGCAGCAAAGTCTGCGCCACAGACATTTGCTCGCGCAGGCCGCGCAAGTAATCTGGCGCTTCTTCGCTGGTGGTGAACACGGCAACTTGGCTTGCGCCCATCGCAATGGCAGACAGCCACACCTCGATCCCCATACTCGCCGTGTGCCACAAAGCCAGTGGCATCACGTTGTGTGGCACACCATTCGCTTTTTTCAGTTGCGCAGCGCGGCCTAGCTGCTCAATCAGCTGCGCGCCTGCGCCTTGGCTATGCAAGAGCAAAACTGGCTCTTTGCCGCCGGCAGCGCTGTAGGTGCTCAGCAGAGATTTGATCTTCGCGCCCTGCTCGCTCGCCTTGGGATAGGCGTAGCTCAGTGCGCCGGTGGGGCAGACGGTGGTGCAAGCGCCGCAGCCGATGCAAAGATTGGGGTTGACCTTGATTTGTTGGCGCGATTTCTCGCTCGTGATCGCGTGCGCTGAGCAAATATCCACGCAAGCATTGCAGCCCACCGATGTGTTGCGCGAATGGGCGCAGATTTTTTGCTTGTAGGTGAAGAATTTCGGCTTTTCAAATTCGCCGACCATATCGCGCAGCTTGATCAATGTGGCAGCGCCGGAATCTGTGAAATAGCCCTGCGGGGCGGCATGCCAATCAATCAAAGGCTTATCGGATAAATCGAGCACGATGTCAAACGCATCTTCCATCTCAGATGAGCTGCGCTCAAAATCAATCGCGCCAGCAGTCTCACAGGCGCTGACGCAGGAGCGGTGGCTTTTGCATTTGCCGAGGTCGATTTGGAAATCTTGCGTGATGGCAAGTTCGGGGCACGCCACGACGCAGGCATTGCAGCGGGTGCATAAATCTAAGTCGATGGGATTGTTTTTCTGCCAATTCAATTTGAATGCACCGAGCCAACCGCTTAACACATCAATCTTGCCAGCCAGCACAGGATATTTGTGCTCCTGTGAAGAAAAAGTGCTGATAGCCGGCGTATTATCTGCGCGAGGTGCTATCAAAAATATAGTAACGCTGAGCGTATCGGATAGCAAGTCTGCAAGCTGTGTGGCCTGCGCATGACCGCCAATGATCAGCAAACGGCCTTGGCTTTTGTACGTCACGGTTGGCACAGGCTCAGGCTCGGGCAATTTTGCTTGCGCCAACAGCGCTGCGATTTTTGGCATCGCTTGTGAGGCATCTTTGCTCCAACCGCCGGTCTCGCGGATGTTGATGAACTTGATGGGGAAGGTGTTGCCTGCCCTTGCTCCTTCCGTCTCATTAGCTAAAGCCGTAAAGAGGCGCTGCTCTTGCGTGCAGGCCACAGTCACATCGTCGTTGCCTTTGATGGCTTTTTGAAAGCTCGCCGCTTGCCTGCGGCAAAGCGCGGTGTGCAGCGTTAAATCTTCATCCAGCGCTAGGGACAGCGCCTCTTTGTCCAGCGGCATCGTCTGGTTGCAGTTGCAGATCAGGGTGGTCATGTGAGGGTTGGCTGGCTATCGCTTTTGGAGCGACAGCTTGGCTTTCTTCGGTTAACTCGGGTGCGATAGATTCTGGTTCTGACTGTGCCACGGATTGCTTAGCCCCAGCTTGCGCATCTTCCCTAGCTTGCTTTTCTGCCAGCGCCTTTTTCTCGGCCTCCTCTTCCTCCTCTTTCCAAAAGCCGAGAAACTGTGTCACAGCCATCTTGCGCAGCATCTCAGGCGGCAATGGATCGGGCTTGGAATAATCGTCAACGTAGATGTCCATCATGTCCATCACGTTGAAATGCGGGTCTTTGAAGAGCTGCTTCATCGCGGCGTTTTTCACACCCGGCAACACATCGGCTCGCATGAAGGGTTTGAAATCTGATTGCGGCGTGAGTGCGTGCGCATCTTCCATTGTGGGAGGCGGTGGCAGCTCAACAGGCGCTTCTGTGTTTTGTGGCGCCACTATCAAATCAGGAGCACTCTGCGCAGTATTTACGCCGGCGATATGCTCTTTTTGCTTCAAATCTACAGCTACCGCAGGTTTGACTGGCAAACGCGGCTCAGCCAGCTCCACACCTTTGCTCAAAGCCTGTTTACGTTGCGACCAACGCGAAAGAAAGCCGCCTTCTTCCGATGTTGGTTGAATGGGTTTATCCGGCGCCATCGTTGGCTCCTGCGCCGTATTTCGGCCCCGCACTGATCATCGCTGGGTTGCCAAACCGATCTTCTAGTCTTTTGAAGCTCTCAGGCCGCTTGCGCTTTTTCGGCTCCGTGGCAAAGTTGTCTTGCGCAAACTCAGCCATCCAAGCAGCCACGTCTTGCGGGCAAGGCAATTGCTCCACCGTCTCTTGGCTGTCGAGCCAACGGCCAGCATCGTTGTAGCTCAGGCTCACGGCTTGCGGCACGGCAATCAATTCATCCGAGAAACCCAGCTCTTCTTCCATGCGCCACATCACAAACCAACAAGGCTGCTCGGTGGTGGAATTCAAATAATAGCCTTCCGTATCGTCGCGATACAGCTCTACGCGCATCGCGGGAAAGAGCCAATGCGCGCCGTCATTGTCGCTATGCAAGCAGCGCGGCTCCGTGCCGAAGCCGCCATCGTCCACCGCCACATCATGCAGCTTCCAGCGCCAATCAAGCCAACGCGCGGCAGCGCCCGTCAAGCGCTCTTTGCGCATCGTGACGGCGACTTCGATGGCAGGGCGTTGAATATTTGACATCATTGCAGAGTATCAGCTTTAGCGAGTCAGCTCAGGGCCCAAGGTGACTCCGAAAACTTTCAGCCCAGCAAGCAATTGCGCATACGGCGCATCCAAGCCGATTGCGCCCTTTACGCCCAGCTCAATATGCCGCCCGTATTGCGGATGATCCACACTGGGCAAGCTGAAAACTTTGATGCCCGGATGCGCCGCTTCAATCTGCTCCATCAGCGGCGTGAGCATGGCCTCCATCGCGCCCATCACGATGACTGATTTCTCTTGGATTGAGATGGCGCGGTGCAAATGCTTGTATTTCGTATCCAGCACCCACTCCATCATCGGCCAAGCCATCACAGGGAAGCCGGGGAAGAAATGAACATGCCCACAACTGAAGCCGGCAATCTTGTTATACGGATTGGGGATGATCTGCGCTCCAGCGGGAAACACGCCCATGTTTAGACGATGGATGTTGTCTGGCCGATCTGGCTCATAAGCAGTGCCGTTTTCTTTCGCCACATCTTGCATGCGTTCTCTGATCAAATCGGCGGCTTGCAGATGCAAAGCCAGCTCGCGGCCCAGCGCCTTAGCTGCACATTGGCGCGTGTGGTCATCGGGCGTAGCACCAATGCCGCCGGTGGAAAACACGATGTCACCCTGCTCTGCGGATGCCATAAAAGCGCGCTTGAGCACAGCCGTGATCCGCTGCGGATCATCACCCACATACTCAGCGCTACTCTGCGCTAAGCCGCGCGCCGCGAGCAGCTCGATTGCTTTGGAGAGATGCTTGTCTTGGCGCTTGCCAGAGAGAATTTCGTCGCCGACGATGATGAGATGAAAGCGAGGAACAGGAGATGTCATGGAAGTCTTTTAGGGCTTACATCAGTGATGCCCGAAGGGAACAAAGGCTTTTGCTGCGCTATTAAATCAGGAGCGCTTGGCGCAGGTGATATGCCGGCTACCTCAGCTTTTGGCTTAAAAATCTCCGTGTTAGCCAGCAAACTCTCCGCACGCAGCCTGTTAAGCGCATCCAAGCAAAAATGCGCAAACCATAGCGATGAAAACGCAAACACCAGCGTGTAAATCCAAATCGCGCCAATGATCAAAAACGGCGCGAGCGCCAAAAACACCACGCCCGATGCCCACAGCAGCGTAGGCGCAGCGCCAAGGTAGCCCGCCACCACGCCCATGCCCAGCAGCTGCATGCGATGTCTCTTCAAAACCGTGCGCCGCTCCTCAGCGCTGGCATGCTCAGCCAGCGCATCAAACGCCATCACGCGATACGTGAGCCAGCCCCAAATAAGCGGCGGAATGATCAAAATCAGCGGCGGGATAAACCACAGCGGCACAGAAGCCAAAAGCGCCACAGCCGCAATCAACACAGCGCCCAACGACCACATCACGCTGGCAAACATCCCCGCGCCCTTTTTGCGCTCCAGCTTGTCAAAGCGTCTTTCGGCCACCAGCGAGACCATCGCCGGCGTCATGAGAAATGCGACAAACAAAAGTGAGCCAATCACCACAACCGGCGTGGCAGCAAGCACGATGATCAGCGGTGCAATCGCAGCCTTCAGTCCCCCAAAACCCATGCCCTCCAACCAGCCAATCCCGCGCGAGAGCCAATCACTGCTCAGCAGCCCAGCGTTGACCTGCGCAATCGCAGTGTCCCAGAAAAAGTAGCCAAAGCCTGCCGCAAGAGCCACCATCAACACCAAAGGCACGAGGGATAGCGCGATCACGCGCGGATGGAGGCAATAAGCTGCAGCCCGCCAAAAAGCATCAAAAATTTCTCTCATGCCTCAAGGATACACGCTAGCGGATAGACCGTCCGCCATGCTTCTCAACCTGAAGAGATGCTGTTTTATCACCCACCTAAATTCAAACCAATAATTTCGCACCGTCAATCTTTGATGCCGCACGATCAAAAGTCCATAGCGGGTTTTCGCCAGCAGCATGCGCCAACGCTGTGTGCATGCAGTCAGAGAAATCTGCGCTGCCCTTTTTATACAAAGCCAGCGCAACTTCAAAGGCTGCCTCGGATTCAAACGACAGTTCTGAAGTCGCGAGCAATTGAGATAGCGTATGCGTGACTTCCTCTTTGCTAAATTTGAAGTTTGAGCGCAACAACCATTCCAACTCCAGAGCCACCGTGATCGGCACGAAAAGTGTTTCACCAGCAGCAATAGCAGCGCGTATCAGCTTTTGCGCAGAGGCAAATTGTCTCTCATCATCGCGCACCAAAAAGCGCACGAGGATATTGGTGTCAAGCGAGGCCATGAACGTTGAATCAGTGCCAAGCGTTCATCGAATCAGTACTGACCTTTTTACCTTTAAGCGATTTCGGCGGCACAAGCATCCCAGCAAGATCAAGGATAGATTTGTTTTTCGCCCGCACAATGATCGTGCCATCAGGCATGAGATTCCAAAGCAGCTTCGCGCCTGCCGTCACACTGAGCGCATCGCGTATGGGCTGCGGAACGGTGGTCTGGCCTTTGAATGTGAGAGTGGATTCAGACATGTTGATTCCTTACTAATGTTAGTATTGTAATGAATTTTTGAAGACGCCATATTTGCGCTTTACCACCCGGTTTGCACTCATCTGCTCCGCCTTCAAGCCGCCCGCTCGCCTGCCACGCGACGTGCCCGAAAAAGCCGAGGCCTTTCTAACGCGCACCGCTCGACTCGCAAGCGCCGAGCTGCGATCTCTGTGGTTTTAATAACGTGGTTTGCCGCGCTCAACCGAAGAAAGGCTTCGTTTTTTCAGACCCATCGCGTAGCGGATGAAGTTGGTTGGCGCGTTGTTGCCTACTATTAAATTCGTAGCATTCTACGCAACAAATACGCCGGCCAATCAATGATATTGCTTAAAAATTGGGGCCCAACCCAAGAACTAGAAACAGAACCGCTTTTCTATCAGTGCGCTGGCGGACGAATGCAGCAAACATCGAGCCCTAAAGTCTTGCTGACGCCCAGCCAAGCGCGATCGGCTGTCAAAACCCGTGCTTTCAAACGCTGGGCAAGAGCAAGGCACAAACGATCACTCAAGCTCAGGCCACTGCTTCGCGTCTGGCCCCGCATCCAACCAGCCTGCTCGCCATCGCCCACGGGGATATCCACCACTTGATAAGCCAAATCTGCCAAGATCGTTTTGATAGCGTCTGGCTCAGCGCCGCGATCTATTGCTTTGGCAATGACGTCAGCTTGATTTGCCGCGCTAACAACACAACTCTGCGAATGCAAAGCCTGCCCCACGATCTCTGAGCCCGGCTCGCCTTGCAAAAAAGCGATGATTGCAGACGCATCAAGCACAGTCACCTTGCTCATTTTCTCTTCGCTTCTTTGCGGCGCTCAGCAATCAATTCATCGGCCAGCGAAGGCGAGTTTTGAGGCGCAAACTTCTGAAACATCGCCTGCGCTTTCTCAAGCTGCGCACGCCGCGTGGTCGCCACCAATTCTCCATTGCGAGCCGACCAAATCAGCTGATCGCCATCATGCAAATCAAGCTGTGTGCGCAGCGACACGGGGATGACTACTCTGCCATTAGATAGGTTGGAAGCTAGATTCATGGTGAATTCCAATAAATTAAGTAATTGCCATTTTATATAATTTTCTGAAATTTGCCATTTGATGCCACTTGCTCTTCGCAACCCAGCCCTTTTGCAACTGTTTTACTTTCACGCCGCCCGCTCGCCTGCCACGCGACGTGCCCGAAAAAGCCGAGACCTTTCTTTTGTGTTGCACTCGACTCGCAAGCGGGGAGCTGCTTGTCTTTTGTAGCAATCCGCGCTTGGCTGGCCGCGCCGGACCAAGTACCGAACACTACAAAAGGTCGCAGCTCCCCGCTTGCGCTTGGGAACGCTACACGACAGAAAGGCGCCATCCTCGGCTTTTTCGGGCGCGTCGCGTGGCTGGCGAGCGGGTTGAGCGAAGCATTCACCCTCATGCAACATTACGGTTTTCTGCTAACTTTGCAGAATGAAAGTCAGTTCGATTTTGACTGCGTTAAAGC
>JAYUSD010000153.1:0-42538 GCA_043755865.1 Variovorax sp. | reverse complement strand
AAGCCATAGAAATTTCATCATTGTTATGATTGCACAGGCTGTACAACTGTTTCAGCAGTCACTTTCTTTGGTGTCCACACTTCGGGGACAGGCTCAGTATTGCCATCATCGCCACGCATGAAGGCTCGCTCAAAACCTACGCCACCATCGAAGGTGGCTCGCCGCGCATCTCAGAGCGCGTTGCCCCCATCATCGCCGTGCCTACCACCAGCGGCACAGGCTCCGAAGTTGCGCGCGGAGCGATCCTGATTGTGGAAGATGGCCGCAAGCTAGGTTTCCACAGTTGGCATCTCGTCCCCAAAGCCGCCATTTGCGATCCGCAGCTCACGCTGGGCCTGCCCCCGCAACTCACTGCCGCCACCGGCATGGATGCGATAGCGCATTGCATCGAAACCTTCTTAGCCCCCAGCTTCAACCCGCCCGCAGACGGCATCGCCCTAGACGGCCTGCGCCGAGGCTGGGCACACATCGAGCGCGCCACCAAAAACGGCGCAGATGCAGAAGCCCGCTTCCACCTCATGAGCGCCAGCATGCAAGGCGCGATGGCCTTCCAAAAAGGCTTAGGCTGCGTTCATAGCCTCTCGCACAGCCTAGGCGGCGTGAATCCCCGCTTGCACCACGGCACACTCAACGCCATGTTTCTCCCCGCCGTGGTGCGCTTCAACGCGAGCGCAGAAACCGTACAAAAAGAAGACCGCTTGAGCCGCATGGCACACGCCATGAATCTCGTATCCGGCAGCGATGTCGCCCCCGCCTTGGCAGACATGGTGCATCGCCTAGGCCTGCCCAAAGGCTTGAATGACATGGGCGTCACCACCGATCTTTACGAGAAAATCATCGACGGCGCAGTCGCCGATCATTGCCACAAAATGAACCCCCGCATCGCTTCGCGTGAGGAATACGCGGAGCTGTTGGGCGAGTCGATGAAACTATAAAGATTTTTGCCACGAAAAGAAGCTGATATTTGTGGCAAATATGCTCATGAATCTCTCTAAAGCGATGAACGAGAATGTATTCTTATTTTGTTAAATAAAATACCTTGTATTTTTAACAAAATTCATTCAAAATCTAGCGATGCTCAGCATACTCGCTAAGAAACCAGGCGCCAAATCTTCCACCGCGCCAGCAGCCACACTTTCGCGGCTCTTGGCTCAGCGCATTGCGCGCCTCAATCGCAAAGAGCCAGCCAAGGTCTATACGCCAGCAGATTTTTTGGATTTGGGCACACCGCATGCAGTCGGCATGGCGCTCTCGCGCATGGTGCGCGCGGGCACGCTACGACGTGTTGCTCGCGGCCTGTATGACGTGCCGCGCAATCACCCATTGCTCGGCGAGTTGAGCCCATCAACGGATGCACTGGTTCAAGCTGTGGCACGGCGCGATGGCATCGTTGTTCAGCCGCTCGATGTCGATGCAACGAATTTACTGGGCTTAAGCGAACAAGTGGTTGCCAAACCTATTTACGAAACCAATGGCCCGAGCCGTGTGTTGAAAGTGGGCAAGCTTGAAATCGCATTCAAGCATCGCTCGCCAAGACGTGTCACAGCAGCCACAAAATCAAGCCATCTGGTGTTTGCTGCATTGCGCGGGCTTGGCAAAGCGCACGTCAGCATGGAGCGCGTCGCGCATTTGCAGAAAATGCTGCCACTCAAACAACGCGCCCAATTGCTCAAAGATTTGCCGCTTGCTCCAGTGTGGATGCACCCATTTTTGCGCCATATTGCCAATCAACCCAAGGAAAAGAAAGCATGACGGCAAACAAAGCCAGCTTTGCTTTGCAAAGCCCGGCGGAGCGCCTGATCGTGATCGAGGAAGCTGCCACACGTTTGCGCTTAACGGCTTTGATTGTGGAGAAAGATTTCTGGGTCGGCTGGCTGCTCGGGCGCTTGTTTGCTATGCCCACGCTTGCGGGGCAATTGCAGTTCAAAGGCGGCACATCGCTTTCCATGGTGTTTGGCACGATCAGCAGATTCTCTGAAGACATCGATCTGGCCATCCTGCCGAAGGCCTTGGCGTTTGAAGAAAGCTATTTCAACGATGCGCCCTCAGCCAGCAAAAGGCGCAAGCGCATGGAAGAGCTAGCACGAGCGAGCGAACAATTCGTGCAACGCTTGCAACCTGTTTTAGAAGCCGAGATTGCGTCCGCTCTGGGATCAAGCCCACTTGACGCAAGCCGACTCAGCTACGAGATCGATAGCAACGCAGGCACACCCAATCTGTGGTTCAACTACCCCAGTGTCACGCCACAGACCAGCAGCTACATCGCCAAGCGCATCAAACTCGAATTTGGCTCACTCACCAATCAACAGCCCGCCATTCGAGCCACAGCGCGCACGATGCTCGCCAGCGTGTTGCCTGAAAACTCTTTTACTGATCTGATGTCTCCAGTCGTCGTGCTCGATATTGCCCGCACCTTTTGGGAGAAAGCGACCATCCTCCATGCGGAATATCACCGCCCAGAGCATCAGCCCGTGCGGGATCGTTTTGCAAGGCATTACTCAGATTTCGCAGCGCTCTGGCAGCAAGACTCAGCGTGTACTTCTGGGTTAGCACGTCTTTATTTGCTCGCTGATGTCGCTCTGCATAAAAGCCGCTACTTTGCCTCAGCATGGGCCAATTACAACAGCGCAAAAATCGGTAGCTTCAAACTCGTGCCGCCCCAATACCGCTGGCCAGCGCTCGCGCAAGATTACGCCACCATGCGCCCCATGTTTATGACCGAGCCGCCAGCGTTTGCAGAGTTGATGCAGAAGCTAGCGCAAGCTGAGCAAGTGTTGAACAGCCTCTAGCGAGTTTTTATAAGCATTTTTGGCATATCGCCGGCATAGAATCTGCGCGGAGTGCTACCAAATTAATAGTAAGCAAATAACGAATCAGCGCAGCCGCTGGCACACCAAAGCGCTATCCGCATCGTTAGGCAAGATCTCCAACTCATCCTTCGCAAGCGCCACTTCGATCTCGCGCGGCAGTTTCACGCCGTTTTTTACAGCGAGGATTTCGGCCATGATGCTGACGGCGATTTCGCTCGGCATCTTGCTGCCGATATAGATGCCAATCGGGCCGCGCAGGCGCGCTAGGCTCGCATCCGTCTGCTCAAAATGCTCTTTCATGCGGGCGTGGCGCAGAGCATTGTTGCGGCGGCTGCCGATGGCGCCGATGTAGAAAGCGGGGGTCTCTAGCGCTTCGAGCAGCGCCAGATCATCCAGCTTGGGATCATGCGTGAGCGCGATGATGCAGCTGCGGCTGTCTGGCCGGAAGGCTTTCACCACGTCATCCGGCATCTGGGTGACGAGCTTGGCCTGCTGCACGCTCCATGCGCCGCGATACTCATTGCGGGGATCACACACCGTCACCGCAAAGCCATTGAACAGCGCCATCGTGGCCAAATACTCCGCCAGTTGCCCCGCGCCAATCAGCAGCATGCGGTATTCCGGGCCGAAGGTGTTGGAGAGCTGCTGCGCGTTCACGGCCAGCTCCTGCGGCCCGGTACTTTCTTTATGAGTCACCGCACCACTGGCTAAATCCACCGTGCGCCGCATCAAGCGCCCCGCCTCCAGCGACGCCACCAAATGGACAAGCAGCGCCGCATCCGGATCAAACTCCAGCAACAGCTCCAGCGTGCCCCCGCAAGGCAGCCCAAACTGATGCGCCTCATCCGCGCTGATGCCATATTTGATGAACTGCGGCGGGCCGGAGGGAATGGTGCGCTCCATGCCGGGAATGCTCCGCTCACCATTCGGATTGAGCACGCCCGAAGAAATGTTCGAATAGGCTTTGGTAAACCGATCAATCAAATCATCCTCAATACACCCGCCAGACACTGACCCCACCACCGCCCCACTCTCGCAAAGCGCCATGATCGAGCCCACAGGCCGAGGCGATGAACCCCAAGTGCGCACTACGGTGGCCAGCAGAGCGTGTCTACCCGCTAAGCGCCAATCGCGCAATTGGCGGAGGACTAATACGTCTAGGTTTTCCATAGAAGCCATTTTGAATCAATAAACTCAGATGTGTTTCGCGCGCAGTCGGTTCACCAAGAGATCTCCTTGCAAGATCTTTTCCTTGCGCAATAGCAGTTCTTCAACATCCCAGTTAGCGCTCAGATAGCGTCCCTTAGCCCAATCCGCTTGGCCTGAGCAGAGCCAGACAGCGAAACTGGCGGGTAAATCTGGGCTATCAACCAGATAAGCATGCAGGGCTTGTGGCATGTTCAGCCCAAGTTCGGTAGAAACACCGCCCGGATGCAGGGCAAAGCACTTGATGCCTTGGTCGCCATGATCCACTTGCACAAATTCGCAAAGACGGTTGAGCGCGTGTTTTGAGGTTTGATAATCTGACGCACCCGGCATCAACAACTGCGCGCCAACTGATGACAGCAAAATCAAATGTCCACCGCTTCTGCCCTCAGCGGCTCGCCTCGAAGCTGATGCGATGAGATGAGGCAAAGTGAACCGAGCCACATGGTAAGCACCGCGCACATTGACATCCCAGTTGCGCCACCAACTGGTCGGATCAGACTCACCGATCTTCACCCAAGGCCCAAGGAAACCAGCATTGGCATCGGCCACATCGATCCCGCCGAATTGCGCTACGCATTGCACGACTGCCGCTTCAACCTCTTTCGCCTCGGTGACATCGCAAACCGAAAAGCTGCACTGCGTTTGCGAGTTGGCTTGGCTGACCAAAGCTCTCGTCTCTCGCAAAGCATCCTCTGACCGCGCAGTTAAATAGACGGCTTTCGCCCCCGCTTGCGCGAAAGCCACCGCTGTGGCTTGCCCGATACCCCGCGATGCACCGGAGATGAAGATGACCTTATCTTTCGCGCTGTCTTTCAAAGTTGATGTTGGGTCAATGGCTGCGTATTTGGCGTGGTGGGTGGTGAAATCAAGAAACTGTGACTGAATAGAAGACATAGAAAGCTCTCTGCTTTGAACGATGAAGAATGAGCACCATGCTATCTAAGTGCGCTGAGTCTCATGAGTCATATTCTCCATACCTCATGCCAATTCCTCCAAATCAGCGCATTTTTTGGTGCATTGCTTGACAGTCCCTGCTAGCATTAAATGCTAAGAAAAAAGCCAAGGAGTAACGCATGGATCTTTCCCGCATCACGGAGCTCACGACCCGATACCACGGCGAGAACGGCAATAACCACCAAGCTTTGAACAGGCTCGCTGCTTACTCCTATGACGCACCGAGCGAAATAGAAGTCTCAGTCTATGAGCCTGCTTTGTGCTTAATTCTCCAAGGCAGCAAGACGGCGAGCATTGGCGATCAAACGGTTCGCTTAAGTCCCGGAAAAGCGTTGATTGTCAGCCATGAGCTTCCCGTGGTCTCTCGCATCACGCAGGCCAGCGCCAGCGAGCCCTATCTCTCTTTGGTACTGTTTCTTGATGTGCAACTGATTCGCAGTCTCTATGAGCAAATGGCCGATTTGCCGCCACCCGATGCGCAGGTGAGATCGCTCTCTGTGGAATTTGCGGAAACCACTTGGCTTGAACCGTTTTTGCGATACGTCCAATTGATGGACAAGCCACTGGATGCCAAGGTGATCGGGCCCTTGATCCTGCGAGAAATCCACTATCGCCTTTTGCTCTCATCTATCGGACAAAACCTGCGCAACCTTCTTGTGGCAGACAGCTATGCGAGCCGCATTGCAAAAGCCATTGGGCAATTGAGATCCGAATATCGCACGCCACTGCGGGTATCGGAGCTGGCGAAGGTCGCAGCCATGAGCGATTCGTCTTTTCACAAACACTTCAAAGACGTGACGTGCACCACACCACTTCAGTTTCAAAAGGATCTTCGCCTGATTCAAGCCAAAACCTTGTTGACAGAAATGGGCCATGCCGTCTCTGATGCCGCATTCGCCGTGGGCTACGAAAGCCCTGCGCATTTCAGCCGCGACTACAGCCGGAAATTCGGCCTGGCACCGAGTGCAGATGCCGCCAGATACTGATGCACATTAGTGCGAATTAGCGCGTCGTAGGCGAGAAACAGGCATGGTGTCTCTACTGACATACACAGAATTGAGCACATCTTCAAGAGGATTTGGCAAGACAAGCATCTACTGGGCAAGCATGATTGTGCATTGCTGCATTTCTAAATAAAACAATAGCAAACCTAGGCCAGCCATAGCTTTTAACAAGGCTGGAAACACTTCAACCCGCACCTGTTAAACGAATGGAGAATCATCTTGACCCAACTCACTGTGAACGGTAAATCCGTATCTATCAACGCTGAGCCCGACACGCCCCTGCTTTGGGTGCTGAGAGATACCCTGAACATGACCGGCACCAAATTTGGCTGCGGCTTGGCGCAATGCGGTGCGTGCACAGTGCATGTGGATGGTGAGCCTGTGCGCTCCTGCGTCACGCCAGCCTCATCCGTGGCGGGTAAAAAAATTACCACAATTGAAGGGCTCTCAGAAAAAGGCGATCATGCCTTGCAGAAAGCTTGGATTCTGGAGCAAGCGCCGCAATGCGGCTATTGCCAAAGCGGGCAAATCATGCAGGCTGCAGCGCTGCTGGCAAAAAACAAATCGCCCACTCGTGCGCAAATCGTGGAGCACATGGCGGGCAATATTTGCCGCTGCGGAACGTACAACCAAATCATCGCGGCCGTTGAGCGTGCTGCGAAAACAGCGTGAGGCCAAAGATGAACACCATTCAATCCCTCTCGAACGAATCCCGCCGCAGCTTCTTAGTAGGCGCAGGCGCATTTTCTGTAGCGATCAGCTTTACGGGTTGCGCACTCAGTGAAACTAAAGCCAGCGCATCAAACGCTAACTTTTCGCCCAGCCTATGGATGAACATTGGCTCTGATGGCGTCGTCACGCTCACCTCTCCCGTATCTGAATTCGGTCAAGGTGTCATGACCTCCCTGCCGCTCATCCTTGCCGAAGAGATGGATTTGGATTGGGCGCAGTGCAAAGTGGTGTCAGCCGTAGTGCAAGCGGCGGGCAACGCGAAAGTGATCGGCAACCCGATGTTTGGCGGGGCCATGATCACAGGTGCATCGCGCACCACGCAAGGCTATTGGGAGCCCATGCGCATGGCGGGCGCGCAAGCCCGAGCCGTGTTGATTGCCAATGCAGCTTCAAAATGGGGTGTGCCTGCGGATCAGGTGACCACCGCGCCTCATGCCTGCGTGCATGCCGCCAGCGGCAAGCGAATGACGTATGGCGAGATTGCAGCCTTCGCCACAGCGCCCGCGACGATGCCCGTGATTGACAAATCGCAGCTCAAAAAATCCGCCAACTTCCGCTTGCTTGGCAAAGATTTACCACGCGTCGATGGCTTTGAAAAGGTCACGGGCCAAGCCAAATATGGCATCGATCAACGCCAACCGGGCATGCTCTATGCCTCCGTGTTGCGCCCGCCTGTGCAAGGCGAAACGCCCGTCTCATTTGATGAAGCCGCAGCCAAAGCCATCAAGGGTGTGCGAAGCGTCGTGCGCCTGCCCTACGGCATTGCCGTGGTCGCAGACAACACTTGGGCTGCACTTAAAGCAAAGCGCGTGCTGAATGCCACGTGGACCAACACCGCCAAAGCCCGCAGCTATTCTTCGGATAAAGCGATGGTTGAGTTCGTCGCGCGGGCAAAAAATCCAACGGACAACGGCGTTGCGATGGCCACTCATGGCGATACCGAGAATGCTTTGAAGACAGCCGCCAAGCGGTTTGATGCCACATTTACCACCGAGCATGTATCGCATGTGTGCCTAGAGCCGATGAACGCCACAGCCGTTGTGCGCGATGGCAAGCTCACGGTATGGGCGCCTTCCCAAGCAGCCACTACAGTGATCGGTATATCCAGCTCGCCGCTTGGCGGCTTCAAGCCGGAAGACATCACGGTACACATCCCATTGATGGGCGGCGCTTTCGGCCGGCGCATCGAGGTTGATTTTGTGCTCGATGCAGTGCTCTTGGCCAAAGCCATGCCGGGCACACCGGTGCAAGCGGTGTGGAGCCGTGAAGACGATGTGGCGGGTGATAAATTGCGCCCGATGATGGCGCAGCAGATCACTGCCGGTGTCGATGCCCAAGGCAATCTCGTTGCCTTCAAACACAAAATGATCGGCGAATCCATCATGAGCCGCTTCGCACCTGATTTCTTTGCCAGCTTAGGCGGAAAAGATGAGCCAGTTTGCGAAGGCTTTGAAATGAAGTACGGCGTTGACAATCACCTCGCGCAGTATCTGCGAGAGCAGCGCGGCATCGATGCAGGTTTTTGGCGCGGCGTAGGCGGTGGTTACACCAAATTCGCCATTGAATCCATGATCGACGAATTGGCACGCAACGCT
The DNA here is from genome assembly GCA_043755865.1 of Variovorax sp. Classification (GTDB taxonomy): domain Bacteria; phylum Pseudomonadota; class Gammaproteobacteria; order Burkholderiales; family Burkholderiaceae_C; genus JANMDU01. The sequence goes on along the minus strand of JAYUSD010000153.1, from coordinate 34,234 downwards.
AACAAAGATCCGCTTGAATACCGCATCGGCCTACTCTCCAAGCAGCTTCGCGCGCAAGCCGTGCTCCGCGAAGTCGCTGCCATGGCCAAATGGAATGGCGGCAGAGCCAATGGCAACCGTGCACTCGGCTTGGCCTACTCTGATATCTGGAATTCACACTGCGCCATGATCGTGGATGTTTCAGTCAACGGCGGCAATATCGTCGTGCATGAGATTTGGAGCGCGGTCGATTGCGGCATCGCATTGCAACCCGGCAACATCGCGCGCCAAATCGAAGGCAGCGCAGTCTGGGGCGTCTCTGCAGCGTTGAAAGAAAAGCTCACTATCGTTAATGGTGAATTTCAGGCGAGCAATTTTCACGACTATCAAGTGATACGAGCCAACGAAGTGCCACGCGTTAACGTCAAAGTCCTGCCGACTGACAACAATCCCGGCGGTGTTGGCGAAGTCGGCATACCAACCGTTGCACCTGCCATTTCAAACGCCATTGCCTCCATCAGCGGCAAGCGCTTGCGCGCGCTGCCTTTCAAACTGGCCTAATTAGCTGAACGGACAGCAATACTCTAAGAGGGCATCAAGACAGCTTGAGATGACGCAATCCAGTCGAACCTAAGTCTGAGTTTCCGTCGCTCAAACTTAACTATCCCCCACCGCGCTGCATATAGAGATCGAAGCGTTTCATGAAGGTGTAGCGTTGTACATCATCTAAGCCAGTGAATTCGAATTTCACATGGAGGCGGGGAATATTGAAAAGAGCGATGCGGCGGGGCTCGCCTGTTTTCCAAAAGATGTTTAGGCGGCCGCCTTCAAGCTGCGCATGTGCGCTGCCAGATTTTTGCTGCCACTGCACATCGCCAATCGCTGCGGGAAGCCAGCCTAGCCATTCAACTTCGGTGCAACCCATCTCGCGGTCAAATTGCTCTGGGTAGTGACTTTGCATCGTTTTTGTGATTAAAAAAGGCCATTTTCACCCGTTGTATATAGATAGTTTGCTATATATTTTATAGTGATTGAAGCTTTAATTGGCTATGTATTCACGGAGTTGACAGCTCTATTTATGACGCATTGAGTGCCCGATTAACCGCCTGCCTACCCACCAGCAATCGGAGGCCAGATGGCGAGCACGTCGCCTTCCACCAAGGTGCGCGTAGCGCGGTTTTCTGGGTTGATGTAGTGGCCGTTGACGAGGACGAGATGGACGAGCTTCATGGGCAAGCCGAAGGGCTCGATGATTTGTAGGATGCTTGCGCCTTCGCTCACATCGAGCTCGACGATGTTGCTGCGGCGGGCATTAAGAGGCAAATAATCGGTAAGGGAGGCGAAAAGCTTGAGGGTTATTTTCATGAATACTCGGTTTACTGATGCGGTATCGGCGAGCGACCATACTAGGTAACGCGAAAAACACTAAAAGTACGCGAAAAACGCAAAAAAAGAAACAGCCAAATTTTGCTTTTATTTTTGCGCTTTTCGAGTCATTTTCGCGTTTTTAGCGTTACCTAGTGTCGTGGCGTTTTATTCAAGCTCATTGATGCCTAGCGCCCACGCCGAGAAACATCCGCTGCGCCGCTCCAATCATTTTGCCCTTGCGCCGTAGCAATATAAGCGGCCATGAGTTGGGTGGGATCAGCTTTGAGTTTGTCTTTCCATTCGCCCAACTGAATTTGCCCCTCTACCAAGCCGCGCATGGCGCCGACGTGATCCGTCCAGCCGACGCTGTTGCAGCCGACCAGCACGTCTCCTTGAAATTGCAGGCTCAGGTGGCGGCCTTGGCCTGCATCTGTGATCTCTACATGCTCGCCACCCGGGCGGCCTTGCCAATCGCCGAAGCTCGTCGAGATCATGCCCAGTGTATCTAGCACGTTGATCTGCGTGACGCCGCGCAGATTGGCCTGCGCCTTGCGGCCATGCGCAAAAGCTGCCATGTTGATCGCGGCCACACGAGCTTGCTCGGCTGCATTGGGCTGAATCGCGCTCACGATGGTTTTGCCGCTGACTTTGTCAAAAGCTTCAGCGCAATCGCCTGCCGCAAAGATGCCGGGGATATTGGTTTGCAAATGCTCATCGGTCAACACGCCAAGCAAGCAGGTGATGCCGCTGCCTTCTAAAAAGCCAATGGCCGGGCGCACGCCCGCTGCGCTGATCACCAGATCGGCTTCCATCGTGGTGCCGTTGGACAGCTTGACTTTCAGTGGTGTGCCCGGTGCACCTGACGTGATGGCCTCCACGCGCGTGCCGGTATAAACCTTCACGCCTTTAGATTGCACCCATTCGCTGATCATGCCGCCTGCTGTAGGCCCCATCATGCGCGGCACCATGCGGTCGCCCATCTCCACCACGCTAAGCTCCACGCCGCGCGCGGCCAGCGCTTCCATGATGATGCAGCCAATAAAGCCTGCGCCCAGCTGCAACACTTTCGCGCCCGGCTTGGCTAGCTTCATGATGTTGCGCGCGTCTTCCAAAGTCCAACAGTTATGTACACCAGCAGAATCGATGCCGGGCACGGGCGGCTTGATGGGATGCGAGCCGGTGGCGATCAGCAGCGTGTCAAAGCTCAGCTCATTACCGTTATCAAGCACTATCTTTTTAGTAGCAACGTGCACAGACTTTACGCCGGCTAACACGCGATTTATCTTCAAATCTTCATAGTGTGTGGCGCTTCTGCGCAAATACGTGCCCTGCTCTTCGATGTTGCCAACCAGCAGATACGGAATCGCCATGCGCGAATACGGCGTTTCTTTTTCATCGCCAATCATCGTGATCTCGTCTTGCGGCGCTTTTCGGCGAATGGTCTCAGCCGCAATCACGCCCGCTGGGCCTGCTCCGATGATGATGTGGTGCATATGTTTTCCTCAATCTAAATGCATGCTAGGTAACGCGAAAAACGCGAAAGAAAGAAAAAAGCGCGAAAAATATTCAAGAATTTTTCGCGCTTTTCGCGTCCTTTTTGCGTTTTTCGCGTTACCTAGACCTTTTGTTCACAGCAGGGCCGGCCAAGAAGCCAACCCTGCTGCACGAGATCACAAGCCTAAGCGTTCCTTAGTCTTAGCCGTAGGCCGGCCTTCTGGATCCCAGCCGCGTACTTCGTAATACTTGGGCAGCATTTTGGCCAGCTCGCTCACTTTGCCTTTGGTCGGGCCGCTGGTGGCGGGCTCGGTGAGCAGGCGTTTTGGCAGCGTGTCATCCAGATGCGTGAAGCCTGCAGCGTTGTTGAATTCGCGCTCCATGTTCCAGATGCGCTCGCCGATTTTCTCTAGCTCTTCGGTGGTGTAGCCGGTGTCGCATGCTGCTTGCATTTGCGGCGCGAGATCAGCCAAGCCCCAAGCGAAGGTGGTGAAGACGCAGAGGCCGGATGAATCGAAAGCGGCTGTGGCATCTTGGAAAGCTTTGACCAATTCTGGTTTGCCTTCGTGCTCCAGCGGATCGGTTTTCACAGGAATGCCGAGCACTTCAGAGGCAATCGTGTAGCCGCGCAGATGGCAGCCGCCGCGATTGCTGGTGGCGTAGGCCAAGCCGATGCCCTGAATGCCGCGCCCGTCATACGCTGGGAATTCTTGGCCTTTGCTGCTCATGGAAAGATCGGGATGACCATATTTGGCGCAGAGGCGCTTGGAGCCCTGGCCGATTTCTTTGCCGAAGCCTCGGCCATAGATCGTCTCTTCAGCGAAGAAAGCCAGCGCTTGCGCGGAGCCAAAGGGCGCTTCAATACCCAGCTGCTCTTTGGTGAGCACGCCCATCTCGTAGAGCTCCATCACCGCACCCACAGTCGTGCCAAAGCTGATTGGATCAATGCCTTCTTCGTTGCAAAGCACATTGGCATATTGCAGTGCATCCAGATCTTTCACGCCATTGGCCGCGCCGAGCGCCCAAGCGGCTTCGTATTCCAAGCCGCCCGATGCGCCCCAGTATTGCGGCTTGTTTTGTACGGTGAAGTGGTCTTTGTCAATCGTTTGAATGCGGCCGCAGGCAATCGTGCAGCCGAAGCAGGCTTGGTTGGTGACCAAGGGCTTTTTGCCATCTGTCTCGCGCGGCGTGGCCATAGCTTCTGCGGAAATGGCTTTTGCGTCTTCAAATTGATTGTTGCGGTGATTGCGCGTGGGCAATGCGCCCACTTCGTTGATCACGTTCATCAGCACTTGCGTGCCATAAGTGGGCAAGCCTTGGCCTGTGACAGCGTTTTCGGCGAGGATTTTCTTCTTCTCGAAAGTCACTTTCATGAACTCTTTTGGATCACGAATATTGCCCACGCCTTTCGTGCCGCGAATCGCGATCGCTTTGAGATTTTTACTGCCCATCACCGTGCCCACGCCGGAGCGACCAGCCGCGCGATGCAGATCGTTCACTACAGCGGCATACAGCACGCCATTCTCGCCCGCCTTGCCGATGCTGCAAACGCGCGTGAGCGGATCTTGCAAGCCTTTCTTCAAAGTGGCCTCAGTTTCAAACACGCTCTTGCCCCACAAATGGCCAGCATCGCGCAGCTCGGCCACGTCGTCGTTGATGTAGAGGAACACGGGCTTGGCAGATTTGCCTTCCATGATCACCATATCCCAGCCTGCCATCTTCATCTCTGCACCGAAATAGCCGCCGGAGTTGGAGCAAGCGATTGCGCCTGTGAGCGGGCTCTTGGTGGAGACGGTGTATCGCCCGCCGGTGGAGGCCATCGTGCCTGTGAGCGGGCCGGTGGTGAAATAAATTTTGTTGTCGGGTGACAGCGGATCGACTTTGGGGTTGACCTCGGTCGTCAAGTATTTCGCAGCGAGGCCGCGCGAGCCGATGTAGGCGCGCGCCCAGTTGGTGTTTAGCGGCTCTGATTTGCAGACGCCGGTGGTGAGGTTAACGCGAAGGATTTTTCCAGCCCAAGACATGATGTTTCTCCTAAATTTCTAGTGGCACGAAGCTTGGCGATATGGCTAGCTCGTACGCTGACTCAATTCCAAAATCTTAATCACTTGAGGACAGAGCAGCGCTTCGCGCAGGTCTGTCCCACAAAGCCTCAGGAAGCGATCGGCTGATTGCCCAGCTTGTCTGCCCAAGATTTCATTTTGTCGATACCCGTCCAGTTGGCATCCACAAAGGTGATCGCCGCTGTTGGGCAGGCTTCTACGCAAGCTGGCTCGCCATCGCACAAATCGCACTTCTGCACTTTGCCTGTTTCCTGCACGTAGTTGATCGTGCCGAATGGGCAAGCAATCGTGCAGACTTTGCAGCCCACGCAAGTGGATTCGTTCACCACTTTTGCGCCGGTTTCTTTGCTGACTGTAATCGCCTCTACAGGGCAAGCATGCAAGCACCAAGCTTCATCGCATTGCGTGCAGGTATAGGGGACTTTTTTGCCGGTGTGATGAAAGTCAAACACCTTGATGCGCGATTTACTGGTGGCAAATGTGCCGTAATTTTCAAAACTACACGCCATCTCGCACTGCAAGCAGCCCGTGCATTTATCCGGGTTGATGTGCAACATCTTTTGCATAAAAGTCTCCTGTGGGTATGCGCCTTGCGTGATGCAACGCTTTGCCTATGTGGTCCAGCGCACATTGTTTGCCAACTGGACACAACCGCACCCAAGGTAAACCCTCGTGTGCGGCGCAGCATTTCACATATTCTCAATTTGACACAAAAATGATAGCTACCATCGGGTCATGCAAGTGCAAACGCCCGTCTCCCGCCTCGATCTCATCACGCAATCGCGCCGCGTGCTGATCGATGGTCAGCGCGGGAAAGCCGCGGTGCATGATTGGATTGCGGCATCTTGGCAGCGCTGCACGGCTGCGGGGCATTCGCCCGAACAGCAAGTGGCTTTTGATGTGATTAGCAGCGCACAGCAAAGGCGCTCGCGGGAGGCTAATCGACAACTTGCCGTAGCAGCGCAGAGCACTTTGCAGCAGCTAGGCGAAGCAATCGCGCCAATTCGGTATTTTGCGATCTTGACTAATGCGCAGGGCGTGGTGGTGAGCAGCGCCGGGCAGATTGACTCAAGCGATCGCCGCGCGACGCTGATCACTCGCGAGGGCGTGGATCTCTCAGAAGCGGCGATTGGGACGAGCTCGATTGGCGCAACGCTGCATGAGCTCTCGGATGTGTGGCTGCATCGCGGCGAGCATTTCTTTGAGGTGAACACGGCTTATTCCTGCGCTGGTTCGCCGATTTTTGATGGCAATGGCCATTGCGCTGGAATGTTAGATGTCACGGGAATTGATGTCGCCGAGCGGCCCGAGCTGATCCACCGCGTGAGCAGCGCCGCACGGCGGATTGAAAATCAGCTCGTGCTGGCTGATCCCCACACGCTGGTCGTGCATTTGCGATGGGCGGGCGCAGACGCATTGAGCCGCGAAGCTGAGGGCTTACTCTGCCTTGATGAAGATGGCCAGATTTGCGCGATGAATCGCACTGCACGGCAGATGCTGGGTAATTTGGAGCATGTCAGCTCGCGGACCACAGCGATCGCGCCCACGAGCTCTGCCTCTACCTCCTTGACGCACGCCAGCGATGTATTCGCCACCGACTGGCGGCGCTTGTTTGACGCGAATCTAGGCGCAGCGCCTCTTGAGGTGCCGCTTTGGAATGGCTTGCATGTGGAGCTGCGCACCAGCCGCAGCGGTAAGCTCGCCCCAAAGACATCGCATACGGCTGTGGACACTCGCATGCGAGCCAACGTAGGTGCACTCAAAGCGCATGAGCTGGACGTGATCCGCGATACGGTGGCGCAGCTCAAAGGCAATGTGGCCGCTGCAGCTACGAAACTTGGCATTAGCCGTGCCACGGTTTATCGCAAGCTTGCAGCTCGCAAAAAATAAGCTGCTATTAATATAGTAGCAAACTATTAAATAAATACGCCGGCTATATGCTACTTTTTTCAGAATTGTCTCTGATTTAGGGGCTGAATAGCGTTTTTCTATTTATCAACCAGCCTATAACCCACCGCCGTTTCCGTCAGCAAGTGTCGCGGCTGGCTAGGATCTGCTTCAAGCTTTTGCCGCAGATGCCCCATGTAAATGCGCAAATAATGGCTTTGATCAACGTGCGATGGGCCCCAGACTTCACGCAGCAATTGGCGGTGCGTCAGCACGCGGCCTGCGTTGGCCATCAAGGTGCTGAGCAAACGGTATTCAATCGGTGTCAAATGTACTTCGCACCCTGCGCGACGGATGATACGGGCAGCGCGGTCAACCTCCACGTCACCGAACTTGAACATTGGCTCATGCGCAAGCGCTTGGCCATCGCCTACGGCATTGCGCGGGCGGCGCAGATTGGCGCGAACGCGGGCTAGCAACTCGCCGGTGCCGAAAGGCTTGGTGAGGTAATCGTCTGCGCCTGCATCCAGCGCGGCGATTTTGTCCAGCTCGTCGCTGCGGGCCGACAACACAATGATGGGCACCCCCGACCAGCCGCGCACATCGCGGATCACGTCCAACCCGTCACCATCGGGCAGTCCTAGGTCTAAGACCAGCAAATCAGGTTTGCGGGTGCCGGCTTCAGTGAGCCCTTTTTTTGCGGTATCGGCCTCATGCACCTGCCAGCCCTCGGCCTCAAGAGCGCTGCGCACAAAGCGGCGGATTTGAGGTTCGTCCTCAATGACAACGACTGTGGGGTTGGGCATGCGCTCAGTTTAAACGGACTGAATAGGTGGCGGCGCACGCCTTGGAAGCACCACCCGAAACTCTGCCCCGCCGCCCGCTGCGTTGGCCGCACTGATCTGCCCGCGATGTGCCTCGACCACAGCTTTGCAAATGGCCAAGCCCAGCCCGACGCCGGGCGTGGCGGATTCGGCGTGGCCGCGCGTGAATTTGTCGAACAGTTCACTTTCGCGCCCAATCAAAGCCCGAGGAAGGCCGGGCCCGTGGTCGCGCACGCTAAACACCAGTGTGTCTGGCGTTACGCTGGCTTTGACAACAATCGGTGCAGCGCCGTATTTGGCAGCGTTTTCCAGCAGGTTAACGAGCACACGCTCCATCAAAGCCGCATCAAATTCAACGAGCGGCAAACTCGCCGGCACATCGGTTTGCACGGTATGCCCCTGCAAAGCATGCTGTGCAGCGCGAATGCTGCTGCCCACCACCTCTTGCGGTGACTGCCAGTCCTTGCGTAAATTGACAGTGCCGTCTTGTAGATGCGCCATATCAAGCAGATTAGTCACCAGCGCACTGAGCTGACGTGCCTGCACCGTGATGGCCTGAGCCATTTCTGTCTGCTGGGCGGACAACGGCGGCTCGGCGGTTTTCAGCGATTCAGCCAGCCCGATCAATGCCGTCAGTGGTGTGCGCACATCATGCGAAATCGCCGCCAACAAAGTGCTTTTCAATCGCTCAGACTCCATTTGCACCAGAGATTGCTGAGCAATTTCAACATAATGCACCCGCTCCAGCGCAATGGCGATTTGCCTCGCTACGGTGTCGAGCTGCTGAGCCTGCTCGGGTATCAAAAGCCAGCGTGGCTGAGCCGGTTTGATAGCCAGCACGCCGCGTGTGCGCATCGTTGCTTTGAGCGGCAGGTAATGCCATGTTTGGGCTGACAAAGTCGATGTGTGTAGGCCCGCTGGTTGTGCGTTGCGAAAAGCCCAATCGGCCACGCTGGCATCAAAGTCAAGCGGTGTATTGCTAGCCGTCATCAATTGGTCTTCCTCATCCATCGCTAAAACGATAGCTTGGCCGCCAAAGTCGCGCTGCAAAGCGGCCTGCCCAGTTGCAATCACCTGTGTGGTCACAAGAGCTGCTGACAAATCGCGCGTGAGCTCAAACAGCGACTGCGCACGCCGTTCGCGGCTGGTAGAAATACGCGCCTGAAAGCGCAAGCCTGCGGTGAGCTGCCCGGTGATCAAACCGACGGCCAGCATAACGGCAAAGGTCAGCAAATACTGCGCGTCACTCACCGCAAACGAAAAGCGTGGCGTGACAAAAAAGAAATCAAACGCCGCCACATTGAGCACTGCCGCCAGCGCAGCAGGGCCGCGTCCAAGCTTTACAGCCACCAGCACGGTAGCTAACAAAAAAAGCATGACTATGTTGGCCAAGTCAAACACCCGAAACAGCGGGAACGCGAGCAGCGTAACCGCTACCACCGCTGCCGCTGCCCATGCATAGCTGGGCAAGTTGGATTTCCAAGCGCTGGCCTCAACATCGTTGGCTGGCATTTTCGATGCGGCTTGCAGCTGGCGAGCGCTGCCGATTTGTCCTACCTCGATCAAATTCAAAGCAGGCGCTAGCCTTGAAATTCGGCGCAGAGTAGTGCGGCCACGCCAAAACTCACCCCACGCGCTCAAATGCGTGCGGCCCATGACCAGCGTGGCGCAATTCAAAGCCTGCGCGTGATCGACTAAGGCATGCGCAGGATCGGCGTGGCTCAACACTGCAGTACTCGCCCCCAGCTCTTCAGCCAGCTTGATCACCGCCAAAATCCTGTCACGTGCGCTGGCATTCAGCCGTTGTAATTTGGGCGTTTCAACATACGCTGCATACCATCGCACATTAAGCTGGCCTGCCAGCCGTGCTGCAGCGCGCACCGCCTGCTCGCCACCTTCGCTCGGGCCAATGCCGACCAGCAACGTGCCCTCGGTGTTCCACACGCTTCCTATTGATTTTTCAATTCGGTAGCTGCGCACATCATCTTCAACATGCTCAGCAGTGCGGCGCAATGCGATTTCGCGCAGGGCAATCAGGTTGCCTTTGCGAAAGAAGTTTTGCGCGGCGCGCTCGGCTTGCTGCGGCAGGTAAACCTTGCCCGCCTTTAAACGGCTCAGTAATTCATCTGGCGTGACGTCGACCAAAATCAACTCGTCCGCATCGTCCAACACCGTATCGGGCACAGTCTCGTGCACACGCACGCCCGTGATCGTGCCGACTGTGCCGTTCAGGCTTTCAAGGTGCTGCACATTCATGGCAGTCCAGACATCAATACCTGCGTCTAGCAACTCTTGCACGTCTTGATAGCGCTTGGGGTGACGCGAGCCTTCTGCATTACTGTGCGCTAGCTCGTCAACCAACAGCACTTGCGGTTTGGCAGCCAAAGCGCCATCAAGATCAAACTCTTTGAGGCTTTTGCTCCGGTAGGGCATATCTTTGAGAGGCAATTGCTTAAGGCCAGCCAGCAAGGCAGCTGTCTCGCTGCGACCGTGGGTTTCCACGACGCCAATCAACACCTTAACACCGGACTTTTGCTCTCGCTGCGCGGCTGACAACATAGCAAACGTTTTGCCTACGCCGGCATTCGCTCCAAAATAGATGCGCAGTTTGCCGCGCGCCGCGCGCACGTCGCCGCCACGCAATTGCGCGAGCAGTTTGTCAGGGTCAGGGCGGTTGTCGGACTCGCTTGGCATCAGACGAGTTTATCTAGCGCCAGATTCAGCTTCAACACATTGACGCGCGACTCGCCCAACAAGCCAAACAGCGGAACTTCAGTTTGCGCATCCACCAAAGCTTGAACCTTGCTTGCCGACACCCCCCGCGCCTTGGCCACACGGCCCACTTGATAGTTGGCAGCTGCTGGACTGATGTGCGGATCAAGGCCACTGGCTGATGTGGTCACCAAGTCGACAGGGATGCGCTGAATGTTGCTAGGGTCTGCCGCACGCAGGGCTTCAACACGCCCTTTGACAGCATCGGTCAAGGCAGGGTTGAGCGGCCCCACATTTGACCCGCTGGAAGCCGATGCGTTGTAAGGCATCGGGCTAGTTGCCGATGGGCGGCCCCAAAAATGCTTGGGGTCCGTGAAGTTTTGCCCAATCAACTCAGAGCCCACTGCCTTGCCATCACGCATGATGATGCTGCCACCCGCCTGCGCCGAATACAACGTCTTTGCAGCACCTGTGACGAGCAGGGGGTAGGCTACACCGGTGATGAGCGTGAGGATTAAAAATAAAACCAGTGCAGGGCGAAGGATATTTTTCATGTGAATTCCTAGACTGTTGATGCCATACCGAGTGAGACCAGCAGCACGTCAATCGCTTTGATGCCAATAAAAGGGACGATGAGGCCACCTAGCCCGTAGATCAGCAAATTGCGCCTGAGCAGTGCTGCCGCACCAATGGCGCGATACTTCACGCCTTTGAGCGCCAGCGGAATCAGCACCACGATGATCAATGCGTTAAAGATAACTGCCGACAAAATTGCTGTCGATGGGCTGCCCAACTGCATCACATTCAATGCACTCAATTGCGGATAGGTCGTTACGAAAATCGCCGGGATGATGGCAAAATATTTGGCCACATCGTTGGCGATTGAGAAGGTAGTCAATGAGCCTCGGGTCATGAGAAGCGCCTTTCCTGTTTCTACAATTTCCAGCAGCTTGGTTGGGTTGGAATCTAGATCCACCATGTTGCCGGCTTCTTTGGCGGCCTGCGTGCCGCTGTTCATGGCCACAGCCACATCGGCTTGCGCCAAGGCCGGTGCATCGTTGGTGCCATCACCCGTCATGGCGACCAAACGTCCTTCGCTTTGATATTGGCGAATCAGCTTGAGTTTGTCTTCAGGTGTCGCCTCGGCCAAGAAATCATCTACGCCCGCCTCAGCCGCGATCGCCGCTGCGGTGAGTTTGTTGTCACCCGTGATCATCACGGTTTTGATACCCATGCGGCGCAGCTCTCCAAAGCGCTCTTTGATGCCGGTTTTAACGATGTCTTTGAGCTCGACGATGCCTAGTATTTCCTTGCCGTCGCAAACAGCCAGCGGCGTGCTGCCGCGCCGCGATACGTCGTCAGAGACGCGCGTCACCTCGTCTGGCACACTGCCGCCGAGGCCAAGCAAATGTGTGCGGATTGCATCGACGGCGCCCTTACGCAGATGACGCGTCACGCCTTGCGCATCCGTCAAGTCAGCGCCGCTCATTCGGGTTTGCGCCGTAAAAGGCATGTCATGACTGTGGATGGATACCGGCTGCACTGCGCCCAGCTTTTGCGCCAACACCACAATGCTGCGGCCCTCGGGCGTTTCATCGCTGTTTGATGCCTGCATGGCGCAAAGTGCAAGTTGCAACTCAGTGACGCCGGGCGCTGGCCAGAAGGCTGACGCTTGGCGGTTGCCATGCGTGATCGTGCCCGTTTTGTCTAGCAGCAACACATCCACATCGCCCGCTGCTTCTACCGCGCGGCCTGATGTGGCAATCACATTGGCCTGCATCATGCGGCTCATGCCTGCAACGCCTACCGCTGAGAGCAAGCCGCCAATCGTCGTGGGTATCAAACACACCAGAAGTGCGATCAGCGCGGTCATGCTCACCACCGTGCCTGCGCCTGCAGCGTCAACGCTGAACATTGAAAATGGCAGCAGCGTCACGGTGACGACCAGAAACACAATAGTCAGCGCCACCAACAAAATAGTCAGCGCAATTTCGTTCGGTGTTTTGGCGCGCTTAGCACCTTCAACCATGCTAATCATGCGGTCTAAAAACGACTCGCCAGGAATGACCGTGATGCGCACCACCAACCAGTCAGACAGCACCCGCGTGCCGCCTGTGACCGAGGAAAAATCGCCCCCTGATTCGCGCACCACGGGCGCTGATTCGCCGGTAATCGCACTTTCATCCACCGTGGCCACGCCTTCAATGACTTCGCCATCCAACGGCACCATGTCGCCGGTTTCGATAAACACAGTGTCGCCTTTGCGCAGGTTCTCGGCTTGCTCAGGCAACCAAGTTGTGTTGTGAAAAGTAGTAGCTGAATGCTCAGAATACTTCTTCGCCCAAGTGCTCGTTTTAAGGCCGCGCAGCGATGCCGCTTGTGCCTTGCTGCGGCCTTCAGCCACGGCTTCGGCAAAGTTTGCAAACAACACTGTGAACCACAGCCAGACAGCGATGGCTAGCGTGAAGCCAGCGGTACCACTTTTGCCAAACAGCTCTTGCACGCCCAGCAGCGTTGTCAAGATGCTGCCGATATAAACAACAAACATCACCGGGTTACGCCACTGAATATTGGGGCTGAGTTTGGCAAACGATTGGCCAATCGCGGGCTTGAGCAACGCTGGGTCAAACAAAACAGAGTGGTTGTTGGGCGTGGAGGTTGTGGAGGTCGTCGAAGTCATATGTTTTCCGCCTTACTTGGTTGACCACAGCATCAGGTGCTCGACGATGGGGCCGAGCGCCAGCGCTGGCACATAGTTCAACAAACCCACCATGAGCACCGTGCCGATGAGCAAAAATACAAACAGCGGCCCGTGCGTAGGCATCGTGCCAGCCGTCACAGGCAAGCGCTTTTTAGAAGCCAATGCGCCCGCAATCGCCAGCACTGGCACGATCACGCCAAATCGGCCCAGCCACATAGCTACGCCCAGCAAGGTGTTGTAAAAAGGCGTGTTGGCAGACAAGCCCGCGAACGCGCTCCCATTGTTATTGGCCGCAGAAGTTAACGCATACAAAATCTCAGAGAAGCCATGCGGCCCCGGGTTGGCGATGCCCGCCCTGCCCGCACCTGACATGACGGCCAACGCAGCACCCGTCAGTACCAAGATTGGCGTCACCAAAATGGCGATGGAGACCAGCTTCATCTCATGGGCTTCAATTTTTTTGCCCAAGTATTCAGGCGTACGGCCGATCATCAAGCCCGCAATGAACACCGCGAGAATAGCGAATATCAGCATGCCATACAGGCCCGTGCCGACACCGCCAAAAACCACTTCGCCTAGCTGCATCATCACCATGGGCACCATGCCGCCCAGCGGCGTAAAAGATGCGTGCATGGCATTGACTGCGCCGCAAGATGCTGCGGTGGTGATGACGGCAAACAATGCCGATGCCGTGATGCCAAAGCGAGTTTCCTTGCCTTCCATGTTGCCGCCTGATTGAATGGCGCTTGCTGTTTGGTCAACACCGAGTGCAGGGAGCAACGGGTTGCCGATTTGCTCAGCGGGCATGATGGCGATGACGGCGATGACAAACATCACCGTCATTGCCGCCAACACGGCCCAGCCTTGGCGCACATCGCCTATCGCGCGGCCAAATGCAAAGCACAGTGCTGCGGGGATTAAAAAGATCGCCAGCATTTGCATCAGGTTGGTCAGTGCAGTGGGGTTTTCATACGGATGTGCTGAGTTGGCATTGAAGAATCCGCCGCCGTTGGTGCCCAGCATTTTGATGGCCTCCTGCGATGCAACCGGGCCCATGGGGATGGTCTGTTTATCAGACTTGAACTCCTCCATGATCGGATCTCCCTTGGCATCCTTTACCACTGCGCCCAGCGCGTCTTTTTTGGGTTGGCTGTACGTTGTGGTTTCCACCGTGGTGACGTCTTTGTAAGCGTCAAAGTTTTGAATCACGCCTTGGCCTACCAAAAATATCGCGAATACGACAGACAGAGGCAACAACAGCCAAAGGGTAATCCGGGTGATATCGACCCAAAAGTTACCAAGCACGCCCGTCGATTTGGCTGCAAAACCGCGAAACAGAGCAAACACGACTGCGATGCCTGTAGCAGCTGACAAAAAGTTTTGCACCGCCAGCCCCAGCATTTGCGTTGCGTAGCTCATCGTGCTCTCGCCCGCATAGCCCTGCCAGTTGGTATTCGTCACAAAGCTGACTGAGGTATTAAACGCAGAATCAGGCGTTACATGGGCCAAGCCTTGTGGGTTAAGTGGCAACTGCAGTTGCAGGCGTTGCAAGCCGTACACCATCAAAGCGCCGAGAAGATTGAAAGCCAGCAGCGCCATCGCGTAGTGCGACCAGCCCATGGATTTATCTGGCGCTGTGCCAGCCAGCCGGTATAAGGGCGCCTCTGCCCTATGCATCCAAGATGGCAAATTGCCAACACAAAGCCGTGCGACCCAAATTCCTAAAGGCCAAGCGGCGACGAGCAGTAAAAATAGAAACAGAGCCAATAGGCCCCATGCCAAGGGAGTCATCAAAACTCCTCTGCGCGAATCAGCGCATAAATCAAATACGCTAGAAGCAGAGCAGCGCTCAAACCACCAAAGCCATACAGAACGCTAAGACTGATCATGACCGGGCTCCCACTGGTTTTTCTAGCTTTTCAAACCCTACAACCAAGAGCGCCACAGCCGCCCAAAGAGCCGCTATGCATCCCAAGAATGCGAAGTCCATGAATCTTCTCCTTATTCACTATGAACTAGGTCAGTCTAGGCTGATGGCCATAAAAACGGTGTAGGAGAAGACCGCTTGAAACATAAAAAAACCGTAAAAACCAGCAGCGCTGTTCATAACACCCCGTAACGGCATGCGTGAAAAGCTGTGCACCAAAATTGCTGCGACGTATCGCAAGATCAGTTCAAAGACGTTGTCTTCTTCATATGAGTGGCGTCACCTTCATCGGTTGATCATAATAATCAGCCAATTTAATAAGTGCATACGGGTTGGGCAAACTGAGCTGGCCTTGCTTAATAAGTTGCAGTCCCATTTTTTTCAAACGACTGAGGGTTTTGCTGGTGTGCACCAATGACAATCCCAGCGCATCAGCAATATGTTGTTGCGTGTACGGAAATGGGACTGAAGCATCACGCCCTAGCCCTAGGCGCTCGGCGCGACGGTAGTGTTGGATCAGCAGCATCGCAATGCTCTCTGACGCATTGCGTTGCCCTACGGAGAGCAGATTTTCGTCAATGATCCCGCGCTCTTGTGCGGCGAGCCAAGTCATGTCGTAGCCAAGATTTGGATGTGCGCGGTACAGATCCCACAACTTATCGCGGTGAAACGCGCATAGACGCACGGCGGTCACTGCCTCTACGCCATGCGGTGATCCACTGGAAAGTCTTTCTTGCAAACCCACTAAATCACCAGGCAATAAGAAATTAAGGATCTGCCGGCGTCCGTTACTGAGAGTTTTAAAGCGAAACGCAAAGCCTTCAAACAGGGTAAATAAGGTTCCCGCGTTTGCGCCCTCGGAGATCACTAATTTTCCCTCAGCCACTCGAAGAGTTTGCTTTTTGAAGGATTGGATAAATTCGAGCTCTTGCGGGGTGACCGGGGAAAATGCGTGTGTTTTGCGAAGTGGGCACTGCGCGCATGGGGTATCCGCTGCCATAGGAATGTGTCCTCAAATTTGTATCGTACGCCTAATTTTTCACCAAACATGTCTTAGTACATTGTTGGTGTGTTGAGAAAAAGATATCTTCTGGCGCAAAGGAAATCTCGCCACCATGAAGATCACACAACTCGTCTATACCAGCGCATTGAGCTCTCCTGCAAAAGTCATTGCAGTTCCCGCTATCCTTCGTGGCTCTAGAGCCCGAAATCCCCTTTTTGGAATTACAGGGGTGCTGCTCTTTGATGGCCAGCACTTTTGCGGTTGGCTTGAAGGCGCGGCACACGTGATTGACCAATTGCATCGCAACATTGAGAAAGATGAGCGTCACGCTGATTTCAAAGTGATTAGCCTGAAGGAGGCAGAGAGCATGAGAATGTTTTCTGGGTGGAGTGTTGGGTATTCAAGGGATTGTGCGAGCGGAGCCATACCCCAACTCATCAACGCGCCAAGAGAAAAATTTGAGGGCGGCTTGTCGCAGTTAGCAAGATCATTTGATCTTGCTTAAAGATATTGATCTGCGTGCATTAGGCGGATGTCACTCATATCGACGCACCAAAAAAAATGCATCTGTAAGAAAGCACAACCGGCGCTTTTTCCTACATGCGCGCAAGTAGGCCACTGACTGCCCTGCCGCGCGACACGCCATAGCATGTGGTCTTCCCCATTTTTAGGAATCAAAACATGAGTACACCTTACAACGCCAACATGAATGCGCCATCGCTGCTGAACACTTCCAGCGCAGTATCTTGGAGCGCAATTTTTGGAGGAGCAGCTGCGAGTGCCGTGCTTTCTTTAATTTTGCTTATCTTGGGAACAGGACTGGGCCTGTCGTCGGTCTCTCCTTGGGCACAAAGCGGCATCAGCGCAGCAACATTCGGTGTGTCAACCATCATTTGGCTGACGTTAACGCAGCTGGTGGCCTCGGGTATGGGCGGCTATATTGCCGGAAGGCTGCGTACACGCTGGGCGGGTGTACACACTGACGAAGTGTTCTTCCGCGATACCGCGCATGGCTTTTTATCGTGGGCTGTGGCCTCCTTGGTTACGGCGGCAATGCTGACCTCTGCGGTGACATCGATCGTTGGAGGCGGCGTCAGTGCAACAGCATCTGTTGCGGGCGGCGCAGTACAAACCGCCATGACAGCGGCTGTGGGCGGTGCGGTGGCTGGAAGCAATGCAACTAACAATTCCGTGGGTAACGATAGTTTGGGCGGGTTGTTGGATGGTTTGTTTCGCAAAGCGCCCTCTGCTAATTCTGCTGCTGGCCAGAGTGCACCAGCTCCCGCAAATTTGACGAACGCCCTACCTGAAGTCAGCCGTATTTTTATGCGCTCGCTCAGCGCAGGAGCGCTCTCGCCAGCGGATGTGAATTACATCGGCCAACTGGTCGCTCAACGCACAGACTTGTCTCAGCAAGATGCGGAAAAGCGCGTGATAGAGACTTATGCCGCCGCACAGGCACGTTTGTTAGAAGCGCAAACAGCCGCCAAAGATGCCGCAGATAAGGCGCGCAAAGCGTCAGCTACTGCTGCATTGTGGCTCTTTATTACGTTGCTCATCGGCGCGTTTTCAGCAAGCTTTGCCGCCGTCTTCGGCGGGCGTCGCCGCGATCTCTAGTTTGTAAATTTAATCAGCGGAGCCCATCATGCCCTTCCTACTTTTGTTGTTTTTAGGTATTCCTATCCCCATCATTATTTTGATAGCGCTGTTTACCTAGGTTTAACGCACTTTTGCAAAAACCTCTTTTAAAAAAGATTTGTCATATTGCTTTTTTCCTTAGATCGCTGCGCTATGTGCAGCGATCTATTTTTTTTGAGCATTTGGGAAAAACACTCGGTGCGAACCCACTTTATAAGCTGCAATGCTGGCTTGTCCCTGAGGCGAAATCAGCCAATCGACAAAACGCTGAGCATCCTGAGCTTTCACATGCGGATGCTTTGCTGGGTTAACTAGGATCACCCCGTATTGGTTAAACAGGTTTGAATCGCCCTCGATGAGCACGGTTAAATCGGCGCGATTTTTGAAGTTGAGCCAAGTGCCTCGGTCGGAGAGCACATATGC
Source organism: Variovorax sp. (assembly GCA_043755865.1). Lineage (GTDB taxonomy): Bacteria > Pseudomonadota > Gammaproteobacteria > Burkholderiales > Burkholderiaceae_C > JANMDU01. The sequence goes on along the minus strand of JAYUSD010000153.1, from coordinate 16,215 downwards.
GCCGCTACTGGCTGCGATGTTAAGTGCAGCGCCCATGCCACAGCCGCATTCTTTGTAGCCGTATCCTTTGGGGAATGCTGCGCCCAGCATATCCCAATAGCGCAGCTCGGCGGCATGTGTGCCAGATTTGTCGCCGCGCGAGATGAAAGAGGCGTTGCCAGCAGCGAGTTTTTTTAAAGCATCCGTGATGCCGATGCCGGTTAAATGCACAAAGTCGCTTTTCGGCCCGATCAACACAAAATCGTTGTACATCACGGCATAGCGCTTCATACCAAAACCATCCGCCACGAATTTTTCTTCTGCTGCCGCATCATGCACAAAGAGCACATCCGCATCGCCACGCCGCGCCATATCCAGCGCCTGCCCCGTGCCCAGCGCCACGACTTTAACCGTGATGCCCGTGGCATGTTTGAATGCTGGCAGCAAGTGTGCAAACAAACCCGATTGCTCTGTCGATGTGGTGGAAGCCAGCGTGATGTTTTGCGCCCACGCGGGGGCGGCAAGCACAGCGAGCAATGTGCCTGTCACTGTGCCACGGACTATGACTTTAATAGCACTCCACGTACATTCCATGCCGGCTATGTGCCATTTTTGCTTCAAAAATAACATTAAAAATGCCTTCTTTACTTTTCAGCAAGATGTGAAGCATTTTGCAGTGCATCAGAGCCTGATGTAGCGAAAAACTCGCTCGTTATGCCATCAAACATCACACGCCCCGCATCCAGCGCGATCACGCGGCTGGCCAAGCGCTTGACTTGGCCTAAGTTGTGGCTGGCAAACACCATCGTCATGCCTTGGGTTTTAAAGCACTCCATCAATTTCTCCAGCTCGCGCTTGGATTGTGGTGCAAGGCTGGCTGTGGGTTCATCGAGAAGCAGCAGTTGTGGTTGGCTGACACAAGCTCTAGCAACTGCAAGGCGCTGCTGCTGCCCGCCCGATAGCGAGCGAGCTGGGCGCTGCGCGAGATCTGCCAAATCAACTTGCTGCAAAGCCGTGGCGGCAGCTTGTTTCGCATCTGCCCATTTCATTCCTCTGAGCCAAGCCGCTAGCGCAACATTCGCTAGCACTGAAGTGCGCAACATCCAAGGCTTTTGAAACACGAATGCTTGGCGCTTTAAATCCGCTTGATAAACGCGGCCCTGCGTGGGGATGAGCAGAGACTGCATCAGCCGCAGCAGGGTGCTTTTGCCGCTACCGTTCGCCCCCACCAGAGCAACCGATTCGCCCTGAGTGATGCTGAAGTTAAGCCCAAGCAAAGCCTGCACGCGGCCATGGCTGTGGCTCACCTCTTTCAAACTGATCAAAACGCAGGTACTCTTAACCATGCTCTTCACCAGATGACGCGTTCGCTCTGAGGTATCGAAGCCCACAAGCTCTTCGATACCTCATACCGCCATCGCCTCGCGCTGCTCGCGCCAGCTTTTAATCAGCGACACCAGCGCATTCAATCCGAGCACGATGATCATCAAAACCAATCCTAAGCCGAGTGCCAGCGGCAAATCACCTTTGCTCGTCTCCAGCGCAATCGCCGTCGTCATCACCCGCGTAAACCCGTCAATATTCCCGCCCACAATCATCACCGCGCCCACCTCAGCAATCGCACGGCCAAAGGCCGCTATGGCTATCGTAAGGAGCACGAATCGTACATCAACCAACAGCAGCAGCCCTCGCATCCCGCGCCCTGCTCCCATCGCTGAAATCTGCTCGCCATGGCGCAGGTCCGCGTCTTCCAAAGCCTGCCGCACCCAAGCGGCCACAATCGGCAGCACCAGCAGCGATTGCGCCAACACCATCGCCTGAAACGAAAACAACCACCCCAAAAAACCCAGCGGCCCGCTGCGCGACAGCAGCAAATACACCAGCAGCCCTACTACCACGGAGGGCAGCGCCAGCATCGCATTCAGCAAAGCAATCACAGCGCCCCGCCCTGCAAATCGACTCACAGCCAACCAAGCCCCCAACACGGCTCCGAGCGCAAAGCCCAACAGCGTTGCCATGCCACTCACAGCCAGCGACCGCCCAATGATCGCCCACAGCTGCGCATCGCCCGATAGCACAAGGCTGAGCGCAGAAGAAAAACTGTTTTGAAGAGAACTCACTGCGCTGATGTTACGCGCAGTGCGATGCGAGGCCTATGCGGAGATGCGAGTTATGAACGATTTTGCATAGCGCCTAACTTACAACGTTAGAGCCATGTATTTCACGCCTGCTACAGGATTGTGAATGTACGCCATCGTCATTTCAAAGCCAAGCTTGGCGTACAGCGCTTGCGCGCTTTGCATGATGGGCAAAGTGTCTAGCAGGATGCGTTGGCAGCCAATTTGGCGGGCATCGGCAATGATGTGCTCGGCAAGTAACCTGCCTAAGCCTCGCCCTTGGAATGCCGGGCGCAGGTAGAGACGTTTCATTTCGCCGCTTTGCGCATCATGTCTGCGCAAAGCAATGCAACCGGCTAGCTCGTCGCCTACCCACGCGAGATACAAGCGACCATCGGGTGGCGCGTATGCGCCGGGCAGCTCTTGCATCTCTTGCTCAAAATCTTGGAAGCACAGATCAACACCTGTCCAGCGTTGGTATTCGAGCAACAGCTCGCGCAGGACGGGGAGCTGCGAGTGGGCGGGGGAGTCGATAAGTTGGAGGGTGAAGCCTTGCATGATGCTGATCGTAGTCGAAGGCGGCATGACGATCAATGATAGTCGTGCATCGTTTACACAAAACCTACCCGTTCGGTTTGAGCTTGTCGCGTGACTTGCAAAGCTTCGACAAGCTCAGCCCGAACGGGGCAGAGCTCACAATATAAAAGCGGCTGAATTCAAGCCAAATCGTAGCGATCTGCGTTCATCACTTTGCTCCAAGCAGCAGCGAAATCGCGTGCAAACTTCGCTTGCGCATCACTTGCGGCGTACACTTCGGCGAGCGAGCGCAGCTGCGAATTGGAGCCGAAGATCATGTCGGCCATCGTGCCCGTCCATTTGACTTTGCCAGTGCTGCGATCTTTGCCTTCCAACACACCTGCTGTATCAGCGGATGGACTCCATTGCGTGCGCATATCAAGCAAGTTGACGAAGAAATCATTGCTCAGCGTCTCGGGGCGAGTAGTCAACACACCGTGTGTGTTTTGTATAACTGCGCCATGCTGAGCTTGACCAACATTGGCATTCAATGCGCGCAGGCCGCCGATCAGCACCGTCATCTCTGGCGCAGTCAACCCGAGCAATTGCGCTTTGTCGATCAGCAGCTCAGCAGCGTGCTTCTCCAAACCTTTGCGTGCGTAGTTGCGAAAACCATCGACTGCGGGCTCGAGTACAGCGAACGAATCTATATCAGTCTGCTCTTGCGTTGCATCCATACGGCCGGGCGTGAAATCCACACTCACATCCTGCCCCGCTTTCTTAGCTGCAGCCTCCACAGCCGCGCCACCCGCGAGCACGATCAAATCGGCCGTAGAGATTTTTTTACCGCCCGCTGCGTTGAACTCTTTGGCAATCGCTTCCAGCTTGGGCAGCACTACAGCCAACATGGCGGGCTGATTGGCTTGCCAATCTTTCATCGGACTTAAGCGAATGCGCGCACCATTCGCACCACCGCGCTTGTCTGAGCCGCGAAAGCTAGATGCTGACGCCCAAGCGGTACTGACCAACTGAGAAATGCTCAGGCCAGAGGCCAACACTTTAGCTTTGAGCTGCGCAATGTCTTGTGCATCGACCAGCGCGTGATTGACAACAGGAATCGGATCCTGCCAAATCATGTCTTGCTGGGGTACAAGTTTGCCCAGATAGCGCGCTTTCGGCCCCATGTCGCGGTGCGTGAGTTTGTACCAAGCTTGCGCGAAGGCATCATGGAACTCCTGCGGGTTGGCCAAAAAGTGGCGCGAGATTTTCTCGTAAGCGGGATCCATGCGCATGGCCATATCCGCTGTTGTCATCATCGGCGCATGGCTCTTTGTCGCGTCGTGTGCATCGACGACCGTGCCCGCGCCGCCACCGTTTTTTGGCCGCCACTGATGCGCGCCCGCTGGGCTCTTGGTGAGCTCCCACTCGTGGCCAAAAAGCGTTTGCAAATAGCCCATATCCCACTTCGTAGGATTGGGTTTCCACGCTCCTTCAATACCGCTCGTGATTGCATGGCCGGCTTTGCCTGATTCAAATGAATTCTTCCAGCCCAAGCCCTGCTCTTCAATGCTCGCGCCCTCTGGCGATTGGCCTACGTGCGATTCGAGGTTAGCGCCGTGGGCTTTACCAAAGGTATGACCGCCGGCGGTGAGCGCGACGGTCTCGTAATCGTTCATCGCCATGCGCGCGAAGGTCTCGCGGATGTCGCGTGCACTGCCTAGCGGATCAGGGTTGCCATCTGGCCCTTGCGGGTTGACGTATATCAAGCCCATTTGAACGGCGGCCAGCGGCTGGTCTAACTGACGATCGCCTTTGTAACGCGAATTGCCCAGCCAAGTGGTCTCAGGCCCCCAATCAATGTCTTGCTCAGGCTCGTAAATATCGGCGCGGCCACCGCCGAAGCCTAGCGTTTTAAAACCCATCGAATCCATCGCTACATTGCCTGTGAGCACAATCAGATCTGCCCAGGAAAGCTTGCGGCCATATTTTTGCTTGATCGGCCAGAGCAGGCGGCGCGCTTTATCGAGGTTGCCGTTATCCGGCCAGCTATTGAGTGGAGCAAAGCGCTGAGAGCCTGAGCCCGCGCCGCCTCTGCCATCAGCGATGCGATAGGTGCCGGCGGCATGCCACGTCATGCGCACGAAGAAAGGGCCGTAGTGACCATAGTCCGCAGGCCACCAGTCTTGTGAATCGGTCATGAGCGCCGTGAGGTCTTTCACCACCGCATCGAGATCGAGGGACAGAAATTCTGCTGCGTAGTCAAAATCATCGTCCATGGGATTGGTCAGGCTAGATTGCTGATGCAAGATGCCGAGCTTCAATTGCTCTGGCCACCAAGAGGCGTTGTCGTTTGCGCCAGCGATTGCGTTAACGCGAGCGCCGCCTGAAAAGGGGCATTGGCCACCTGTTGCAGAATTTGTTTGACTCATGATGAACTCCTAAAACCGTTGAGAAATACAGCCTTAAAACTTGAATTCGCTAACTTGTTTTAAGCTGAATGAATACTAAGTCTTCCTGCAAAATTTAGATAGTCAATAGTCATTAATTCATTCATAGCAAAATACTATTAAACGAATCTAGTACATTTGACGCGTGCATTTCGCACCTTGCTAGGGGTGCTTCGCTTCAATTCTGTTGCGCGGCTGAGAATACACCCTTGAACCTGACTGAGGTAATCCTCGCGAAGGAAAGCTCTATGACTAAACACATCTTCAATTCGTCTTTTTTTAAACAAAATAGGCATGTAGCCGGCGTATCTATTGCGCAAGGCGCTATGCTTTTAATAGTAGCTTGTTCAGCGACACATAGCAGCTTCGCGCAAACTGTGCAGCCTGAGAGCACGCTCAAACCGATCATCATCAGCGCGCCTGCATCGACTCAGCAGCTCACAGTAGGCGGATTCGATGCGCCGCTTGCCGAGCAGCCCATCTCAGCCACGGTGATCACAGCGCAAGACATCAAAGCCGCAGGCGCGCAGCGCTTGGCCGATATTTACAAGCTTGATGCATCGGTGAGCGATGCTTACAACGCGGTGGGATACATCGATTACGCCACGGTGCGCGGCTTCGTGATCGACAACAAATTCAACTACCGGCGTGATGGCCTGCCAATTTCCGGCGACACGGCAATTCATTTGGGCAACAAAGAGCGCATCGAGATTTTGAAAGGCACGAGCGGCATTCAAGCGGGCACGAGCGCACCGGGCGGCTTGGTGAATTACGTGATCAAACGCCCTGCTTCTAAGCCGATTCGCAGCATTGACTTGAGCGTGGATTCCAACGGCCAACTCGGTGTAGCGCTGGATCTGGGTGATAGATTTGGAGAAGGCAACGCGCAAGGCTATCGGCTCAATGTCGCTGCAGATCGCCTCAGCAGCGCCGCGCCGGGTACACGCGGCCGCCGCCAACTTTTGGCGCTCGCGCTAGATTTGCGCATCAGCAAAAATGCCCTTCTCGAAGCAGAATTTGAATGGAGTCGCCAGAGTCAACCCAACGTGCCCGGCCTGTCTGTGTTGGGCAGCACTGGGCTGTTGCCGCCAGCTGACCCACACCTCAACTTGAATCGCCAAGCATGGAGCCAGCCCACCGTGTTTGAAGGGCTCACCGGCTCCCTGCGCTACACGCAAGCGATCAGCGATCAATGGCAATGGAGCGCGCATTTGGGGCAACAGAGGCTGAAGACGGATGATCGCATCGCCTTTCCCTTTGGCTGCGGCAATGCTGGCGGCGGTGCTTGTAATGCGTTCTATGACAACGGCGATGTCGATATTTACGATTTTCGCAGTGAAGGCGAGCGGCGCAAAAAAGTAGCCACGCAGTTCAAGATGGATGGCGGCTTGCAAACAGGCAACGTGCGCCACAATTTAAGCTTTGGTGCTTTGCAGTCGTCCACCCGCATTCAAACCCATCCCAGCGCCTACAACTTCTCAGGCACGCTCAATTTAGCCAATCCGACGCAACCGATTCCAGCAGACCCGTCTTTAGCAGTGGCAGGCAACACTCTGCGTGAGAAAACCACCGAGCTCTTCGCTACTGACGTGATCACGTGGAATGAAAGCTTCAAAACCTGGCTCGGCCTGCGCCACACGCGCCTCACGCGCTCCGATCTGCTGAACAACACGCAATACAGCGCCAGCTTCACCACACCTTGGCTCGCTTTCAGCCACCAAATCGGCGCGCACACGCTGTATGCAAGCCACGGCCAAGGGATCGAATCGCGCTTAACGCCGAATTTGCCAGCTTACGGCGCGCAGGCTGGCTTGCCGCTCGCGGCACAGCGCAGCCGTCAATATGAGATCGGCATCAAATCACTTTGGAAGCATGCCAATTCGCAAACTGAAACTGGCTTGACGCTCTTTGACTTGCAGCGCCCGCTCGCCATAGATACCGGCACGAGCGTTGTGTTTGATGGCCAGCAGCGCCATCGCGGCCTAGAAGCCAACGTATCGCGCACGCAAGGTGATTGGCAACTCAGCGCCTCAGCCACCTTGCTACGCGCCACTCAGGAAAATGCCGCGCTGAACCCTGCACTCAACGGCCTCAAACCCAGCAACGTGCCCAACCACATCCTGCGCCTGAACGCCGCCTACCGTATCGCGCCTGATTGGCAGCTCAGCGCGCACTTGAGCCATGAAGGCCGCCGCACCATCCTGCCAGACAACTCACTCTTTCTGCCCGCCTGGACGCGCCTAGACGCCAGCCTGAAATGGGATACGCAGATCAATGGCATCAACAGCAGTTGGCAATTCGGTATCAAAAATGTGACAGGCAAACGCTTCTTCCAAGAAAGCCCCTACCAATTTGGCCACGCCTACCTTTTCCCGGCCCAGCCGCGCACGCTGCGCATCGCTGCAAGTTTTGCAATCTGATCACCGGTTACGTGACCGCTCCATGCATTTTTCATAAGCCAACTCCCGAATCCATAGCAATTTTCAGGCTATAATTTATGGCTGTTCCTCGATAGCTCAGTTGGTAGAGCGCCGGACTGTTAATCCGTAGGTCCCTGGTTCGAGCCCAGGTCGAGGAGCCATAATAAAAGCCAGTCAAATCAAGGTCTTAGCGCGAAAGCGCTAGGACTTTGTTTTTTCCAAAAGCGGAAAAAAAGGGGGATTGGTGCAAAAGTGGTGCAGTTAGATACTCATTGCCAATTGATTGACCATGAAAGGAAATCAAATGGCAAGTATCAGAAAACGCGGCGATTATTGGCGCGCCCAAGTCCGCAGAAGCGGCTACCCTTCGCAATCCCGCACGTTTGACACACGTGTTTTGGCGGAAACTTGGTCACGTGATGTCGAGCGAAGCATGGATCAAGGGCAATTTCGTGGGCTGGGCGATGCGCAGAAAACAACACTGAGCGAAGCTCTTGAACGCTACTGGCTAAAAATAGCATCGAAAAAGACCCATCCCCAGCAAGAGCGCCAGCGAATTCTTCGCTGGCAAGCCCACCCCTTAGCGCAACGCTACCTGTCCAATCTGCGCGGCGTTGACTTCGCAGCCTATCGTGATGCCCGAAGAAACCAAGGTCGTGCCGAAAACACCGTCAGGCTCGAATTGCAGCTTGTCTCGCACCTGTTCAATGTCGCACGCAAAGAATGGGGCATGGAAGGTCTTTTAAACCCGTTGGATGACATCCGCAAGCCGTCGGGATCCAAGGAGCGCGACAGGAGACTGCAGCCGGGCGAATTGGCGGCTTTGCGTGAGGAGTTGGCTAGGCGCGACAATCCCTGGGCTCTGGCTGCTTTTGAATTGGCCATTGAAACCACACTTAGACGCGGAATGCTTTTCAATTTGGATCGTGCATGGTTGCATCCATCTGGCAGATATTTCAGCATTCCGAGTGAGTATCAAAGCAAGGGCAATAAAACCGTTCCGGCCTTTGTGTCGCTCAGCACCCACGCGACTACAACAGTTGCAGCGTTGCCTAATATGACCACAATTGGCGAGCGTGCTGGAAAACTATTTGGCTGTACACCCGAAGCAGTTGTTATGGTTTGGAAAAAATCTCTCATCGCTGCTCGCAAGCGCTACGAACAGACTGAGCTTGCAGCCGGCCGAGAGCCATTGGCTGGTTTTCTGGTGGGTTTACGCTGGCACGATCTACGGCATGAAGGTACATCCCGTCTTTTTGAAAAAGGCATGAACACTATGGAAGCTGCTGCGATGACTGGACATAGAAATATGTCCATGCTGCGCCGCTACACCCATCTGATGCCTCCGCAGTTGCTCGAAAAACTGGGGTGATTGGTGATGCTTCTTTTGCTGCCAGCTTCACTATCCATACATCAGAAAGTTCACTTTGTGAAGCAAAAATGCTATGTTTTTTGTAGTGTTTTTTTACGGATTTCTTTGTTTTTTGATCTACAGCTATCGTATTGACCGATACACTGCATGTGGTGTCACGTTGGTGCAGGAAACACTATATGTAGTGTCTAAGTGCTAGTAACTTGCTATTAACTTTGGTAGCATGACACCTCGGCAATCGCGAACGGTTTTTTGTTTTGACTTTTAGTCAGACCAAAGAAAAACGGATCAAGGGGTCTAGCCAAGATCCGTTCCCGCTAGCGATTTCGGATGATTTCCACCATTCGACAGAGCGCTTGACAGCATTTGCATTGTTGCATGAATTTGCAACGATTTCTGGCCAGTTGTGGAACCGTTGGTATCGGTATCCCGAAAGGTTAGAAATGGCATCTTTTGATCCCAGTGATCTCGCTGCGCCTGAGTTTTTGCGCGCTGCATTCGAGAGGCAGAAATTGCCTCGCACCCCCAAACCAGTGTATCGACCACTCCATATTCCTTTGCGCCGCTGATCTGGGTGTTTTCGTTGTTATTACTGGCACGCATAACTGTATTCATGTACAGTTATTCGTATGCGTGCTAAAGTAACTCTAAATCGAATCAATGGATACAAAGACCGTAAGCCTCGGCTGCTTGTAGGCGAGCCAGGCGTGACGATTCGCGAACGTAGCGGCCGCACTGTCCGCACGCTAAGCCTCTTCGACAAATCAGCCATGCCACCTACCCTAGCAGAGCTCTGGGAACCCACGATTTTGACTTGGAATGATCACATGATCGAGTTTCAAGGCTACGAAGACAATGAGGGGAAGTGGACTGTGCAAACTTGGCACTGTCAAATTGACCGTAGCTGAAAATGTCAAAAAATCAGCTTCGAAATTCTTGATAGCAGCTGGGGCCCTGCGATGGCCGAATAGGCCAATCCCGAAGGGCGCGGGGGCGGGGGTGGAGCGAAGCGCAAGGCGGGGCGCAGCGCCCGGATGGCTGGTCGATTAACGTCCGGCAAATTCACAGAAAAGGTTTATCAAGGCGCGAATGAGGGTTTTGGTCAGTAAACAACTATTCCGCGATGGTCACCCCGGCAAATTTGGCTCTGTGGCCTCGACTACGGATTTAGGCGCTGCTGCGCCTTTTAAAACTCACTCGCCAACAGCTCATAAGCGACAGCCCATGGCGGTCGCAGTACGTCTAAAAGAATCGTTTGATTATTTGAAACCCAACTTTTGAGAATCAAATGATTCTTTGAGGTGGTTTGCATCAATTGATTCTGATTTTTAACCAAAATATCGACTTGAATAATCAATTGATGCAGATTAGACGCGCTTACAGCGGTCTGCGCGTTTCAAATCCTCTACGCGCCAAACGTGATAGCCAGAGTCTTGCGACTTACCTCGTGGGGTGGACTTGATTTCAAGGCCAGCGCTCGCATCTCTGCAACCAAAACTCTCCCAGCTAAGCTTTGACTTTGTAGCGTAGACGTAGCGCCCCTTATTACCAAAATCAACGGACACTGAGCCATCTGCCAACGCCCATTTGCCCTTCAGAACAAGCGTTTTGCCAGTTTCAGCATCAGGTTCGCGATAGGTTGCTTGGCCATCTTTGGCAAGATCAAGAGTGTAAACGAACTCGCTTTCAGAGCGATTGGAATACTTGCCAGCCAATTCACCCTGCTGTACTTGTGCGTTCGCAAATGTGCTGAAAATCAGACACGCGAAAAAGCCTATGGTGGCTTGCTTGACGACGATCATGTATTGACTCCTAAGTGATAAAAATGATGCGGGATATAGTTCTTCATTTGCTTTTTTATTGGCTAAAAATTTTGTCGATACCCTCAATTATTTGAGCTTCGACTGCTTTGATCTTGTTAATGAACCGCAATCTGGAAACGATATACACGTCAATCACTATTGCTGCAAAACTAAAAGCTATTAAGAACCAAAGTGCAGCTTTATTCGGGCTAGATGGCAGCACTATCGCAAGAATAATCGTTGCAAGTATCGTCCACATGCCGGCTTTAGCAATCGGTATCGTAATTGGAAAATCTCTTTCCAAACTATTGAGTGCGGCTTGCGTGTCCATGCAATAGCGATTTGCGAGATTTAAGTTGTGCATGGCAATAGGGTGAAACGCATCATCTTTTTTTGCGTTTTTCGCATATAGCACTTTGATTTTATGCCCCGCTAGAACAATGATCGATTTTGGGAAAATCAAAACACGTTCGTTTCCTTGCTCATCCTTGTAGACCAATTTGGTCTCTTCGATTCGCTCTTTATGGGTGATGTTTGAATTGGCCAATACTGACCAGCGTTCGGAGTAATCTGTGCGTGCATTTTCAGCGACATTTAAGACTTCACCGGAAATGACAAATGCCTCAACCTCTGATTCATTGATCTTCAAAACGTGATTCATGGTTTCCTCTTTGCTTGCTGAATTGTTCCAAATGCGTAACTGAGTATAACAAACTAAACTTATAGTTTATGTACTTATAGGCCTAGAACTACGATCTTCTGGGGCATGAAATTCCCAGAATCACCTATCACACAAGTCAAATTAGGGCGCAATCTACTCCGCTTCAGAAAAGCTCGCTACCTCACACAGGAACAAGTCGCTGAGCGTGCTCGGCTTCATCCGGCCTACGTATCTAGCTGCGAACGCGGGGAGAGAAATATATCGATCCAGAATTGCGCTGCACTGGCATTCGCTTTAGAAGTCGAATTGCCGGATCTACTGAATTTCAAACGCGACCGCGACCCCATTCCAGAAGGAAAAGTCTATAAATCATTGGCGAAAAAGTAAGAGCTTTTAGATTTATGTATGCATTGCGCTAGGGTTGCTGTTTTAATCGTCGTTTATTTGTTTTCCAAAATTATCTCGCCATTCATTGCGCTCTTTTTCGCTGCGAAACCCACCAAAAGCCCACGCGACTGCGCCGAGTGCAGATAGCACGATTATTGCCATGATGTAGGCAAGCCATGGGACGATGCTAAATCCCAAGACGTACGGCGCAATTTGGGATCGGTGTAATAAGCAACACCGTTCACAGACGCGAAGATTACTGTAGATTTAACGCCTCTCATAGCGACCACTCCTCAATCTGTACTCCTAGGGTCATTTCTCGTTTGGAGGGTGAATTCAGCAACCTAGACGTGAGCTTAGACCAGCTTTGCCGCAGCTTGCGCTGCACCTGTTCGGCCATATGCTGACTCATGGGGTGGCTTACTGTGCGCCATATGTCGAGCTTCTCATTGTTTTTTTTCGCATGATTCAGCACTAGCTTTTGGACGACAAATAACTTTTGTTTCATGGCTGTAGCCCTCCATCTCTTGGGTCGTGGGGGAGTCCAAACGAACCAGTGTCGTCGCCAGCTTGATCATCTTCTTCTTTCTTAATTTGCAAGCTGGCTTTCGCGAAGCTGTTTCGCAAAATTCCTGAGAAAAAGTAGTCAATGAATCTGCATCCCACTTCGATATTCTTTTCGCCGAGGAATTCAAAAGTTGGCTTTAATTTTGCATCGTCTAACCTCCAATCAAAAAACAGCGAATCAAGTTTCGCGGACAGCACGCTATCGCCCATTTCTTGCTCATCCAGCCAATCGATTTGTGCTTGCTCAAACACCTTGGCGCAATTGAATCTGAACATGATCAAGTCAATTTTTGACTGGTGTTCAACGTAGAACGCTGTGATTTGATCTGCAACCCTCCTGCTATTCAGCCTTAGCTGGTTAATATTGAGCAAGTCAATCGTCAATTGCACGCTTTCGGATTCAAAAGCTGGCCAGACTTCAAAAAGCGCTAGCTCCAGCTCGGCTGGGTAGTTCTTTCTAAATGTGGTTTCAGCGCTTGGCCAAAAGTCTTTATTTCGAATTCGCTGCGGCAATCCCGATGCTTCGGCTTGGCCGTACCACTTTAGGTACACACTATCGGAGCGGTCTTCGCATGCTTTCAGTTGACCAGCAAAGCCGTGCAAGAGCCGGCCGCCGTTTTCTGGCTGCTGCCGCCAAATTTGGCGGTCTGAAGGGTCGAGGTAATCGGTGGGGTCTAGGGGTTCAAACATTTTGATTGCTTTCAGATAGTTGGGGTTGAGGGATTGGCTTTTGGCATGGACGCTACTCGCGTTGATGCCACTGTTTTGTGGTCGCTAAGCCGCGCCCGCGCAGCTTGGCGATTCAGGTTTGATGAGGTAGCTTTCAATTCATCGAGCTCGCGCTCCGTTCGTATAATTTCTAGCTGACGGCCTCGTTTTAGATGTACTGGCTCGGGTATCAAAGCATGTGTGCGTCTCTTGAACCCATGCGGTCCAGCGTGCTGGCCGGGCTTGGCATGGATGCCAAGCGTACGATTTGATCGATGATCGATTCGGTTCATGCTTTTGCAAGCTTCCAGCGCCTGATTCGCAAGCTGCGCCCAAAGAAGTCTTATTTGAATTAGCCACTCGGGCGGCTTAAGCAACTCTGTCTTTTTAGTGCCCGCCTCGCAAGGCGCTTTTTTACCGGTTGCAGCACGTTTGAACCAGAGTTCTGCACTTCGATCGTGTCCGTCAATGCAGCGCTCGCTGACCATCAGGTGAGCATGTGGATTGTGTCCCCTGCCCTCGTGCAAGGCGAGAGAAAAAGGTAGTTTTCCGTCCGCCGTCGAAGTAACCTCTGTTGCGAACTTTTGCGCCAATTTTTTGCATTCTTCGTCGCTCAGCTCGCGCGGTAGAGCGAACTCGATTGACTTAAAAAGCCTTCCGTTTGCTCGCTCGTGAGCATCGGCAGCTTGCCAGTATGTTTGAGCGTCTGGTGCTGCCCACTCGGGCAGATTGCCAGACTCGCAAAAAACGAGTCTGTCACGTCCGCGATTTGAGTACTTGCCCGATCGGGAAATGTACTCAAAGTGAGCAGTTGCAGACTGACCGCCAGCTCTACTGGCGGTGCGTGCAGTGAGGTGAAAGATGGCCATCGTCACCTCTCAGCGCCGCCCATGCGGGCGGCTTGGGGGTCTAGGGGGTGTAACCCCCTAGCGCACGGTTTCTCGAAGAGAAACCGGTAAGTGCGCACTGTCGGTTCCACCGACAAGTGATGGCGGCGGCTCATGAGCCACCTCCAGCGCCTTGAGCCTGCTGATAAGCAGGCTCTGGCGCAGGGAGTGCCAACGGTGCGAGGCCGAACGCGCAGCGGTCGGAATCGCGCGTGAGCCAAGCAGCAAAAGTACGCTCTCCTAACGCGAATTTAGAGGCTGATTCGATGCTACCAATTTGGTCAAAAACAAAAGCACCCAGCAGTATTTTTCTTCTTGTGTCGGTTGCCCTTTCGGCACGCGATTTGGCTGATTTTTTGCGCAGCTTGGCGAGCCGTTCAGTCTCGCGCAGTTTTGCCAATTTGGTCTCAAGCTCGGCAATTTTTTGAGCTCGCATGGTTAGATTATTTTGCATTTTTGCGTCCTAAAAGTTGATTGAGCCGGTCTGCCAAGACTGGTGGGCAGGGAACGCCCTTTTCATTGGGCGGCGCACACAGTGTTTGAGCAAAAGCCAATTTGCGTTTCTCGAACGCTTGCCGCGCTTGCCTGCGTTCGCGCTCATCGGCAGCATATTCAAGGGTCGGACTTTTTGATTTGGCAATCACTTTGAGTACCCGCGCGGGATGTTTGATTCCGCCTTCGCCCTTTCGCCCTTTTTGACGGATCTGTCCGCACACCTCATCAACGTAGCCCTGCGGATCATCCGTGAGAAGTGCGGCAACTTTCAAGTCTGCTACTTCGCGCAACTCAAATAAACCCGCGTCGATTAAAAACGAATCAACAACAACTTCTTGTTGTTGAGCCGCGTAAGCGGCTAGGTTGTTGTTGTTTTCTTTAGTGTTTTCTTCTTGTTTATTAGGGCATTGGTGAACCGGGGTACGGTCAACCGCTGCCCGGTGCGGTTCTACTTCAGCTTCGCGAACCGGACGTTGATTACTCACGTCCGGCGCTACTGGGGTAGGAGAAACGAGAATTTCTGTCTTGATCTGGCCTCGCTCGTTGCGGTACTTCCGGTATCTAAAGTAACCAGCCAAATTGAGCTCACGCGCTGCGCTGCGGAATGCCAATTCGCCCCAATTGAATCTCGTTCTTACAACGGTAGTCCGTACTTGCCAGTGCTCAGGTTTGCAAAGGCAATAGGTCAATAGCGCCAGCGCATTTGCCTTGATTTTTGAATCATCGGCCACAGCGTTCGGAATGGCTGACCATCGACCATGTGATAAATCGTGTTTCATTACAGTCATGATCAAATTCCTGCTCTGATTTCGGCGCGAGGTCTGCCACCTTTTTCCTTGATGCCGCTTGCTTCAGTTTTGCGAGACTCGCTTGCCAAACCATTTGCCCAATCGCGATACTGCCCAACTGTCCAACGCACAAATCTATTTTTTTCAATCACTGGTTGAGGCAAATTTTTGCGCTGTTTTGCCGAATAAATGCTCGCTCTGGATTGTGTGGTAAGCGCCGCCCAATGCGCTGGGCTGATGAGAATCGAATCATCAAGCGCCTTGAAGTTGGACAAAAAGTAGTCCATGTTGTTAAGCTTGCTTTGAACCTGCATAATTGCTCCTAGTTGAGTGAATCGATACATGCATTGTTTTGTTTACTTACTGATTTGCATACCCCCACAACTTCATCGTTTTTTTAATTTCTGAGGTTTAGATATGTCACTAGTGCTCCGCGCAGTTGCAAAACAAGTACTCGATGAAACGCAGAGGTTGGCTCAATCGGCAAAATGGCATACTGGATTCAGCAATAACAAAATTGAGCGGGCGCTTCACGAAATGCACGTCATGAGATCTAAAAAGGGAGCTGACTTTGCTGCCTTCCTGTGTGGGAAAAAATCTAAAGCTGCAGGGATATTCCAATTCCGTAAAAAACTCGAAGCAGCTAATTTTTTGCCACCCTCACCAGACCTCAATACTGCGCATGGGCAGATCGAAGCGTTTTTCTTCTACGATCTTTCAAGAAATTCAGTTGTATTGAGTGAAGAAGCCAATAAAATTCGCACTTTTTACGTAGCCAGAGAAAAAGCTGCCAGCGCGTTGCGCGAGCTTGCGAAAGTCATTGATCAGCCAGAACTTTCTGCGACCAATGAGATAACTAACTTCTGCTTAGACGAGGCTAGTGAGTGTCGGCGGCGCTACGATCAAAGTAGCGGAGAAAATGAGAACCCAGTTACTCAACTGAGCAAACTGGCCGACCACATCAACTGCCTGCAAGTGTTTGCCAATAGCGACTGGGACTATTCTTCGCTTGAAGCTGAAAGTGGTGCAAAAGTGGTGCAGTCCAAGCGTAAAAACGAAGACAAATCAA
>JAYUSD010000152.1:0-19546 GCA_043755865.1 Variovorax sp. | reverse complement strand
AACGTCGTGGCTGCGCGTGCGAAGTGGAGCAAGCTGGAGACAGAGTTTTCATCTCCTTTAGCAAAAGCCGCTTGATTCTTTAGTGCATATACCAGCTGAGCTTAGCCTGTCCTGAGCTTGTCGAAGGGTTGAAGCCTGCGCACCGATGTCACGCTAACGGCTCGCCTGCCTCGTGACGTGCCCGAAAAAGCCGAGGCCTTTCTTGTGTGTGGTGCTTTTAGCCGCAAGTCCCGAACTGCAATCATTCGCAGCGTTCGGCGCGTGATTTGCCGCGCTCGACCAAAGAAAAGCGTCATTTTTTTCGGGCACATCACGGGGCAGGTGAGCGGGTGGTGTTAAACGTTGGGCATACTCAGAGCATCGCAAGCTGGCTTGGTGCAAGCTTAGAAACCGCGCGTTGATATACTTTGGAGCTTATGAATTTAAGCCTATCAGAACTACCCGAACGCTGCGATGTGTTGGTTGTTGGCGCTGGCCCTGCCGGCAGTGCGGCGGCGATTGTCTTGGCTCGCGCCGGGCTGAGCGTGGTGCTGGTTGATCAACGCAGTTTTCCCCGCGACAAGGTGTGCGGCGATGGCCTCATCCCCGATACCCATGCCGCGCTTGCTCAGCTCGGCCTGCTTGATGAAGTCATGGCCAGTGCGCGCGCCGCACAGCACATCACTTGCACCGCCCCGCGCGGTGGGCAAATCGATGTACCGGGCAGTTTGGCGGTGCTGCCGCGGCGGGTGCTGGATGACATTATTTGTCGAGGGGCGGTGCGCGCAGGTGCGCGCATGCATGCCCCCGTCCACTTTGAAGCACCGTTGCTCGACGCGACAGGCCGTGTGTGTGGTGCCAGCTTGTCTCATGCAGGGCAAAAGCGCGCGCTGCACGCCAATTGGGTGGTGCTTGCCAGTGGCGCCGTGCCGCAAGCCTTGATGGCTGCTGGTGTGTGTGAGCGCCAAACGCCCGGTGGCGTGGCTGTGCGCGCTTACATTAAGAATGACGCGATGGTGGGCCGTATCACTCAGCTTGAGATGGTGTGGCATCGCAAGCTGAGGCCTGGGTATGGTTGGATCTTCCCCTGTCCAAACGGTGTATTTAACATCGGCGTGGGCGTGTTTGATAGCCATGGCCCTGCAGCTGATGGCCATAACATCAAACAAAACATCAACCTACGAACAGTTTTCGAAAAGTTCAGCGAGTGCTACCCGAATGCGCGTGAACTGGTGTCAGGCGGCACCATGCAAGGCGGCCTCAAAGGTGCGCCGTTTCGCTTCAACCTGAGCGGCGCAAGCTACAGCCGCGCGGGCTTGCTCGTCACGGGCGAGGCCGTTGGCAGCACGTACTCGCTCACAGGCGAAGGGATCGGTAAAGCATTGGAGACCGGCATGCTTGCCGCACACGCCATTGCCCAGGGACACGGCCAACCGCTCGGCGATGCCGCTGTACGCCAGCGCTATGAAGCGGCGCTGCTCGCGCTCAAACCACGCTTTGATCTCTACAAACGCGCTAACCTCGTCAACACCTACCCTTGGCTGGTTGATTTGGTGATCTGGCGAGCAAGCAAAAGCAAACGCTTGCAGCAACGCATGAGCGGCGTACTCAACGAGACGGTCAACCCCGGCAAGCTGTTCACGCTCAAAGGCTTCACCCGCCTTTTGACTGAGTAAGCTTGTGAAAAGCACCCTTGGCATGGAGCGGGAAGCGCAGAGCCGAACACACAGAGCCGGACGCACAGAGCCGGACGCACAGAGCCGGACGCATAAGGCGCGCGACAAAAAGCTTCAGAGCGCAGCCCGTTTGCCCAAAATCTCAAACGCAGGAAGAGTCTTGCCTTCCAGCACTTCAAGGAATGCGCCGCCGCCGGTGGAGATGTAGCTGATGTCTTTTTCGATGCCGTATTTGGCAATCGCTGCGAGCGTGTCGCCGCCGCCTGCGATGCTGAAGGCCTTTGATTCAGCGATCGCATGAGCAATGGCTTTCGTGCCGTTTGCGAATGCGTCGAATTCGAATACACCAACGGGGCCGTTCCACACGATGGTGCCGGCAGCTTTGAGCTGGGCGGCAAAGATGGCGGCGGTCTGCGGCCCGATGTCAAGGATCAAATCATCATCGGCAACGTCTGTTGCGGCTTTAACAGTCGCCAGAGCATCAGCTGAAAAGGATTTGGCGCAAACCACGTCAACAGGGATGGGGACCGAGATGCTAGCGTCTCCCGTTTTTTCGGCGCGCGCTTTCATTGCCTCGATCACGGCTTTCGCCTGATCGACCAAATCCGGCTCGGCCAACGATTTGCCGATTTTCAAACCCGCAGCGAGCATGAAGGTATTGGCAATGCCGCCGCCCACGATCAGGCCGTCGACTTTTTCTGAAAGCACTTTGAGAATGGTGAGCTTGGTGGAGACTTTGCTGCCTGCGACGATGGCGACAAGTGGACGCTTAGGGTTGGCTAGTGCTTTGCTAATGGCATCCATCTCCGCGGCAAGCAACGGCCCAGCGCAGGCAATTTTTGCGTATTGTGCAATGCCATACGTAGAGGCTTCGGCGCGATGCGCTGTGCCGAAAGCGTCGTGGACGAAGATGTCGCAGAGCGCGGCCATCTTTTTCGCGAGCTCGGGCGAATTTTTCTTTTCACCCACATTCAAACGGCAGTTTTCTAGCAACACCACTTCGCCGGGCTTTACGTCGACGCCGTCAACCCAGTTGGAAAGCAACTTCACCGGCTTGCCCAGCAACTCGCTCATGCGCGCAGCCACAGGCGCGAGGCTGTCTTCAAGCTTTAATTGCCCCTCCGTCGGGCGGCCAAGATGAGAAGTGACCATCACTGCTGCGCCGGCCTTGAGCGCCATCTCGATGCAAGGAATGCTCGCGCGGATACGCGTGTCTTCGGTGATTTTCCCGGTGTCGTCTTGCGGCACATTGAGATCGGCACGAATAAAAACACGTTGGCCCGCAACTTGTGCCCGGGCGCAGAGGTCAGAAAAGCGAATGAATTGCATGGTTTGTCCCGAAAATGTCATTAATGCCCTGCCGAAGTTCGGCAAACTGTACATTGTAGGCACGCTAAGCTGGTCGGATTTCGTCTCAGCCTTGTAACCGGCATGCTTGCCCCCAGATTCCTAAAATACAGTTCGACATTGAAAGAAAAACAAGCCATGGTTCCGCACCTGATCACCGCCACCAACAGCCCCATCAATGAATTGGAGCAGCGTATTCTCGACAGCATGCCCGCTATCGAGCGCTGGTTTCGCTTGGAATGGATGGAGCACACGCCGCCGTTTTATAGCTCGGTGGATGTGCGCAATGCAGGTTTTAAGCTCGCGCCCGTGGATACCAATTTGTTTCCAGGCGGATGGAATAATTTGACTGAAGAAATGCTGCCACTGGCGGTGCAAGCGGCGATGGCGGCCATTGAGAAAATTTGCCCTGATGCAAAGAATTTGCTCGTGATTCCTGAGAATCACACACGCAATCCGTATTACCTGATGAACGTGGCGCAGCTCGCTCGCATTTTCAACATGGCCGGCCTGAATGTGCGTTTGGGCTCAATCAACCCCGAGATCAAAGAGCCTACGACGGTTAATTTACCCAACGGCGAGAGCATTTTGCTTGAGCCCACGCTGCGTATCAAGAGCGATTCGGGCTTAGGCAAAGGCCGGCTGGGCTTGAAAGACTTTGATCCCTGCACGATCTTGCTGAACAACGATTTGAGCGCAGGTGTGCCCGGCATTTTGGAAGACTTGCATGAGCAGTTCCTCTTGCCGCCGCTGCATGCAGGCTGGCACGTTCGCCGCAAATCGCAGCATTTCCAAGCCTATGAAGAATTGACCAAACGCTTTGGCAAGCTGCTGGGCATCGATCCTTGGCTGATCAATCCGATGTTTGCGCAATGTGGTGAGGTCAATTTCCAAGAAGGTTTGGGCATGGATTGCCTGACCTCCAATGTCGATGCGCTGCTGACCAAAATCAAACGCAAATACAAAGAATATGGCATCAGTGAGAAGCCTTTTGTGGTGGTCAAAGCGGATAACGGCACCTATGGCATGGGCATCATGACGGTGCGCGACGTGAAAGATCTCGATGTGATCAATCGCAAAACCAAAAACAAAATGAGCGTGGCCAAAGATGGCCAAGAGATCAATCAAGTGATCATCCAAGAGGGTGTGCACACCAATGAGCGCGTGAATGCGGCAGTGGCAGAACCCGTGGTGTACATGATGGATCGCTATGTGGTGGGCGGCTTCTACCGGGTGCATTCAGAGCGCGGCGTGGATGAAAATTTGAATGCACCCGGTGCGCAATTTGTGCCGTTGGCGTTTAATAAATCAGCGCATATGCCCCAGCCTGGAGCCAAGCCGGGAGCCAGTGTGCCGAATCGGTTTTATATGTATGGCGTGATTGGGCGCTTAGCCATGCTGGCGGCCAGCTATGAGCTGGAAGCCACCGATCCAGAAGCAGAAGTTTACGAGTAAATTTTATGCAAAATAAGCCGGTAGCCGGCATAGAATAAGCGTAGTTAGCTACTAGTTTAATAGCATGTCTGTAACCACCCCTGCACAACCTGCAATTCGCTCCACGCGCCATGCATATCGCTGTGTGTGCGGCTCGCCGGTTTTCTTTCGCAACAGTCAATGTTTGAACTGCGGCCGAACGCTTGCTTATGAGCCCGTGAGCGCCCGCATGGTGGCACTTGTCGCGCATCACAATGATGCGGGCGATGCGTGGCAGATTGAAGGTGACAAAGATGATGCAGCTTTCCACCGCTGCGCCAATTATCAAACGGCAGCCAACTGCAATTGGCTGCGCCCTGCAGGCATCGCCTCGCACCATGATCGCGGCCTGTGCATATCTTGCAGCTTGAACCGGATGATTCCCGATCAAAGCTGGCCGGAAAATCAAGTGCTTTGGGGACGCATTGAAAACGCCAAGCGCCGATTGGTGAGCCAGCTGCTCTCTCTTGGCTTGCCGGTGCGCTCCAAACTGCCAGGGCTGTGGCAGGATGAAGAGCGTGGGCTGGCCTTTGACTTTTTGCGCGATTGGCCTGATCAAAGCGTGATCACAGGCCATGGCCATGGCTTGATCACTGTGAATGCCATGGAAGCAGACGATGCTTTTCGCGAACAAAACCGCGCTGCGCTGCACGAGCCCTACCGCACCTTGCTGGGCCATTTGCGCCACGAGATCGGCCATTATTACTGGGACAGACTAGTCGCTGGCACGCCATGGCTGGATGCCTTCCGCGAGCTCTTTGGCGATGAGCGGGCCGACTATAGTGCTGCCTTGCAGCAGCATTATGTGCAAGGATCACCGCCCGACTGGCGCGAAAAGCATGTGAGCGAATATGCCAGCAGCCACCCTTGGGAAGATTGGGCCGAGAGCTGGGCGCATTATTTGCACCTGCGTGATGCGCTCGATAGCGCAGCAAGCTTTGGCTTGAAAGCAGATGATGTTGAAGCGCGTGTGCAAGCATTTGACACAGATGCACTGTGGGATGCCAACCGCGCAGGCAGCAGCGCGTATTTGCAACTTATTAATGATTGGCTGCGCCTGACCAGTGTGCTCAACGAATTGTCTGACAGCATGGGGCAAGCGCCGTTTTATCCCTTTATGCTGCCCCGCAAAGTGGTGGCGAAATTGCAGTTCATTCATGAAGTGATTGCGCAAGCGCGGGCTTGAGATCATTCAGCGCCATGGCAGCATGCATTTGCAGAATTTACATTCACTATCAATTTAGTAGCATTCCGCGTAGATTCTATGCCGGCTAACCCCACCATTTCTCTGTAAAAAGATGTGGAAAATGTGTGTGGCGCATGGTTTGATGTGAGATAACTGCGCTATAGACAACAGTTGGCAAAAGCGCTTGGTGAGATGCGCAAGCTGGGTTTGAATAGAGCTTCTTTCAACACTCAAGGAGTATTCGCATGACCCAGAGCCCAACAGCTAAATCCATCAAGCGTCAACAACGCAAAGCCACCACCAGTCTCATCACACAGCATTTCAACACTTTCAGCGTGGCCATCGTCACCATCGCTGCACTGCACATGAGTCCAGCGTTAGCTCAGATGAGCGCACCAGCCAAGCCTGCCGAGATGAGCGCCAAAGTGCAAGAAGCTTTTGCGCGTGCCGACAAGAATGCCGATGGCAAGCTGAGCAAAGAAGAGGCTGCAGCAATGCCAGCCATCGCTGAGATTTTTGATAAAGCCGACGTGGACAAAGACGGCTTCCTCTCCAAAGCAGAGTTTGCGGAAGTGGCTAAAGAGTAAGTTTGAGACTGAAGGATAAGCTGAACAAGTCCCCGCGTGAATCAAGCTCGCTTTCGGTGGGTCTACGTCGTTGAAAAGTCTCGCTTTAGCACCGCTAAAGCTCCGTTTTTCGCCTAGCATCCCACTCCGAAATCAAGTCTGCTTCATCGCGACGACTTATCCAGCATATCCTTCGCCATTTCCGTTTTGACGAAGGAAGCTGGATCAGCCCTTCAATAGTTTAGGACACAGTGTTCGTCACCGTCACTTTCACTTTCACTGTGGGATCCAGCTTCCTCTTCAATCCAAACACCTTCTCGTTGAATCGCTCCAAGTTTTTCCAAAACTCTAATTCTTCGAGGATAGGATTGAGAAAATTAGTCACCGAGCAATAGTGTGAATTCTTTTCTCCGCTGTGATGCTTAGCGTGATGGCGCTGCGTTTGCAAGAGCTTGAGTTTTTGCAGCCACGTCACAAATCTGCCATTTTCATGCGGTGCGCTGTGTGCCCATTTATGCACTTGATTGGCGTTGGCGCTCACGAGCGCAAACACCCATACATGCCAGCTGAGCATCTTGATCCACCACGCACCGCTTACAACGAGCACGCCGGTCAAAGCCAAATCCCAAGAGCTCGCCCACCAGCCGCGACTGACGAAAGCGCGCGGCTTGATGTGATGCTCAATGTTGGCCTCGCCAATCCATTTGCCAATGATGGGAGTATCTTTGCGGGCATAGGCGTCTTCCGCCCAATGCACGAGGCCAGAGATGAAATCTGCGATTAAGACCACGCCAACAAATTGCAGGGCAATGGAAGTAGTCATACATCTTGCGTTTGAAAAACGCGAACCTTTCAGGAGTTGAACAATGCGTCTGAAATGAATCAGACGAATGC
The DNA here is from genome assembly GCA_043755865.1 of Variovorax sp. Lineage (GTDB taxonomy): Bacteria > Pseudomonadota > Gammaproteobacteria > Burkholderiales > Burkholderiaceae_C > JANMDU01. The sequence continues at coordinate 12,425 of JAYUSD010000152.1, read as the reverse complement.
ATTGTTGACTTGGAATTCGCGTTTGGATCTTGCGCAATGCTGAGTAGCGTTTGTTGATACTGGCGGGGGCTCTGCAATGGTCTTTGCGCAGGCGCGCAGCATGAACTAACACGAAGAAGTTGAAAAAACCTACAAAACAAAGCCTCGTATGAATCCAAAAATAGCGCACAACACAATCACCCGCAAAACGCTCCACTGCAGCTTAAACAAAGCAACAGCAGCCAACAGCATCAACGCAAGTGCCGCCCAATCCACACCACGCCTGCCAATCACGGTATGCTGAATGAACAGCACAGCCAAAGATGCGATCGCGCCCACCACTGCCGCGCTGATCGCTTTGAGCGGCGCCGTAAAACCGAGCTTGCCGTGCGTTGATTCGATGAACGGGCCGCCTGCCAAGATGAAAACGAAGCTTGGCAAAAACGTGAACCATGTGGCAACTAACGCGCCGAAGCAGCCCATCATGAACATCGCTGAACCGACAAGGTTTGCACTTGCACCCAAGCGCTGCACTTCCAAAGCTTGCCCCACATAGCCCACGAATGCGACGATCATAATCAGCGGCCCCGGCGTCGTCTCGCCTAGCGCCAATCCCGCCATCATTTGATCTGGCGTGAGCCACTGGTTAGCCACCGCCGTTTGCGTCACATACGGCAGTACGGCGTACGCGCCACCAAAAGTCACCATTGCCGCTTTGCTGAAAAACCAACCCATTTGCGTGAGGCTTGAATCCCAGCCTTTCGATGCGACGAGCGCTGCAAAACTGATCGCCCAAAGCGCGAGGCCAATGGTCAAAACGCGTAGCAATTTGAATTTAGAAAACTTCGCATGTGCTGGCGTGGGCGTGTCGTCGCCAATCAAGTAATCTGCGCCGCTCGCCTTTGCGGCTGCGCTACGCTGCTGAGTTGCAAACTGCTCTGGATATCGCTTCGCAGCCGCCCAGCCCACCAAACCCGCAATCACCACGATCCACAAGAAGCTGATATCAAAAAAAGTAATCGCTACAAAACTTATAGCGCTTAGCGCAAGTAATACGCCGGCTACTTGAGCATTTTGCTTAAAACTTGGCATTGTGCGCGTAGCCACACGATGCAGCGCATGCACCACAATCGCAGCCACTGCGCACTGCACGCCCCACAGCACAGAAGCAACAGCACTCACGTGGCCGTAGCTCACATAGACCCAACTCAGCGCAATCAAAATAAACAGCGATGGCAACACAAACAAGCCGCCCGCCATCAGCGCGCCACTCGTGCGATGCATGAGCCAGCCGATATAAGTGGCCAGCTGCTGCGCCTCCGGGCCGGGCAGCAGCATGCAGTAGTTCAGCGCATGGTTAAACCGCGCCTGAGAAATCCAACGCCGCTCATCCACGAGCTCCTTTTGCAAAATAGCAATCTGCCCCGCCGGCCCGCCAAAGCTGATGAAGCCCAGCTTGAGCCAGAAGAGCAGGGCTTGCGTGAAGGAGACTTGCGGCGCGGCTGTCGCAACGGCTGTGATCGCGGCGCTCATGAGCGCACTTCCTTGCGAGCCTGCTCAGCTTGTCTGCGCAAAGCGGCATCGCTCAACGGTGCGGGCGCAACCCAAGCATGGCGCTCCACGTTGCCTTGCGTTTGATCAACACACCAAGCATAGAGGGCGTCATAAATGGGCATCATGGCGTGCAACATGGCCGCATCATCTTGCGCATGCAGTCGCGCCATGCCTTGTGTGATGGCCAGCAATCCAGCGCAGGGCGGCTCTAGCTTAAGCAAATCCGTATCAGCGCCGCGAACGATGCGGCCTAGCAAATCAAGCGCAGGCGTATGAAGATCCACGGCTTGCAGCAGCGCCTCAAAACTGCATTCATTCTCGCGGTGCGTGATGCGTGCGCCCACAACGTCATATGCCAAGCCCTGCACTTGGCTAGCATGCGCAAACACTTGCGCATCAGGCACGTAGTCAAACACCGCATTCGCATCGATCCAACGGCGCACCAGCCAAGGGCAAGCAATTCGATCAATCATCGGCCTCTCGCGAGTAACCCAGCGTGAGCCGCCTGCGCCGGTCAAGCCGAGATCGCTGCGTTTGCGCCATGTGGGCAAGCCTACCGCTCGCCATGCGGTGATATCTTCGGCCGTATCCACACCGTCTTCACCGCCCTTGATGCCGCCGGCGAGTGCAAGTGCGTTGAAGCCTAACGCGCGCAGTTCGCTGCAGGCGTCAGCGCTCACGTTGTGGCCATAGACGCAATGAACGACGATTTCCTTGATTCGCAACGCTGCATTCGCAGCGCCCCAAGCGGCCACATTTTGCGGCGCGCAGCGCTGGGCGCCCGCAATCATGTGCGGGCTGGCATCAAAGGCAGGATCGCGCCGCACATCTAGCAAGATGGGAGCAGTCGTTGTGCCGATGCGAGGCAGAAGATCACAAGGAGAAATAGAGAAAGAGCTTGTCATTGAGGTGTCCATGCAAAAACGTCCTGAAAGATCAGGGTGGCCAGCACTTGGACGGGACACCGTCTATCTTTGCTTTTTGACTTGCGAAGATTCGGGAGGCTTTGAATCCCGATGCTTTTAGTCTACACGCAAACTGCGCTTGGCAAAAAAATGAGCCTAGCTTTTAAAAGCAAATACCGCCATGCTCGCGCGCGCGTTGGGTGCGAAGCGCACTTCGCGGCCATCTTGCCAACCGAATCCGTCTTGAATGCGCAGGCCATTCTTTTGGGCAAGTTGTTCAAAATCTTTGAACGTGCCGACACGAATATTCGGTGTGTCGTACCACTGGTAAGGCAGCGTTTTGGTAACGGGCATTTGGCCTTGCAAAACTTGCAGCCGATTAGGCCAATGCGCAAAATTGGGGAAGGCGACGATGCCTAGCTGGCCGACGCGAGCCGTCTCTTGCAGCATCACTTCTGCATTGCGCAAATGTTGCAGCGTGTCGATCTGTAGCACGACATCAAAGCTCTTGTCTCGGAACATTGACAGGCCGGCATCCAAGTTGGCTTGAATCACATTCACCCCGCGTTGGATGCAGTCATGCACGCCTGCATCGCTGATCTCTACGCCGTAGCCCGTGCAGCCCCGTGTGGTCTTTAGGTGGGCGAGAAGTGCGCCATCACCGCAGCCCAGATCAAGCACATGTGCGCTTTGAGGAATCATTTGCGCGATGCGCTGATGTAAAGCCAAATTGCTCATTTGCCGGCCTCTATAATGCGCTGAATGCTATCAAAATAGGATCGAACAGCATTCATATAGCGCGCATCATCGAGCAAGAATGCATCATGCCCATGCGGCGCATCGATCTCGCAATAGCTCACATCGCGGCCATTGTCTAGCAAGGCGCGCACCATTTCTCGCGAACGTGCGGGGGAGAAGCGCCAATCGGTGGTGAAGCTCACGAGCAAGAATTTCGCAGTGGCTTGTGCAAGCGCGGCGCTTAAGTTGCCATTAAATTTTTTAGCTGGATCGAAATAATCTAATGCACGGGTAATGAGCAAATAGGTGTTGGCATCAAAGTATTCAGCGAATTTATCGCCTTGGTAGCGCAGGTAGCTCTCGATCTGGAATTCCACATCTTGGGTGGAATATTTAAGGTCTACGCCGTCGCGGAGCGGCGACGAGCCGCCTCTAGCCGCTCGCACCGCCTGCGAAGCAGGGAGCTTGGGGGCATGTAGCCGTCGTCCGAACTTCTCATTCATCACATCATCAGAGAGATATGTGATGTGCCCAATCATTCGCGCAATTCGCAGCCCGCGCTTCGGTATCACGCCATGCCGGTAAAAATGCCCGCCATGAAAATCAGGATCGGTGGCAATCGCGCGGCGTGCTACTTCGTTGAACGCAATATTCTCTGCATTCAAATTTGGCGCGCTCGCCACGACGACGGCATGCGTGATGCGCTGCGGGTATTGCAGCGTCCACGATAGCGCCTGCATGCCGCCAAGGCTACCGCCCATGACGACGAATTTGTCAATGGCCATCGCATCAAGCAACCGCGCCTGTGCGTTGACCCAATCTTCTACGGTGACCACTGGGAAATCCGCGCCATAGATTTCGCTGCCATCTGGATTCTTATGCATCGGGCCGGTCGAGCCAAAGCAAGAGCCGAGATTGTTCACGCCGATCACGAAAAAGCGATTTGTATCCACTGGCTTTCCCGGGCCAATCATGTTGTCCCACCAGCCCTCGGATTTGTCTTGGCCTTCGTACACGCCAGCCACATGATGTGAGGCATTCAGCGCATGGCAGATCAAAACGGCATTGCTCTTGGCTGCATTGAGCTGGCCATACGTCTCATAAGCCACGTCATAGGCGCGAATGCTTGCGCCACTTTGCAAAGGCAAAGCGGCTTCAAAATGCATCGACTGTGGTGTGGCAATGAGTGTCATAGAAAACAAAAAAACCCGGTTCGCTAAATGCGACACCGGGTATGGGTTCGTATTTAGCAGTATTTTTAAAGCGCCCGCAAGCTTCAAACAAATCGGCGCTGATGAAAGTATATCAACTCTCTTGCTGTGTGAAAAGCTCCGCGCGAAGCTGCGCTTTCTGCACTTTGCCCAACGCCGTTTTGGGAAGCGCAGATAAAAAATGCCATTGGCGCGGCAGCTTGTAGCGAGCGAGTTGGCTTGAGAGCACAGCGCTCAAATCGAGCTGAGCTTGTTGAGCGTCAACACCTTGAACGAGCACCACGCATGCAGCAACGATTTCTCCCCATTTTGCGTCGGGCAAGCCAATGACGGCGCATTCGATGACGCCCGGTTGCGCTGCAAGGTAATTCTCAATTTCGGCAGGGTAAATGTTTTCTCCGCCTGAGATGAGCATGTCTTTCGCACGGCCGACCACCCAGTAGCTGCCGTCTGTTTCCTGCCTCGCCAAATCGCCGGTGTGAAACCAATCTTCATCATCTTTCAAAGGTAGCTCAGGCCAATAGCGCTCAGCCACATTGGGCGCGCGAATACAGATTTCGCCCACGCCTTGGTGTTGATCAAGCAGCTTGACTTCCACCTCATCACTGGCAGGCCAGCCGCAGCTGCCCACATGCGTGCGCGCATGTTGTGCATTCAAGCTGATAGAAAACGGCCCTGTCTCCGTGCTGCCATACACATTGCACACCGCAACGCCGCGTGCATGAAAAGCGTCAATCAAGTTCGCAGGCAAGACGGATGAGCCTGCCCACACCGCGCGCAAGCTGGAGAGTTCCGTGCTCGCCCAAGCAGGATGCTCAATCAAAGTGCGCATCGTGGCTGGCACTTGCAAGGTGAGCGTGGGCTTATCTTGCGCGAAGCATTTGAGCGCAGCGCCCGCGTCAAAGCGTGTATGCAAGATCACACATGCGCCAACAGCGAGAGCGGGAAGCGTTTGAATGCACAGCCCACCCACATGAAAGAGCGGCAGCATAGTTGCTACTAAATCAGTAGCGCTCAGCGCAGTATTCTTGCCGGCGATGGCCATATTTGTGCACAAATTACGCTGCGAATGCACTGCGCCGCGCGGCAGGCCTGTGGTGCCCGAGGTGTAGACCAGCAAGGCCGCGTCGTCGCTTTGGCCTACGCTCATGTCAAAGATGGGCAGCTTCAAACCTTCATTGAGCAGGCCGTGAAAACTGTGTAGTGATACGCCACAACGCGTGTGCAAGCCCTGCGCCACGTCTGCCCATGCTTCATCATGAATCAGTAAACTTGGGGCTCCGTCTCGCAAGATGCGTTCTAGCTCTGGCGCAGCAAGGCGGTAATTGAATGGCATCGCTATTGCGCCCAAGCCCGCGCAGGCAAAGAGCAGCGCGATTTGCAGAGGATGATTGAAGCCGATCCACGCCACGCGATCACCGCGCTGGATACCCCTCGCTCGCAATGCAGCGGCCATCGCACGCGAGTGAGCAGCGAGTTGCACATAGCTCGTCTCCTCCCCCTCAAAGCGAAGCGCCGGCGCGCTGCCACGCAGCTTGGCTTGAGCCAGCAGCACTTGCCAAAGCGTGGCGGGAGAAGTCGTTTGCATTAACCTAACTTTACCGCGCATCGACTGTTGCTTTGCATGGCGAGCGCAAAGTACGGTGATCAATTTTTCAAGGAACCCTATGTCTGATCATTCTTCTCAAGCTACAAACGGCAAGCGCCGCACTTTCCACGCGATTGCAGCAGTGGCTACGCTCGGCTTTCTTGGCAAAGCCGCCGCGCAAGGCATGCCCGGCGCGGGTGGCTCTAGCGGCCCCGGTGGTCGTGGCGACATGGCTGCCATGGCCGAGCGCCGCGTCGATCACCTGATCAAGCTCGTTAACGGCTCGCCTGAGCAAAAAACCAAATTACTCGCTCTCGCGCAGGCTGCCATGACTGACATGAAGCCGATGCGCGAGCAGTTGCAGGCTGCCCGCAAACGCGGCATGGAATTGCTAAGCGCCGCCAGCATTGATCGCGCCGCAATTGACAAGCTGCGCAGCGAATCAGCCCAGCTCGTGGATGGCGTTAGCCGCCGCATGAGCACGCACATGATGGATGCGGCGGAAGTGCTCACGCCCGCGCAGCGCGTCATCGCGGCTGACAGGGTGTTGCAGCGCGGTGAACGAGGTGAGCATGGAGGAATGCGCGGCGGGCACTGCGGTGGCCATGGTGGCGGTTGGTTTCGCTAAAGTCTAAGGCTCTCAAAAGTGATAAGGTGGCGGCATGAAAGCCGCCATCCCTGCTCCTCGCTTTTGGCTCATGAAAGGCGAGCCCGATGAATGCTCCATCGACGATCTCGCCCGTTTGCCGCAGCAGACCGTGCCGTGGACAGGCGTGCGCAATTACCAAGCCCGTAATTTCATGCGCGAGATGCGCCTAGGCGATCTCGCATTTTTCTACCACTCCTCTTGCCCGCAGCCGGGCATCGCAGGCATCGTCAAAATCAGTCGCACGGTGTATCCAGATGCCACGCAGTTTGATCCGAAGAACAAATATTTCGATGCGAAATCCAAGCCAGATGCCCCGCGCTGGGAGCATGTCGATGTGCAACTCGTGCGCAAGCTGCCATTGATTCATCTCGCCACATTGCGAGAAGCCCCCGAGCTGGCCGAGTTCACCATTTTGAAGCGCGGCAATCGCCTCTCCATCACGCCCGTAGAGCCTGCACATTGGGATCAAGTGCTCAAGCTAAATGCTATAAATTAAATAGCACTCTGTGCAGGTTTTATGCGGGCGACATGCCATTTTTGCTTCAAAATCAAGTAAAAAATTGCTGCTAAGCCACTCTAGTCTCTACGATGCTTCGCCATCTTCCCTCGAATGGCATCCGCAATCGATAAGCGCCGAGCGCCTTTAACAAGCGTGAAATCCTCACCCCCTTGTAAGCTGCCTGTCTCCACCACCGAGAGATAAAACCCACAGCGCGCCTCTTGCACCATCAGCTTGCCTGATTGTGCGAATCCCATCACCGCCGCAAACTTAAAACAAGGCTCACGCGGCGCCTCCACCCGCAGCCGGCAATTGGCAAACACCAGCTCATCGCCCACAAACACATCCGCTTCCAGCAGCCCAGAAACGCACAAGTTCTCCCCCATGACGCCATGCGGCAAATCCTCATCAAACATCGAAACGCCAAACTCCCGCCGCGCCGCCCGCCAAAACGCATAGTGCTCCACCGGATAGGCATACACCGCCTTGTCCAATCCCCCATGCACAGACAAATCTGCCTGCTCATCGCCCGCCAAGCCCATGCGCTCCACGGCCACCGCACCAGAAACAGCCCGCTTCCCCATCGCAGAAAGCACTTTGCGGCCAGAAGCAAGCAGCGGTTTGGCCTTAGCAATATTGATAGAGATAAGCTGCATCGATTCAGTTCGCAGAAGCTGGCTTCCAACTTCCGGGGCGGCGACTATGGTGAAAGCAAGAGATAACGATCATCTCGTCTGCTTCAATCGCATAGATCAGCGAGTAGGGAAATCTCCGCGTCATCACATGGCGAAAGTCGCTCTCGATGCGCGGGTAAGCCAGCGGCATGCGAAGCGCCTGAGTGAGTGCAGCCTCCACCGCTCGCGCAAACTCCAAACCCAAGCCGGGCGCACACTCTTCATACCAAATCTGAGCCTCAAGCAGCTCCAGCTCAGCTTGCCGCCTAAAGACCAGTTGCATCAGCTATGCAGCTTAAACAGCTTTGCGCGCACCTCTTCCCAAGGCACAGCGCTAGTAGGATCAGCCCGATGCTCAGCCAAGCGGCGGCGCAACTCAGTACGATGCTCAACAGAAAGACTCACGTCTGGCTCAGCAGCATCTTGTGCAATGCTGTCCCAAATATCTTCAACAAGCTGAATGCGCTCGGAGACGGGTAGTTGCTTGAAATCTAAGGTGGAAGAATGCATAAGCAAAGGATACAACAAGTCTGCAGAGGGCGCTCATTGTTGGCAATTGATGTACATTGGAATATCCAGCAGCGCAGATTTTCACCATGACTCAAGCAACTCCAGACAACGCTCCCTTATCGAAAGCGCAAGCAGATCACTCTGCGCAAATAGATGCTGCTAAACAAATGATGTGGCTAGATGAAGCAGCTAAAGGCTTGGCTCAGGTTGCGAACGGACACACAAGTGATGCACGACAGAGCTTAGCTGAGATGCAAAAGCGTCGCACAGACGAGTGGAACGCGTTTGAACAAAGCTGCTTAACGAGCGCAGGTCGTTTGAACGGCTGGAAATTTAATCGCGAAGCAGCCAACCAGCGTTGAAGCAACCAAGAAACGTAACAACATGGCTCGTAAGAAAAAATCTGGTGGACAAGGTGTCATCATTGTTGTTGGCGCTCTGTTGGTTCTGTTGGCAACAATACCGACGCGCGTGTGGATTGGCATTGCGGTTGTTGTCTTTATTTGGATGGTTGTTCGCTCATGGATTAAAGGTCAAACAGTTGCAGCGAAGCCAAAAGAAGCATCCAATCGAGTTTTGCAGCCCGATACATCACGTATTATTGTTCTGAGCTCGCAGCAGAAGCTAGCGCAAATTCAAGGTTCACAGCGCGAGTCAGCTCTCACAGCCTCCATAACGGAAAGAATTAGTACCGAAGAAGACTCATTTGCTAGAAATCCTGCGTCCACTCCTTCTTCATCAGGTTTCTCTATCCCAAAGTCGCCTACCGTTTACGGCGAAGGACTTTGGTATTCGCGAGGCGTGTCCGTAAATGTTGGAGATATACAAATCTCTGGCGGCATGGTCTACGTGGGAACAAAGCTAAAAGCGCAATATTCTGAAAACGACCCATGTCTAATTGACCCTACCAAACCAATAGCATCGAATGGCGAGTACGCGACGCGTCAGGCAGATTACTGGCCCAGTTACTCGCAAATTTCACCCACTGCACGGCGAGCCTACTTAAATTGGCTTTGCAGCGGCAGGGACGACCCGAAAACCGATATCGGTTTTGTATTTTTATATTTTTACGGGCTAGAGCGTAGAGCAATTCTTGATGGTTCAAAAGATGCTGTAGCGCGCGCCGAATTGCCATTGCTTGGGCTGGAAATCCAGCGTCTTTTGGGAATATACGGCCTCACTTCAAGCTCATTTCATAGCTACGCCTCAGCGATAGTCGAGTGGATTGCGCTCAGTAACCACTCTCCTGCCTTTTACAAAGAACCTGTTCCAGAATTTCAACGTACATGGGAAATCCCCGGTTACTTGAAACTTGCCCTTGGACAGGTGGCGTTAGCCGGTGTCGGCATACCCGCACACATCGCACTTGCTTGGGTTCGACTGGATCCAAACTCACGGCTTCGCACGCCCGCCACTCGATGCCCGACAGAGTTTGCTAAGTTGTTTGAAACCAAGTACCACCAAGCGTACACATCGGGGCTTAAACTCCCTAAAAACAAAACTAAGCTAAAGCTAGTCTACCGCCCAGCTTCTTCAGCACTCAAAGAATTTAGCGAAATCAAACTGAGCTTTGGTGAAACTCCAGATGTCACGGTCCTGACGGGACCTATCGGTGAGTTGCAAAAGATTGCAGAAGCAACGACTAAGGAGCTTGAGCCCTACAGTCGCTACCTTGGGCGCGCGAAGAGCCAAAGTTCTGCGCACTCTCTTGAAGGGCTTTTGCAGCTTCCATTCATGCTTTGGCCTCAGTCGAGCCAAGCCGTTTTGTTGGAGATAAAAAGTCGCATTGGTGTTGTCGGAATGATCACAACGCAGTCATTTGATGACTTGCTCGCTTCGCTAGGGAGCGAAGCTGGCCTGTCTCGTGACAAGGTACAAGGCTTAGCTCGCGTAATGGAGTCGCTAGGCATTGCGATGGAGCCCGACGTATTGGGTTCGGCAGCGATACCTAAAGGCGAGGACAAGATAATTCTTTTCCCGATGCCGTTGAAAGAGGCCAGTCACAGGGAAATGCCTGCCTACCAAGCTGCATTGCTGACCTTACAGCTTGCTTCTGCCGTAGCGTCTGTAGATGGAGAATTCAATGAGCTGGAAGTTCGACTTCTTCAAGGTCAAATTCAAGCGTGGACGCACTTGACGCCGAGTCATCAACAACGGTTATCTGCGCACTTAAAACTTTTGGTCGCAGCACCTGTGTCACTCTCGTCTCTAAAAAAACGCCTAGACCCACTATCAACAGCTTCAAAGGAAGCTATTGCCGCGTTTATGACGACGGTTGCCCAAGCCGATGGGATGACTTCACCAACTGAAGTCAAGATGCTTGAAAAGATCTACAAAGTGCTCGGGATTGAATCCAAAAAAGTCTTTCGCGACATCCATTCTGCCGCTTCGGGAGGCACACCGGTTACCACTCCGAGCAAAGAGCTGGTTGGACGGTTTAAGTTGGATGAAGCGCGGATTGCAGCACTACAAACGGATACTGAAAAGGTGTCGAAACTACTAGCAAGCATCTTTGCTGAAGAAGAGCAACTCGCACCGGTCAAAATACCGGAGTCGGTCGTTGAAGAAACATCCACAGAACTCGATGCTGCTGCTGGATTCCTGAGTTTGGATGCAGCACACAGTTCTTTTGCTCGAATGCTGCTTTCGCGCCCTCAATGGACGCGCCAAGAGTTGCTAGACGCTGCGGAAGATCTTGATTTGATGCTGGATGGTGCTTTAGAGCGTATCAACGAAGCGTCCTTCGATGCGCACGATCTACCATTAACAGAAGGCGATGACCCCATTGAAGTTAGCGCCGAAATCCTTGAAAAACTTGAAGTATGACAATCCCAATTCGCCTCAAAGATCGTGATGCGGTCATCCAATCTCTGCGCGCTGGCGTAGTCCCCCGGTCAGGCCAACACCTGATTCAAGTGAGCCGAACGCGAGAAATCGAGACGCTGGTCGGTGACATTGACCGGATCGCTGACGGCGGCTCAGGCTTCCGTACCGTCATTGGGGAATACGGTGCTGGTAAGACGTTCTTCCTAAATTTGGTCAGAGCCGTCGCGTTGGAGAAGAAGCTGGTGGTTGCCAATGCAGATCTCAACCCGGACCGGCGGCTTCATGCCAGTGGTGGACAAGCTCGCTCTTTGTACGCGGAGCTCATGCGCAACATGGCTACTCGCACTAGGCCAGAAGGTGGCGCTCTGGCAGGCATCGTGGAGAAGTTCATTGCTACCGCCAAGAGCGAAGCAAGGGCAGCTGAAGTAAGTACAGAGACTGCCATTCGCAAAAAATTGGAGCAATTGACAGAGCTAGTCAATGGCTATGACTTTGCCGATGTGATTGCAGCCTACTGTCGTGGCTCTGAAGAAGGCAACGAGCAGTTGAAGTCAGATGCCGTGCGCTGGCTTCGTGGTGAGTTTTCTACCCGCACTGACGCAAGGCAGGCTCTCGGTGTGCGAACTATTGTGGACGATGCTGCGGTGTATGACCAGCTCAAATTGATGGCGCGGTTTGTACGCTTGGCGGGATTTGCTGGATTGCTGATCAGCCTCGACGAACTGGTCAACCTTTACAAGTTGGCCAACACGCAAGCACGGAATGCTAACTATGAGCAGATTTTGCGAATACTGAATGATTCCCTGCAAGGTACTGCTGTCGGGCTGGGCTTCGTTCTGGGCGGCACGCCAGAATTCCTTCTGGATACTCGCCGAGGCCTTTATAGCTATCCTGCGCTGCAAAGCAGGCTCGCGCAAAACACATTTGTGTCTGGTGAGCTTGTTGATTTCAGCGGGCCCGTCGTGCGACTCTCAAGTCTGACCCCGGAGGATTTTTACGTGCTTCTCCAAAAGGTGCGGCACGTCTACGCAGGCGGTGATATTGAGAAATACCTCTTGCCGGATAACGGCATCTTCAGCTTCATGGAGCATTGCTCAAACCGTATCGGTGAGACTTACTTTCGCACACCACGTACAACCATCACCGCTTTCATAAATTTATTGGCGGTTCTGGAGCAAAACTCGGGGACTCAATGGGAGTCGCTGCTGGGTGGAATCGAGGTTGCCGCAGATACAGGTGGTACGGCTGAATTGGCACTCGACGACAACGAGCTAGCTACCTTCCGGCTGTAA
>JAYUSD010000151.1:0-3313 GCA_043755865.1 Variovorax sp. | reverse complement strand
CTGACCCCAATTTCCCAGAACCCAATCGCTGACTTTCTATGTGCTAAAAAAACGTCACTCATTACTCATCTTCCCAGTGCCTGCACCTTCCACGCGAGCCAGAATTTTCGTAAGGGGGTGAGGCTGATGCGCTGGTGGAGGACTTGGAAATTTTCTCGCTGGATTTCGCCGAGCAAGGCGCGGTAGATTTTGGCCATCATGAGGCCGGGTTTTTGGGCTCGGGCGTCTGCCTCGGGGAGCAGGGCGAAGGCTTCGTCGTACACCGCCTGCGCGCGTTTAGCTTGGAATTGCATGAGAGCTGTGAAACGCTCACTGTAGCCTTTGTTGCCGAGGCTCAGCTCGTTGGCTTTGACTTCGAATTGCTGCAGTTCATTCACGGGCAGATAGATGCGGCCGCGCTGCGCGTCTTCGCCGACGTCGCGGATGATGTTGGTCAGTTGCAGGGCTTGGCCTAGCTTGTGGGCGTAGGCTGTGGTGCGCTCGTCTTGCTGGCCGAAGATGCGAGCGGATACTTCGCCGACGATGCCTGCAACCAAATGGCAATATTTTTGCAGGCCGGGGTAATCGAGGTAGCGCGTTTGCGTCAAGTCCATTTGGCAGCCTTCGATCACGGCTTGCAGATGGCGTTCTTCGATACCGAAGGGTTTGCAATGTGGCAATAAAGCGAGCAGGGCGGGGTGGCGATTGGCTGTTTTCGCAGGGTCAGCAAACGCCTGCGCCACTTCTTTCGCCCACCAAGCCAGCTTCGTGGCAGCGATGCTGGGCTCGCTCACCTCATCAACCACGTCATCCACCTCGCGGCAAAACGCATAAAACGCGGTGATGGCAGCGCGGCGCTCTTTGGGGAGGAAGAGGAAGGCGTAATAGAAGCTGCTGCCGGCTTGCGCGGCTTTTTGCTGGACGTATTGCTCGGGGGACATGTGATGATTATCAGCGAGCTTCTGAACGATGCGGCGCCGTCGATGCTAACGTGCCCGTTCGGGCTGATCCGTCGATAACCTCAGGACAGGGTACGCAATGCGTATCGAAGCCCTTGCGAGCCTTTTGATATGCGAAGCGTACACTGCCCTGAGTTCGTCGAAGGGTTAGGGCGAACGGCAGCTACTTTTTCAGCTTGCTCAGCGATGCAAGAGCGCACGCCAGAAGATGACGATGCCGTCCCATGCTGCGAGCTTGGGGCGCTTAGACAACGTGCAGTGATCCATAGCTTTGATCTTTTCTAAGATGCGCAGGCCGCCGTGGATCACGCAGCGCAGCTCCAAGCTCAATCGCCAGCCATCAAAGCCTTTTATTTGCTCGCGCACCATGCGGGGTAATTCAAAGCCTTTTTGCATGATGGCCCCCGCGAAATCTGCGCAGCCAGCTATAAGATTCATAGTATTTTGCGTGTCGCGGCAGGCTAGCAAATCAGCAGGCGCGACTTGATTCGCAGCAATTGCATTGAGCGGAAAATAACAGCGGCCACGTGGCAAATCTTTGCTTGGGTCTTGCCAAAAGTTAATCAGCTGTAGCGCCGAGCAAATCGCATCAGATGCGGCGAGTTCCTTGTCTCCCCCGATGCCGTACAAATGCAGCAGCAATCGCCCCACGGGATTGGCTGAGCGGCTGCAGTAATCGAGCAGTTCGGCATTGTTGGCATACCACTTGCCAGCAGCGGTGTAGCGCACATCTTGCTCAAAGGCTTGCAAGAGCGCATCGAGCAACGGAATCGGCAACGCATGCGCAAGGATGGCTTGGCGCAGCGGCGCAAACACTTGCGGCCAGCGCATGGAAGATGACGTAGGCGCTTCGCTCGCTGCGCAAATCAATAAATCTGCACGAAAGGCGGCGAGGTCAGCGAGGCGCTGCTGAGCCGAGGCATCGCCTTCATCCGCCAAATCATCGGCCACCCGAGCAAACCAATAAATCGCCACAATCGCAGGCCGTAGCCGCGCGGGCGTGAGCCAAGAGGCGACGGGGAAGTTTTCGTAGTGGTCAACGCCATGAGCTGCGGGGGAGGACATGCTGGGATTGTCGCTGGCTTTGCGGCTGGCATTTTTAGACATAGACAAAGAGAGTTTGTCCGATGGGCAGTGCGGACGGCGCTTTGCCAGCTGCCTGTGCAAAAGAATCGGCATCGTTGCCTCTGAGCCTAGGTGTGGCTGTGTTCGCCAACGCACAGTCTGAGGCAGACGCATTCTATATATTCATCGTTGGTTGGACGCGTTTCAGTGCATCCGATCACAAATGAAGGCGATGACTCAATGAAACAATTTCTCTTACTCCGTCTGATGGCAGCTTTGCTTATTGCAGCGCTGTCATGTGGCCATGCATTGGCCGAAAAGCCAGAGTGGGCTGGTCAAGGCAAACAGGGTAAACCGGGCAAGCATGAGCAAAAAGAAAACGGCAAAGTAAAAAAACAAAAATACAAGGGCGAAACGGCAGACGTCAAGCCCAGCTCTTACTTTACCGAGCCGCAGCGCAGTGTCGTGCGAGATTATTATGGTCAAGAATATCGCACCGGCCGCTGCCCGCCCGGGTTGGCAAAAAAGAACAATGGTTGCATGCCGCCCGGCCAAGCGAAGAAGTGGTACGTAGGCCAAACCTTGCCTGGCTATGTGGTGTATTACCCCGTACCGCCTGCCATCGTCATACAGCTCGGCACGCCGCCCGCAGGCCACAAATATGTGCGCGTTGCCAGCGATATTTTGCTGATTGCCATCGGCACCAGTTTGATCGTGGATGCGGTGAGAGACTTAGGACGGCTTTAATTGGCGTGCCAGCCTGCCAGCGTTGACGTAAGGATCGCGTTGATAATATCTGCATGCTGATTGAATCCAACGCTTCCCAACTCGTGCTCATTGATCTTCAGGGCAAACTGACCTCCGCCATGTTTGAAGGCACGCTTGTCGTGCAAAACGCTGTGCGGCTCGCGCAAGCAGCGCGGCTCATGCGCGTGCCCATCACGGTAACGGAGCAATATCCGCAAGGCTTGGGTGCGACTGTGGCTGAGCTCTCAGAGTTTGCACGTGAGCCGCTGGTGAAGACGGAATTCTCTGCCGTGGACGCAGGCTTGATTGAAATTTTGCAAGAGATCGGCACGCCGAAGGCCTCGCCCAATTTAAAAAGTGTACCTAAGCATTTGCAAAAAGCACCTGAGAACTCGCGCACGGATATCATCATCGCCGGATGCGAAGCGCATGTGTGCGTGTTGCAAACCGTGATGGGGCTGCTGGAAGATTTTGATGTGTATGTCGTGACGGACGCTTGCAGCAGCCGCACGGAGCGCAACCGCGATGCGGCTTATGACAGGCTGGCGGCTGAGGGCGCGAGC
>JAYUSD010000150.1:0-7840 GCA_043755865.1 Variovorax sp. | reverse complement strand
GATGACGAGCCTTTCTTCGGGCTGCTCAATCAACCCCGATTACAACCACGATGCAGACGATGCGCCGCGTCAACTGATCACGCCGCGCACTGCCGCCCAAAAGCCGATTCAAAACATTTGGGTGCTCAGCTCCGGCGGGCCGCGTGGCTTTGTGCATGTGGGTGTGATTAAGGCTTTGGAAGAGCTAGGGCATCAGCCCGATTTGATCGTCGGCGGCTCGGTAGGCGCATTGATTGGTGCCATGTACGCGGGCGGCGTGAAGGCGAAAGAACTTGAGGAGATGTCGATCAACCTTGGCGTATCCGATATGGGCCGGCTCGCGCTTACTGGCGACGGCAAATTCACGGGCTCGCCGCTCGCAGCAATTGTGAACCGCGAGCTCATTGCGCGCTGTGGCACGTGTGAAATGCAAAAGCTACCTATTGCTTTTGCAGCGGCCACAGTGGAGCGTGAATCCCGAAAAACGATGCTCTTAAATCATGGCGATGCGGGCATCGCGGTACAGGCCAGCTGCGCCATTGAGGGCACGTTTACGCCCGTGCGAATTCGAGGCACGCAATTCGTCGATGCGGATTTGGTCGCTCCCATGCCGGTGCGGCTGGCGCGGCAAATGGCTGCCAGCTTGAACGGCACGCGCTCAGTGTCTTCCAAGCTCTTGGCCATTGATGCCTCAGCTCGCCCGGAGA
Organism: Variovorax sp.; assembly: GCA_043755865.1. Taxonomy (GTDB): domain Bacteria; phylum Pseudomonadota; class Gammaproteobacteria; order Burkholderiales; family Burkholderiaceae_C; genus JANMDU01. Next base: position 7,154 of record JAYUSD010000150.1, on the reverse strand, counting down.
CTGCACCCCAAGGCACGGAGCGTTGGCGCGAGGGCGATTTGCGCAAACGTGCACTGATTGCGCCCGATGCCGCTTTGGCCGCGCTCACTTTGCACCCCGAGATGAGCTATTACGTCAACGTGAGCCAAGAATTTCGGCTGCGCACTATTCAAGACGGCTACAAATACACGATGGCGCGGGCAGCGCAAATCAAGGCGGCGCTGGGCTAGCCAACTTGGCCTGATCTGCCGCCTGCAAACGCGACGCTGCATGCAAGCCAAAGACGCCAACGACGATCAACGAAATGCTCATGAGCTTGATGGCCGTGGCCGCTTCTTTGAAGTAGTAAATGCCGATCAAGGCGGTGGCAATCGTGCCTACGCCGCTCCACACGGCATACGTCATGCTCAGATCCAGCGTTTTGATCGCCATCGTGTTGCACGCAAAAGCCATGGCATAAAAAGCAAACATCGCGACCGAGGGCACAGGCCGCGTGAAGCCTTGCGAGAGCTTCATACACGTCGTGCCGGCCACCTCCAGCGCAATAGCCACCGAGAGCAGCATCCACGCTTGCGAAATGGTCGGAGTGAAGGCCTGTAAGACTTTGAGCATGGCGTGAGACGAAAATGTGCAATAACAATGAAAGAGATTCGCATGGATCATACCGACAACGCTATTTCAATTCAGAAATACCGCAAAGCTGCCGCCCACTATGATGCGTCGGCCAGCTACACCATGCCCTAACGCCAGCGCACTATTTTCTTACTGGAATTGCAACCCGGGCAAAGCGTTTTAGATGTGGGCGCGGGAACGGGCTTGAGTTATGAGTTGCTACTTAACGCAGTTGGCACTAGCGGCAAATTGATGGCGTTTGAGCAGAGCCCTGAGATGTTTGCAATTGCTCAGAAGCGCGTGCAAGCGCAGCGCTGGCCGCAGGTTTGGCATCAATGCTCTGCGGCAGAGACCGTGCAGCTACCCGAGTTAGCGGATGCCGTTTTGTTCAACTACGTGCATGATGTATTGCGCACCCCTGAAGCTGTGGCCAATATCATGCGGCAAGTGCGCCCGGGTGCGCGCGTGGCCGTGGCGGGGATGAAATTCTTCCCATGGTGGACAGGCCCGCTCAATGTGCTAGCTTGGCTGAAAAATCGCCCCTACAATGCCAAGGCAGCCGATCTTTGGGCGCCTTGGGATATTGTGCAAACCTATTGCCATTCATTCAGCATCCAATCTACGCAGATGGGCATGGGCTATTTGGCGCATGGGATCAAAAAGTAGTTGCTCGGTTCACAAGGCGCAAGTCCTGAAACCAGCATAAATATCGGTGCGATCCGGCGTGAAGTAGTTGCGGTATTTCGCGTTCGTCATAATGGGCAAAGTGGCCGCGCATGCGCCGCGCAGCACTTTTCGACTGCCAAACCATGGTTCGGAATAATCTCTGTAGGGATGCGCTTTGAAGCCTTCGTAGGGCTGGAAATCTGAGGCTGTCCACTCCCAGACTTGGCCCCAAGCGAAATCTTTTTCGCTGTGCGCGGCACATTCCCATTCGGCCTCAGTGGGCAATCGGCGGCCTGCCCAACTACAGTAGGTCTGCGCCTCATGCCAACTCAAATGCACGGCACTTTGCTGCATATCCAGCGTCTGCCAGTGGCCTAAAACTGTATTTTCGTAGCCACCTGCAACTTTACGCACATAGCGCGGCATTGCATGTCCCGTGGCTTCTACGAACTTCAAATACTGCGCCCAGCGCACAGGATGCGCGTCGATTTGAACGGCAGGCAACTTGACGAGCTGACCAGCGAGTTCATTGTCGAATGCAAAGCCCCTCGCATCACTCCCAAGCTGCCATGCTGTATTTTTTAAGGAAAATTGGCTGTTAGCCGGCATGGAATCTGCGTGAGGTGCTATTAAATTCATAGTTAACTGCATTTCTGATGGCAACTCGAAAGAAATCTGCAAAGCCTGCGCCATGTACACCGCAGCTTCAATGTGCATCGCTTCATGCAGCAATACCAAGCGGTAAAAATACAAATCATCGTCGCTCTGGCCTGCCTTCGCCAAGCATTGCAGAGTCTGGGCGAGCGTGGCTTGCAAATAATCTTTTGCGTCACGCGCGGGCAATAAAGACAAATCCCAGCGCTGCGCATGCGGCATGGTAGAGCTGTTGTAGAAATCATCACCATAGCTTGCCAGCTGAAGATTGGGGCAATGCAGGCGCAGATGCTCAGGGTCACAGTTTGCGCCTAAGTGCCGCTGCTGATTTCGCCCTACCCACCATTGCTGAAACCAGCCAATATGCCCCAGCTCCCACAGCGGTGGATTAAATTCATCGCCGCGCGGCACATCCAATGCACCCGCAGCCACGTAAGCATCAAAGAGCGCCAGCATGATGCCACGCAAGCGCACCAACTCCCGGGCCAGCGTATCGGCATCTGAGTTGCGTATCATCTGACCTGCGGTTTGCGTGGTGATGTTGCCGGTTCGCGCATTCATGAATTTAAAAAAACTTTTCCAAAATGTCTAATGTCGTGATCATCAGCCCAGCTTTGTCGGATGCCAACAATGGCAACTGGCAAACTGCTAAGCGCTGGGCGCAGATGCTGTCATCGCAATATCGTACCCGCATCGCCAAGCAATGGCGGGCGGATATGAATGAGTCTGACGACATCATGATTGCCTTACACGCCCGCCGAAGCGCAGATTCGATAGCCGCTTGGCATGCATCGCATGGCTCTCGCGGCTTGATTGTGGCGCTGACGGGCACTGATCTTTACCGCGATATCTTGATTGATACGCAGGCACAGGCCTCTTTGGATGCATCCGGCCATCTCATCGTCTTGCAAGAGCTGGGCATCCAAAGCCTGCCCAAGCAGCATCATGCAAAAACGCAAGTGATCTTCCAATCAACAAGCTCGCGCAAGACTTTGATCAAGACGGATAAGCATCTCAACGCCGTGATGGTCGGCCATTTGCGAGATGAGAAAATGCCGCAGACTTTGTTTGAAGCAGCTCGAATATTGAAAGATGAACCGAAGATTCGCATCACTCACATCGGTGCTGGCTTGGATGAAAAACTCGCCCAAGACGCTATCAATACAGAAGCACTCTGCGCAGGATACACATGGGCTAAAGGCTTAAAACATGCTCAAACGAGGCAGCGTATCCAGCGCGCTCACATCCTCATCCACACCAGCAAAATGGAAGGCGGCGCGCATGTGATCATGGAAGCGGTATGTAGCGGCACGCCGGTGATCGCTTCGCGCATGGATGGCAATGTAGGCATGCTGGGCGGCGGCTATGACGGCTATTTTCCTGTGGGCGATGCATCTTCTCTTACCAAGCTTCTGCGTCAATGTAAGAACGACAAGGCATTTTTAGACCATCTATCATCGCAATGTGCGCTTCGCGCTCCGCTTTTTTCCCCCGCTGCCGAGCAGGCCGCATTACTGGCCCTCGTGGCTAAGTCACTTCAAACGACACAAACTAGATAACGCGAAAAACGCAAAAAAAATTTCCAGAAAAGCGCAAAAAGTAGTTACATGAAAACCTAAATAATTTTTCGCGTTTTTCGCTTTCTTTTGGCGCTTTTAGCGTTACCTAGCCCCATCTTTCCAAGTCCACAATTTCATGCAAACTTCAGATCAACCCGTCTTGCGCGACATCGTTCTCATTGGCGGCGGCCACAGCCATGTGGGCGTGCTTAAAAGCTTTGGCATGAAGCCGATCCCCGGCGTGCGCCTCACGCTGATTTGCACGGATCTGCATACGCCCTACTCTGGCATGCTGCCCGGCTATGTGGCGGGGCATTATGACTATGACGAAGTGCATATTGATTTGCTGCGCTTGGCGCAATTTGCCGGAGCGCGGGTGTATCGCGATGAAGTGATTGGCATTGATCGGGCGAATCAAAAAGTGCTTTGCAAAAGCCGCCCGCCTGTTCCTTACGATCAACTCTCGATCAACATTGGTTCGACACCGCAGCTTGGTGGTGTACCCGGAGCGCAAGAGCATGCTGTTGCCGTCAAACCGATTCGCAATTTCAATGATCGATGGCTTCAGCTTCTAGAGCGTGTGAAAAACCATGCGGGCACGACCAAGATTGCCGTGGTCGGCGCAGGCGCGGGCGGCGTCGAGCTGCTGTTGGCGATGCAACATCGGCTGCGCAATGAGCTGGTGAAACTCAATCGCAATCCGGATGAACTGCAGTTTAATTTGCTCACCAGCACCCCGACGATTCTGCCGACGCATAACGCTGGTGTGCGTGGCCGATTTGAAAATGTGCTCGCGCAGCGCGGCGTGAAAGTGCATGTGAATGCAGAAGTCAATCAGGTCAACGCTGGCAAATTGCACACAGTTTCCGGCCTCAAGCTCGATGCAGACGAGATCATCTGGGTCACACGCGCAGGCGGCGCGGCTTGGCTCAAGCAAACAGGCTTGCAGATCGATAAAGAAGGCTTCATCGAAGTCAAAGATACGCTGCAAACCATCACCGATCCATTGATCTACGCCGCCGGCGATATCGCCAGCATGGTGAATTTCAAGCTGGAGAAAGCCGGCGTCTTCGCCGTACGCATGGCCAAGCCGCTGACTGAGAATTTGCGCCGCGCAGTGAGCGGCACAGATTTGCAAAATTACTCGCCGCAAACCAGTTGGCTCGCCTTGATCTCCACCGGCGACAAATACGCCATCGCCTCGCGCGGCTGGTTGGGCTTCGCGGGTGCGTGGGTCTGGCAGTGGAAAGACTGGATTGATCAGCGCTTTATGCGCAAATTCAGCGAGTTTCCAGACATGTCAGTGCAAGCCGCACCCGCGCCCAGCAGTGCGCTAGCCAACGTCAAGCTCAGCTCCGAAGAATCCTTGCAAGCGATCTCAGCCATCGCGATGCGCTGCGGCGGCTGCGGCGCAAAAGTAGGAGCAACTATTTTGCAGCGTGCTCTTGGCAATCTGCATCCGCTGCAAAGAGATGACGTGCTCATCGGCCTCAAAGACCCTGATGATGCTGCTGTGGTGCGCGTGCCGCCGGGCATGGCGATGGTGCATTCGGTGGATTTCTTCCGCGCTTTTGTCGATGATCCCTATATTTTCGGCAAAGTAGCGGCCAACCATTCGCTCGGCGATATCTGGGCGATGGGCGGGCAAGCACAGACGGCTACTGCCGTATGCACCGTGCCGCCGGGCATGGATGCGAAGGTCGAAGACGTGCTGTTTCAGATGATGACGGGCGCTTTGGAAGTGCTTAACGAAGCTGATTGCTCGTTGGTCGGCGGGCACACAGGCGAAGGCAAAGAGCTGGCGCTTGGCTTTGCGATCAACGGCTTAATTGAAGACAAACCCGATGTGATCATGCGCAAGGGCGGCATGAAAGCGGGCGATGTATTGATCCTCACCAAGCCAATTGGCACGGGCACTTTGTTTGCTGCGAAAGACCGCTTATTTGCCAAAGGCCGCTGGATTGATGCAGCACTCACCAGCATGGTGATCAGCAATCGCACGGGTGCAAAAGTGCTGCGCGAGCATGGCGCAACCGCTTGCACCGATCTCACCGGCTTCGGCCTCTTGGGTCACCTCGTGGAGATGACACGGCCCTCTGAGGTTGACGCAGAAATTCATCTCAGTAGCCTACCTCTACTTGAGGGAGCGCAAGAATGCATTGAAGCCGGCATCACGAGTTCCTTGCAAAGCGCCAACGTGCGCCTGCGCCGAGCGCTACGAAATCAGGAGCAATTCGTGAATCATCCGCGTTATCCGCTGATTTTTGATCCGCAGACGGCGGGCGGGCTGCTGGCGAGCGTGCCGGCGGATCGCGTAGACGCTTGCATCGCTGAGCTTCGTGCAGCAGGCTATCCGAGCACTTGCAAAATCGGCCGGATCTTGCCGCAAGGCGATGCTCTGGAGCCGATCACGCTGGTTGCGTAGACGAATGCTCATCGCCCAATTCCGTTCGCCCTGAGCTTGGCCTGTCCTGAGCCTGTCGAAGGGTCGAAGGGTTGGCTTAGGCTTCGACAGGCTCAGCCCGAACGGATATAGCGTGACGTGCATCGTGGTGTCATGCGCTACGATCACGACATGAATATAAAAGTTGGATTGATTGGCCTGGGCGCTATGGGCAGCGGCATGGCAGCATCGCTGCGCCGCGCAGGTTTAGCACCTTGCGTTTTTGATATGCGCGCAGAAGTGGCGCAGGCCTTTGCCAAAGACGGGGGCACGGCTTGCGCATCACCAGCTGAGCTGGGTAAAAGCTGCCAAATCATTATCTCTGTCGTCGTCAATGCGGCGCAAACGGAGGAAGTTTTGTTTGGTGCGAATGGTTGTGCAAGTAGCATGAAGATTGGCAGCGTGTTCGTGATGTGCTCCACGGTCGATCCCAATTGGTCGATCGCCATGGAAGCACGCTTGGAAAAGCTCGGCATCTTCTACATTGACGCGCCCATCTCCGGCGGCGCAGCGCGTGCCGCCAGCGGCGAAATGACGATGATGAGCGCCGCCAAGCCTGAGGCTTACGCGATTGCCGAGCCATTCTTAAGAGCCATGGCTGGCACGCTCTACAAGCTAGGCGACAAAGCCGGCGCGGGCAGCAAAGTGAAAATCATCAATCAGCTTCTCGCGGGCGTCCACATAGCCGCAGCGGCAGAAGCCATGGCATTGGGTTTGCGTGAGGGCGTTGACCCAGCAGCTTTATACGAAGTCATCACGCACAGCGCAGGCAACAGCTGGATGTTTGAAAACCGCATGGCGCATGTGCTCGCGGCGGATTACACGCCGCTTTCAGCGGTTGATATCTTCGTGAAAGACTTAGGCCTCGTGCTCGATATGGCACGCGCCAGTAAATTTCCGCTGCCATTGTCTTCCACCGCACACCAAATGTTTATGCAAGCGTCCACCGCAGGCTTTGCCAAAGAGGACGATAGCGCAGTGATCAAAATCTTTCCGGGCATCGAGTTGCCCAAGAAACCTGCGAAACAAGCATGAGCAAAATTTTCTTAGGCTGCATCGCAGACGATTTCACGGGCGCCACCGATCTTGCGAACAACCTCGTGCGCGCTGGCATGCGGGTGGTGCAAACGATTGGCGTGCCCTCCTCGCCTTTAGATGTGGACGTGGATGCCGTAGTCGTTGCGCTCAAATCGCGCACAATAGCGCCGCAGGATGCCATTGCGCAGTCTCTCGCAGCTTTG
>JAYUSD010000149.1:0-3319 GCA_043755865.1 Variovorax sp. | reverse complement strand
TCGCCCACTTTTTCTGCGCCCGCAAACAGGTTTAAAGCGCGGCCTGCGGAAATGCTAAGCTGCTGCGCCATCTCTGGCTTACTTGGATCCACCGCCTTGGCCACATAGCGCTTCACAGCCGCTTCGCGCATCGCAGGCTCAGCCAAAGCCAGCTTTAAACGCGAGAAGCCATCAGGGCTGCCTTGATCGTCTGCAGGCACGCGCAAGTAGGAATAGCTGTCGTTCGGATTGGTGCGCATGCCCCACAAATAGATCGGTAGCCCTTCACCTTTTTCATTGGGCTCCAAGATAACGGGAAGCATGTAATTGTTGAATTCGGTGGCTTGGCCTGCGCCATCGCGTAGTTTGTAGGACATGCTCGGGCCCACATTGCGCAAGCCTTTGTCTTTGCCAAGCTTATTGGCTGAGCCCATGGAATCATCAATTGATTGGCGTAGATCGACTTTGCGTACATCAACTTCTGAGCTGCCAATTTTCCCTTTGGCGAAATTTTCCACATTGATCACGCGCAAACCGGTGTACTCAATCGTCATTTTGTCTGCGCCGGTATCTTGGCCCTTCGTGAGCTGCGATTGCCCGCCAATCGCGCCTTCAACATCAAAAGCCTTGCCGCCAGCTGTCAAAGGCACAGCTTGCAATTTCACGCTAGAGCCGCCGTCGTCAAAGCTGGATTGATAAATCTCAATGCCTCGATGGCTTGCTGGATGATTCACTTCCACGCGCGCTTCTTTTTTCTCGCCCGTTTCTTTGTCAGTGATGATGATCTCGCTGGCAAACAGCTTAGGCATGCCTGTCGAATAGTATTCAACAATGAATTTTTTGAGCTCAATCGAAAATGGCAAATCTTGCAAGAGCACACCGCCGTTTTGATTCAAGATAGCAGTAGATGCACTCGTGCCTTCGCTCACAAACATATTGCCGCGAAAGGCGGGGTTGCTCGGTGGCAAGCGATGCTGCGCAGGCACTTCGGCGATCATGCCGCCGCCGGTAAAAATCGTCTTCCCGCCAAACCATTGCTGCATGCGAACAAACAAATCACCGTCGAGCAAACCGCCGATACACACCAACACAATGGCGCTGTGCGCAGCGATGTAGCCCAGTTTATTTGCACTGCCCGCTTTGGCCGCGATCATGAGGCCATTGTCTCTTTGCTGGAGCTTGACCTTCCAGCCGCTGCCCGCGAGTTGGCGAGCGATGCGATCACTTGCCACCGAAGACGATTCCGTCAAGCTAGCCTGCGCCTTGTGCCCAAAAGCTTGCAGGCTTTGCTCGCGCATGCCTTCTTTGTAAATCTTCAAATCTGCAATGATTTTGGGTGCGTTGCGCGTGATGCAAAGCGAGGTGGAGATCACCAAAAATGCCAAGATCAACATGAACCACCATGCGCTGTAAACGGTATTTAAATTGATCGCGCCAAAAACATCTGCCCAAAACGGACCAAATTGATTGACGTAATTACTTAAAGGCTCGCCCTGTTTGAGCACCGTGCCGATCACCGAGGCGATGCAAATCACCGTGAGCAGCGAGATTGAAAAACGCATGCTAGAGAGCAACTCGACGGCCGCGCGAAGTGCAGCAGAGGGAGTTTTTAAGCGCATGCCGTGGGTAGAAACTGACATCAGAATTTTCGATTTACAACAATGACAAACAGCTTGATATTGTCTCAAACGGGCAAGAAAAAAGCGGGTTCTCCGTCGAGAAACCCGCTTGTTTTGAGTTTATTGCCCCAGAAAGGTTCAGTAACTCAACGCAGGCCAGCAATGTAATCAGCCACCGCTTTGATCTCTCGATCATTGAGCTTGGCAGCTACGCCCACCATGATGGCGTTGTTGGCGCGGCCACCGTCTCGGTAAGCTTTGAGCGAAGAAACAAGGTAATCTGCGTGCTGGCCCGCCAAACGCGGATTTTGCGCTGGAATACCTGCACCTGTTGGGCTATGGCAGCCGGCGCACGCAGCGATTTGGCGGTCTGCAATGCCGCCTTTGTAAATACGCTCACCGGCAGCGACCAAGGCTTTGTCTTTCGCAAAACCTGGCTTGGCCTTCTGCTGCGAAGCCCAAGCGGCGATGTTGCGCATGTCTTCTTCGTTCAAGGTTGAGGCAAAGCCTTGCATGATGGCATTCTTACGTTTGCCGCTTTTGAATTCCATCAATTGTTTATACAAATACTCCGGGTGCTGGCCAGCGAGCTTTGGATTCTCTGGCGAGCCCGAATTGCCATCCGCTCCGTGGCAGGAGGCGCAAATAGCTGCATATTTGCCAGCGCCAGCGTTGGCATCAATTTTTGGGCCAGCGGGCTTGGTGTCCGCCGCGATTGCGGAGGCAGTGAAAAAGGCAGTCAGCAGCAGGCTGGCGATGAATTTCATAGTGAACTCAAAATTGTGATCGGAAAATGTGGCGAGGTGCAGTGAGAGATTTTACAATGCTGGATGACCGAAACTCCAAAAAAGCCCTCGCTCGGGCCCAGACTGACGCCAAAATACAAGGTCGTGCCCCCCAGCTACCGCCGTAGCGTGCCTCGTTCACGCGCCGCATCAGAGGCGGGCGCCGCAGTAGCTGGCAAAAGCTCAGAAGGCAAAACAGCGCTGGCTTGGCTGCACACAGCGCGTTTCCTCACAACCTCAGCCCAGCTTTATCAATTGCCCGAACACGACTACCCAGAAGTCGCTTTTGTGGGCCGCTCCAATGCTGGCAAATCAACCTGCATTAATACGCTATGCCAGCAGCGCCAGTTGGCATACGCCTCAAAAACGCCAGGCCGCACACAGCACATCAATATGTTTTCTCTTGGCAAGCAAGGCATCACCGATCTGATCCTGTGTGATTTGCCCGGCTACGGCTATGCCGCAGTAGACAAACAATCCAAAGCGCGCTGGCAGCAGGTGATGGCCAATTATTTGGTCAGTCGCCCGCAGCTCAAAGCGGTGGTCATGCTGGCTGATTCGCGCCACGGATTAACGGAGCTCGATGAAAGCTTGCTCGATGTGATTCGCACCCGCGTGGAAGCGGGGTTGGAGTTTGTTGTGTTGCTTACCAAGGCTGATAAATTGAACAAAACTGAGGCATCAAAAGCCTTGTCGATTGCCAAGCTACAAACCTCGGGCGGGTCTGTGCAGCTGTTTTCCGCGCTCAAGCGCATTGGCATTGAAGAGGCGGCGCTGCGTGTCTATAACTGGCGCGCGCTGCCTAGCGCGGAGCAGGGTGGTTTGCCTGCGCAGGCAGAAAACGGTTAAAATACGCAGTTGTTTCCGAATACCGACCAGCTCGCCAAGAGTATGGTCAAGATGCGAGTAATTTCATGGCTGTAGTTGTAAATAAAC
>JAYUSD010000148.1:0-3322 GCA_043755865.1 Variovorax sp. | reverse complement strand
AACAACGACATCGAAAAAGAGCGCGGCATCACGATTCTCGCGAAGAATTGCGCCGTGAAGTGGAACGACACGCACATCAACATCGTGGATACACCGGGCCACGCGGATTTCGGCGGTGAGGTGGAACGTGCTCTCTCGATGGTTGATGGCGTGGTGTTGCTGATCGACGCGCAAGAAGGCCCCATGCCGCAGACTCGCTTTGTGACGAAGAAGGCGTTGGCTCTTGGCTTGAAGCCCATCGTTGTGGTGAATAAAGTGGACAAGCCCGGCGCAGATCCCCAAAAAGTGGTCAACCAAGCTTTTGATTTGTTTGACAAACTCGGCGCAACAGACGAGCAGCTAGATTTCCCCGTGGTGTATGCATCTGGCCTGAACGGCTGGAGCTCGCTGGAAGAAGGCGAGCAGGGCGCGCAGTGGGGCAAGGATATGGCGGCGCTGTTTGATACCGTGCTCAGCCACGTCAAACCTCAAGCGGGTGACCCAAATGCACCGCTGCAATTGCAAATCTCCTCGCTCGATTACTCCACCTTTGTGGGCCGCATCGGCGTGGGCCGCATCACCTCTGGCACGATCAAGCCGATGATGGATGTGATCGTGGCTGAAGGCACGGATGGCAAAAGCATCAAGGGCCGCGTCAATCAAGTGCTGAAATTTCAGGGCTTGGATCGCGTGGTCGCCACGTCTGCCGGCCCTGGCGATATCGTGCTGATCAACGGCATTGAAGGCATCGGCATTGGCGTGACAGTCACTGATCCACTCAACCCTAATCCGCTGCCAATGCTCAAAGTTGATGAGCCGACGCTGACGATGAACTTCTGCGTGAACACATCTCCTCTCGCTGGCCGCGAAGGCAAATTCGTCACCAGCCGCCAAATTTGGGATCGCTTGCAAAAAGAGCTTCAATCAAACGTCGCGCTGCGCGTGAAAGAAACCGATGAAGAAGGCATTTTTGAAGTCTGCGGCCGAGGTGAATTGCACCTCACGATTTTGCTAGAAAACATGCGTCGTGAAGGCTATGAGTTAGCAGTCTCCAAGCCGCGTGTCGTGTTCCGTGATGTGAATGGCGAGAAGCATGAGCCTATCGAGCTCGTGACTGCCGACGTGGAAGACCAGCATCAAGGCGGCGTGATGCAAGCCTTGGGCGAGCGCAAGGGCGAGCTGGTCAACATGGAGCCCGATGGCCGAGGCCGCGTGCGTTTGGAATATCGCATTCCAGCGCGGGGCTTGATCGGCTTCACGACAGAATTCTTGAACCTGACGCGCGGCTCAGGCTTGATCGCCAATATTTTCGACAGCTACGAAGCTTACAAAGGCGAGATCGCTAGCCGCAAAAACGGCGTGCTCATTTCCATGGACGATGGCGAAATCTTCACCTACGCGCTTGGCAAACTTGATGATCGTGGCCGCATGTTCGTGCGCGCCAATGATCCAGTGTACGAAGGCATGATCGTCGGTATCCACAATCGCGACAACGATTTGGTCGTCAACGCCACCCGCACCAAGCAGCTCACCAACTTCCGCGTGAGCGGCAAGGAAGACGCAATCAAAATCACGCCCCCGATTCAGCTCACGTTGGAATACGGTGTGGAGTTTATCGAAGACGACGAGTTGGTTGAAATCACCCCAAAATCCGTGCGCCTGCGCAAGCGTTTCTTGAAAGAGAATGAGCGTAAGCGTGCAGGGAAGAACTAATGCAGTCCACAAATTTATACTACTAAAAATTCGTTTGTAGTATAAATTTTGTGAACAGTCATGGTTTCAAAAAACAGGATTTCAGGCGCGATTGACCCAGCTGCTGCCTCTCCATCCAAGGGTGACTTGGTCGCGCAAGCGAAGGCGCAAGCGGAGAGCCCATTGCAAAAAGAATTTGCCATGCTGCTCGATGTGGTTGAGAAAGTGGGCCAGCGCGTGCAGGAGCTTGAACGGTGGCATGGGTTGTATCGCGCTAAATTTGGGCAGATATTGCCAGCTTTAAAGTCGCAGCAAGATGGTTTGTCGCGCGAGATGGTAATGTTTTTGCATGAACGCTTGCGGCGGCTTGATGATGCAAGTGGTGGCAAAGCACCATCGCTCACGGCCAGCCATCGCAAGGCGATAGGTCGATTGATTGTCTCGCTATCGCAAGAATTTGCATTGCAGGGCGACTTGAAGATGCGCTCCATCCACGATCTGTACAGCAACGAATCGATTGCAGACATGGATGCCGCCGGTGTGGATGGGATGCTCGATTTGCTCGATGAGATGGGCGTGGAGTTGCCAGATGCAGCTGGAAAACTAAGCGCTTCCGAGCTGCAAAAAGCCGCGCTCAAGGCATTACAAGAAAAGATGACGGCGCAGGCTGAGATTGAGGCGCAGCGCAAAGTTCGGCGTGATGAAAAACGCGCTGCTAAAAAGCAGGCTGACCCCAAAGAACAAGCCAAACTGGCGCGTACTGAGCAGGCCACGCAAGACGCTCAAAGTGCACTGAAAACCATTTATCGCCAGCTCGCCAGGCAGCTCCATCCAGATCGTGCAAATGACGACGCGCAGAGACTGCTTAATCATGATTTGATGAGCGAGGCCAATACGGCGTATGAACGCAAAGATTTGCTGGCCTTACTCAAGCTCCAGTTCAAAGCCAGCCAAATTGACGTCAGCGCCATGAATTCGGTGGCTGAAGACAAGCTCAAAAGTTGGATCGAGCTGCTGCGAGCACAGTTCAAAGATTTAGCCGTTGAAAACGGGGAGCTTGAATCGCAAATGTTCCATGAGTTTCGCGTGCCGCATGGGCAGCGCATGACCGCTGAGGCTATTGAGCAATCGCTGCAATCGGCGAAGCAGGACTACGATATAGCGCTGCATACGATGCGCAATGATCTAGAGCAGATTAAAAACGACGCGTTTTTGAAGCGCTGGGCCAAAGCCAATAGCAAAGATCTCGCGCAGCATGATCCAATGATCAATGAAGATATTTTGGATGCTATTTTGATGGAGCGTGCGATGAATAAAGCTCCGAGGCGCTCTTACAAAAAACGCACATGAAACTCACTCATTCCAAGGCCGTGTTGCTGATGATCGCTGTGACGATGATGTGGTCAATCGCGGGCGCTGTGACTCGGCAGCTTGAATCGGCCAAGAGCTTTGAAGTCACGTTTTGGCGCAGCTTTTTTACGCTGATGTCGCTGCTGATCATCCTACCGCTATGGAAGGGCTCTGGCGTGTTCAAAGCGATGCGTTGGAAGAGCGGGGCGTTTTGGGTGAGCGGCGTGTGCTGGAGCGTGATGTTTACGGCGTTTATGGTGGCGCTGACGTTGACCAGCGTAGGCAATGTGTTGGTGACGAT
>JAYUSD010000147.1:0-7892 GCA_043755865.1 Variovorax sp. | reverse complement strand
CCAATTGCAATGGGTTGATTGATCGTGGGGCCGAGCAAGCCGCTAGTGACTTTGCCGATTGGCTTTCCATCGGTGCTGAAAAGCTCAGTGCCATCGCGTACAGGGATGCGTTCTTGGGCGATCAACCCCACCCTTTTTCTTAAAGGTTTTACCTCGGTGGCCGGCGTATTCATTGCGCCGTATGCTAGCAATTTGGTAGCGCCCGGGAAGCCACCGGCACGTTCGCCACCGCCGCGCCGCACTTTCTGGATCGACCACAAGAGCGTGGCTTCAATCGGATCGGTTGTCGTGTCAATGTCGTTGCCGTACAAACACAGCCCAGCTTCTAAGCGCAGTGAATTGCGAGCGCCGAGGCCAATCGGCTTGACTTCTGGCAGCGCGAGCAGGGCGCGAGCAAACTTGCCTGCTTGATCGCCGGACACAGAAATCTCCACACCGTCTTCGCCCGTGTAGCCGCTTCGCGTGATGAACAGTGGGATGCCTTGCCACACAAAATCACCGCCCGTCATGAACACGAGTTTTTCAACGCCGGGGATCATGCGAGAGAGCGCTGCCACAGCTTGTGGGCCCTGCAACGCGAGCAGGGCGGCTTGAGGCAGATAGGTCAGCTTCGCTTCTGGGTGAGACGCCGCAAGCCGCGCATTCATCCAAGCCAAATCGCCATGCTTGCAAGCACCATTGACGATGATAAAAATATGATCACCTCGGTTGGTAAACATCAAATCATCGATGATGCCGCCTGCATCATTCGTGAGCAGGCCGTAGCGCTGTTTGCCAACGCCTAAGCAGAGCACATCCATTGGGATCAACGATTCAAGCGCCAAAGCGCGAGCTTCATGCGTAGGCGCATCGAGGCGCACTTGGCCCATATGAGAGACGTCAAACAAGCCCGCAGCCGTGCGCGTGTGCGCATGCTCAGCCATCAGGCCCGCCGGATACTGCACGGGCATGCTGTAGCCTGCAAACGGCACCATGCGAGCGCCGAGCTCGATGTGAAGCGCATTGAGCGGGACGTGTCGTAAATCTTGAGGAGATGAAGAAGTAGATGTGTCGGCCATGCGCAGGGTTTCCAAATCAAAAATTAACACACGCCCAAGACGAGCATATGAATGATGAAACCCTGTTGTCCGCTTTACCTGAGAGATTCAAGGCCTGAATCAAATCTGTGATTCACGCCACTTGCCCCTTCGGTGGATGACACTTTGCATGCCATCTCTCTCCAACAGAATGTGAAAACCTTGTGGCTTTCCGTGCTTGTCCTTTGTGCCTGAGCGTTCACTTCTTAAGAAGCTGCGCCTTCGGCGATTCAGTAAAGAATTCTCTCCAAGCAAATGCGATTGTATGCGAGCTCAGCGGCCTACTTGTATGCCAAATCTCGCAAAGTCAGGCTGATGGCTGGGATATAGGTGATCAGCATCAAGCAAAACAGAATCACGAGCACGAAAGGCAAGAGATACGGGATGATTCGGTCTAACGATATTCGCGCTACGGTACACGCTGCGAACAAGTTCACACCAAAGGGCGGAGTGATCATGCCGAGCGCGAGATTGACCACCATGATCAGGCCGAAGTGGACAGGATCAATGCCGAAATGGATGGCCACGGGCGCAAGAATTGGGGCGAGAACGATGATGGCAGCGCTGGTCTCAATGAACATGCCGATCACAAACAAAGCAGCATTCACGCCCAGCAAAAACATCGCCGGGCTTTGCAGCACTTCTTTCAAATACTGGCCAATCGCATCGGGCACGCCGGCGCGGGTGATCAGGAAAGCAAACAAGCCTGCATTGGCAATGATAAACATGATCACCGCGCTAGAGATCACCGATTTTTTCAAGATTTTGTAGAGATCAATGATTTTGATTTCGCGGTAGATCAGCATGCCCACGACCAAGGCGTAGAACACCGCAACAGCTGAGGCTTCCGTTGGCGTAAAAATGCCGCCATAGATGCCGCCAAGAATAATCACCGGCATCATCAGCGCCCAGCCTGCCTGCCAAGTGGCTTTGCCGAACGAGAGGCGACCATCGCCATCGTTTTTGCCATAGCCTTTGAAACGGCAATAGACATAGACGAAAAGCATCAACGCCAAGCCAATCAAAATGCCCGGGCCAAAGCCAGCGATGAAGAGCTCGCCAATCGAGACTTCCGCGCTCACGCCATACAAAATCATCGGAATGCTGGGCGGGATGATCACGCCCAGCTCAGCGCTGGTGGCTTGCAGCGCGGCGGCATAGGGCGTGGGATAACCATGCTTGATAAGCGCGGGAATCAAAATCGCGCCAACGGCAAACGTCGTAGCCACAGATGAGCCACTGACCGCTGCAAAAATCATGCAAGTGAGCACGCAAGTCATCGGCAGGCCGCCTTGCACGCCTCCTACGATGGATTTGGCAAATTCAACGAGGCGGCGTGAGATACCGCCTGTTTCCATGATGTTGCCTGCAAGAATGAAAAACGGAATCGCGGCCAGCGGAAATCTGTTGATCGAAGAAAACATTTCCTTGACCGAAATCAGCATATTCACATTGCTGATTTGAATGCCGACGAGGGCAGACAAGCCGATGGACACTGCGACTGACACGGTGAGCGCAAAGCACAGCACCATCGTGATGATCATCATGGAGCTCATATGACCCCCACGCTCTGCGCTTGCGCGTCTACGCTGCCCCCAAACCCTCGAATCTGTGGGGCTTGAGCCATTTGAAGCGGTTCGGCATGTCTCATTGCGCGGTCTCCAATTCAAGGCGCTGTGGATCAATCAGATTTCCGATGATGCCGATCACGCTGAAAACGCCGCCCACGGGCATCGCTAAATAAGCCCAAAACATGCTCACATCCTCCAAGCCAATCGTCGTTTGCACCTTGCCGCGATTGGCATATTCCCAACCCCACCAGATGATGACGAAGATCAAAATGAGTGCGGCAATCGTCACCACGTAATCGAGCACGCGCTTGATTTTGGGCGGACTCCAGCGATACAACACATCCACGCTCACCATCGCGCCTTGCCGAAATGCGGCGGCAATGCCCATGAAAACCATCCAAATCAAGCTAAATCGAATCAGCACTTCCGTCCACTCGGCAGGGCGCTCCAACACGAAGCGCGTGATGATTTGGAACATACCCAGACTGGAGGCGATGGCCAACATCAAGCAAGCAATCAACATCGCCAAGCCTGTGGTGAAACTCTCGAATTTGAGGAAGGCAGTTTTCATGCGTTGTTGTTCATTTAATCAAAAAAATACGCCGAAAACAATGGTGGCCGGCGTATTTGCTGCATGGAATGCTATTTAATTAATAGCAAAAAGCATTATTTGACTGCGCGAATGCGATCAATATTGGCTTTGCCAAATTGCTTTTCAAATTCTGCGTTCACAGGCGTGAGTGCGGCAATGAATTTCGCTTTGTCCACATTCTCCACCACCGTCATGCCTTTGCTGCGTAGCTCAGCCACGCCTTTGACGTCGTCTTCATCCACGCGGGCGCGGCCTACTTTTGCGCCTTCTTTGGCTGCATCTAAAAATGCAGTTTTATCAGCTGCCGAGAGCTTGTCAAATGCACCTTTACTCATCAAGAAAATCGCTGGAGAATAGACGTGGCCCGTGAGTGACAGGTGCTTTTGCACTTGATCAAATTTCGAGGCCATGATCACCGACAGCGGATTTTCTTGCCCATCTACAGTGCCTTGCTGCAGTGCGGTAAACACTTCTGAAAACGCCATTGGCGTGGTAACGATGCCAAAGCCTTTGTAAGCTGCTACGTGGACAGGATTTTCCATCGTGCGCATTTTTAGGCCCTTCAAATCATCGGGAAAGACCACTGAGCGCTTGGAGTTGGTCATGTGGCGCACGCCGTTTTCGCCCCAAGCCAAAGCTTTGAATCCTTTGGATTCAAATTCTTTGAGCATGTCTTGGCCAATTTGGCCATCGAGCACGGCTCTGGCATGGGCTTTGTCGCGGAAGAGGAAGGGAATATCTAAGATGCGAGCGTTCGGTACAAAATTTGGCACGGGGCCAGTCGATGAGAATGTCAGCTCTTGCGTGCCCAACTGAACAGACTCAATGCTCTCTCGCTCTGCACCCAGCGCACCGGCGTAAAAAGCTTGGATTTTGTAGCGGCCTGCAGTGCGCTTTTCAACTTCGCGGGCGAAGGTGTCAATCGCGACGCCTTGGTGAGAATTTTGTGCCACAGCGATGCTAATTTTCATCGTGGTTTGGGCGATGGCTGCGCCGGTGGTGGCTATGAAGCCTGCTGCGAGCGAGGCGGCGAGGAAAAGGCGAGAAAGTTTCATGGTGTCTCCAATGGAGTAAGGGTGGAAAGATGACAGATGCGGACAATGAATAAAAGTCTAACCCTAAACGCTGAAAAAGCTCTCAGGGGATGCCCGCAGGCGGTATTCGTGTAGAGCGGACTGCTAGAGCTTGATCTCTGGATGATTCTCGTGAATGTGCGCTCGCACAATGTCTTCAAAGCTCGCATCAGCATGTAATCCCAAAGCTTTGGCGCGGGGGCTGGCAATCCGCGCTGGCCACGTGCTGACGATGCGCTCAATAGCAGGGTCTTTTTGCCACTTGATGCGCTCAAATGCGGCGCCGCCAGCTATGGTTTTAAGAGCATCTGCCATCGCGCCTACGGTAGTTGTCATGGACGGAAGGTTGAGCGTGGTCAGCGGCCCCCAATCTGTATCAGAGGTTTCTGCGCAGCGGATGATGCCTTCGACTGTGCGCGCGGGTGACGACAGCGCCACTTGCGTCTGCGGCGCAACAGGCACGATAGATTCAACCCCGCGCAAGGGCTCGCGGATCATGCCGCTGAAAAAGCCGGAAGCTGCGCCATTGGGTGCGCCGGGGCGCACGGAGACTGTCATAAGGCGCGCGCTGCGAGCGGTAATAAAGGCCTTGCGGCCGTAATCTGCCATGAGCTGCTCACCAATGAATTTTTGGATGCCATAACTCGATTGCGGCGTGGGCAGACTGGTGTCGGTTACGGGAAGCTCAATGGGCAGCAAAGGCGTTTGTCCGAAGACGGCCAACGAGCTAGCAAAGAAGACCAAAGGCTGGGTTTTGATGGCGCGGCAGCTCTCCACCAAAGCATGCGTGGTGGCGTAATTGCTGCGCATGCCTAGCTCGAAATTCGCTTCGCATTCACCGCTCACGGCTGCAGCCAAATGAAAGACTGCGGCAGCATCAGCATGGCGGGCAAGCAGGTTGGCGGGGTTGCTTTGCAATTGATCAAACAAATCACCCACTTCGCTGCTGATGCGTGGGTCAAAGGCTAAATCTGCAGGCGCAGCGGCGCGGTCTGCCAGCACGATGCAGGAGATGCGCTGCGGTGCTTGGCCACGCAGGCTTAAAGTGTTGCGTTTTAAAAGCTCGCGAGCTAGGCGCGCGCCCAAGAAACCTGCGCCGCCGGTGATGATGAATTTCATGGTGCTGTGCTTGAGTTAAGTGAGTCTTGTTCGTTTTGCAACTGATTGCGCACGTAGTCCACGTGCTGGCGTAGGGTGTACACGCGGTCTGCGAATTCGAGAGTGAATTTGGTTTTGCTGATTTTTTCTTCGATGTCATCGAGCTCCCTGCGCGCCGCTATGATCTCGTCCATGCTGAGCTGGCGCGCGCGGATATCGCTTTCTATTTTGAGCAATTGTCCATAGCGACGATACAGGCGATTTTTCTCTTTAAATTGGAGTATCTCGGGGATCAGCTTGATCACAGGGATGCCAATGGCGGCCAGTGGAATAAGGATGAGCAGCAGGCGCTGCAGAGCATTGGCCAGCCAGAAGGGCATGTAGCGCTGCAAAAAAGGGCGGCCATCTTTGAAGTAGCGTGTGGCCTCATCAGACAGCGGAAAATCTGTGCCACGCGGATGGGGAAATTCACTGGGGCGATTCAGTAGGGTGGCGCTCTTGTGGGTATCGCGTGCGGCCTCGAGCAGCAAATAAGCAATGGCGGGATGTGTGTCTTGCCGCACGACGAGATTGGCGGTGGTGGTGAGCAAGGTGATGTCTTGCGGCGGTGTTTGGCTCACTGCATCGACTGAGCCGGCTTTCAACACGACGGTGGAGAGATAGGGAAGGCGGCGCGTGATGCCCTCGGCTTGACTCAGGTTGATCAGCGTGGCGGCGTTGCCTGGGTCCAGCAGCTTTTGCACCGCGGCTGCTTGCGGGGAGGAGATCAGAATAATCGCATCGAGCTTTTTGTCGAGCAGGGCTTGCGTGGCGGCCATGCCTGAGCCCGGTTCCAGCACGGCGTTTTGCTCAGAAATCCCGTAGGCTTTGAGCAGATCAAGCGCCACTTTTCTGGTGCCGCTACCCTCCGCACCAACCGCGATACGCATACCCTTTAAGCCTTGCAAACTTCCGCTCAGCTTCTTGGCAACTTCAGGGTTCTGTGCAAACACCCACAGCGGCTCATAGCCAATCACAGCGAGCGAGCGCAGCGGCGTTTTGTCTTCATCTTCTGTTGGATTTAAAGACAGCTGCCCCAAGCCGCCTTGTACAAAGCCCGCGTTCATTTCTTTGTCTTCCAAGCGCTCTAAGTTTTGCACCGAGCCCTTGGAGGTTTGCAGTTTTAACGTGATGCCGCTGGCCTTTAAATAGGCTTGGTATTTCTCGCCGAAGGCGTGATAAGCGCCATCGGCTGCGCCAGTGGTCATCGTGACTGTGCGCGGCGGGGCGGGGCTGATATAGCGCATCAGCGCCCAGATGATGACGGCGAGTACCGCGATGAATGCTGTGGCACTGAAGAACTGTTGTTTGCGAGAGAGCTGCGGGATGATCATCTTCGCAGTCTAACTAATTTTTTAGTGCTCCCTTGTCGTTTGATGCTTGCCTGCGCTTGGGCTGTTCCTCGCTGCTCGTGTCCCCCGCCGGCTTTGCAGTCTCCGCCTCGCAGCCGCTTTATGCAAATCGAAATACCTGAGCACTAAAAAATGATAGCACCTCACGCAGTAAGTACGCCGGCTAGCTATCGAAATGGTTTAAACGATTAAGCGAACAAACCTTTGTAGAGCATGTACGCTGCGAGCACATACAAAATGCAAGCAAACACGCGCTTCAAGCGTTTGACATCCATGGCATGCGCGGCCTTTGCGCCCACGGGTGCCATGAATACGCTGGTGATAGCGATCAATGCCAAGGCGGGCAGCCAGATGTAGCCCAGCGAGCCTTGCGGCAGGCCTTGCACACCTTGGCCGCTGATGGCATAGCCAATTGCATTGACGACAGCAATCGGAAAACCAAGCGCGGCTGAGGTGGCCACGGCAGTATGAATCGCTATGTTGCACCATGCCATGAAAGGCACGCTGATGAAGCCGCCTCCAGCGCCCACTAGGCCAGAGAGAAAACCAATCACGCCGCCGCCTGCGAGCAGCCCGACTGCGCCGGGGATGTGCCGAGTCGGCGCGGGCTTCTTATCGAGAAACATTTGCGTGGCAGAAAACGTCACAAACAAACCAAAGAAAATCGCCAGCCACGATCCTTTAAGCAAAGCAAATACGCCCAGGCTTGCCACGATGCCGCCGATCACAATGCCGGGCGCGAGCCCTTTAACAATGTCCCATCGCACGGCGCCGCGCTTGTGATGCGCGCGTACGCTGGAGATGCTGGTGAAAATAATTGTGGCCATCGAAGTCGCAATGGCCATCTTCACTGCCAAATCCGGCGATGCGCCGCGCGTGCTCATGAGGTAGGTGAGAAAGGGCACCATGATCATGCCGCCGCCGATGCCAAGTAAGCCTGCTAAAAAGCCTGTGCCTATGCCAAGGAAGAGGAGCTGGGTGATGAGCACAGGGTCGAGCGTCATGAGAGGTCTTGTTTTCGTTTTATAAAAAGGGGCTTGCAGCTTGGTGCCAGACCGGCATCCTGAACCGGGGTTCAGGTGGGCGAGATC
>JAYUSD010000146.1:0-7897 GCA_043755865.1 Variovorax sp. | reverse complement strand
GTCGTTTGCGCCACGCGAGTCGCTGTGTTTTGCACGTTGCCTACCAGAGAGCGCAACTCTTCTACCGTGTAGTTCACCGAGTCAGCAATCGCGCCCGTGATGTCTTCCGTCACCGTGGCTTCTTGCGTCAAATCGCCTTCAGCAACTGACTGCAATTCGTTCATCAAACGCAAAATAGCCGCTTGGTTAGCGTCGTTGATCCGCTTGGCTTCTTGCTCTTGGCCCTCCGCCATCAAGCGTTGTTGTTCGGCAATGCCTTGGGCTTTGCGGCTTTCCGCCAACTGAACGCGCGCTAGCCCTAAACCAGCCAACACAGCGAGCACACCCATCAAGCCCAACACCAACAACGGCACAACGCCTAGACCGGTTTGTTCGGACAAGCGGCTTTGCAAATCTTCCAACTGGCGGCGCAGTGGCTCGGAATCGGACACGATAGACGACTGCGCTTCACGTGCAGACACGAGGCCTTGCAAGTTACCCAAAATCGCGCCGGCTTGGCCACGTGTTTCCTCGTATTGCTTGAGCAACGCTTCCAAGCGCTCACGGGTTTGTGGATCTTTGGCAGCAGCCAAGCGCAGCTCAGGGCTGCCTTCGAGCAAGCCTTGGGCAATTTCTTTGAAAGAATTCAAATCTTTACCCAGCAAAAACACGGCCTCAGGGCTCACGCCTTCCATGGTCAAAAATTCGTTGGCAGACTTACCAATACGCTGTGTCAACATCACGAGTTGGCCAGACGCTGAGATTTCGGAGGCTGGCGCATTTTGCTGAAGCTTGAGGGAAGACACCGTCTCGGCGACCTCCAGCAGATCAGAAGATTGGCGGTTAATTGTGCGCAAAGCGCTGCCCACTTGGGTCAAGATTTTCTGCTGCGCGAGCACAGTAGCGGCATTTTTTTCTGCACGCTCAACCAACGGCATCGCTTTCTCCACGTCTTCTGTGATGCCGGGGGCCACTTGCGAGAGTCGCAGCTCAGCATCGCCGCCTTTCAGGCCGCGTACATTCTTTGCAAGAGCCGCTGAGCTGTCAGACACCTCGGTAAATGCTTGCGGTGAGCCCACCAAAGCCTGTGACACGGATTTTGCTAAGCGCTGCGATTGCATCAACGATTGACCTGATGCTCCCACTTGACGCGCTACGTTATCGGCCTGTGCCAATGCGAAAAACATCACTGCCAAGAAGACGACCAAAGCCACAATCAACATCACCGTCAAGATGCGTCGATGCTGTGCGGGTTCGCGCGTGCCAAGCACGGGCAGGCTCACTGCTGACCCGGATGCCGCGATGGCAGACGCGTTGCTGTCTGCCATCATGCTGTTGGCAGCGGGGCTGGGCGTGTTTAAGTTTGCGCCGCCTTGCTCCATTGCATAGGCTTCCTCCGCAGTCAGCCCCACTTGAGAAAGCATGGAAGGCTCAGCAGAACTCTGGCCACGTTTGAATAAATTGGTAAAGCTTTGTGCGACTGACATGGTGCGGGCCTCGGAATGGTTCTGGGCTTAAGAAAAATAGATACGAAGAATTATTGCGACGCAAGAGTCGTTGCAATACCAAGAAATTCGGGTGAACTGGCAAGCTGTTGCAAATCTAGCTCCGTCCAGCTTTGCCCCGTTTTGTCAACATACTGCGCAGACATATAAACAGGCGAGCCTTCAGCAGCGGCTTCGCGTGAGACGAAATCGGCCACACCACGTAAGCCGCCCAAGCGGTCAATCAGCACAGCACAATTGATTTCCATGGCGCTGTTCAGAGCGATCAAGCGGGCTTGCTCACGGCTGCTGCCATCAAAGGTACGATGCGATGCGACCCCGGTCATGAAACTGGCTAGATCCACAATGCCAAACAGGCCGCCGCGCAAATTGGCCACACCCATGAACCATCCTTGGGTGTAAGGCACTTTCTGAACGGAAGTGATCGGGAAGATCTCACCCGATTGCGCCAGTGGCAACAAAAAGCGCCGACCCGAGAGCTCGACGGCGAGCCAACCCGCAGCGACACCCTCAGTCCGGGCTTGCTGAAGCCTTGCTGCCAGTCGGGTTTGCAATTCTCGCAGTGCTTGCCGGTTTGCCATGTGCGGGTGTCTTCCTGAGGTGTCTTGTCAGTGCGGTGCAGCGTGCGCTTAACCCAAAGCCTTGATTTTGGCCATGAGTTCGTTGGCATCCACCGGTTTGGTAATGTAGTCTCGCGCGCCTTGGCGCATGCCCCAAACCCGGTCAGTCTCCAGATTTTTACTGGTGCACATGATGATCGGCACATCAGAAAACGCTGGATCGCGCGAAATGGCTCGGGTTAGCTGGAAGCCGTTTTGGCCGGGCATGACCACATCCATCAAGATAAGCTCGGGCTTGTCTTCGGCCAGCTTTTTAAAGGCATCCTCGGCATTTTCAGCGCTGCGCACGGAAAAGCCGTTTTTGGTTAACAGATCGGTCAGATACATGATCTCGGTCTTGGAATCGTCAACAATGAGTACTTTGGTAATGGGCATAGTGGCCTCGCAATTGAATCTATTTCATCTTGCCAAATTGCAGCACGGTTTGCAGCAACTGGTCTTTGGTGAAGGGTTTGGTTAAGTATTCTTCGCTGCCCACCATGCGGCCACGGGCTTTGTCGAAAACGCCGTCTTTGGAAGACAGCATGATGATCGGCGTGCCCGCAAATGTCGCGTTTCTCTTGATGATGGCGCAGGTTTGGTAGCCGTCGAGGCGCGGCATCAAGATGTCGCAAAAAATCAAATGGGGGCTGTAGTCGTTGACCTTGGCAAGCGCGTCAAAACCATCTTCGGCGAGCATGACGTCATGGCCGCCTTGCTTGAGGAAGATTTCCGCACTTCGGCGGATGGTGTTGCTGTCATCAATGACAAGCACCTTGAAACCACTGGCTGTGCTCAAGAAGGTCTCCTGTGGGTGGTTTGGATAAATTTCAAAGTTTGTGCCACATTCGGTTACAGCTGTAGGGTAACTTAAATTTGAACCATCTCAAAATCTTCTTTGCGCGCACCGCATTCGGGACACGTCCAGTTCATCGGAACATGTGCCCAAGCTGTGCCGGCAGCGATGCCGTGGTCTGCCGCACCAGCAGCTTCATCGTAGATCCAGCCACAGATCAAACACATCCAAGTTTTCGCGTCTTTGCTCTCGCTCATGCTCCCAAGCATCTTTCTAAAGAATGAATCCGCCATAAAATGACGCAGGGTTGATAAGTGTTGCATTGTATCGACAGCGCAGGCATCTGAAGCCATCTGTTTGACCTCGCCGATATATGGCAAACCCGAGCTACTCACCGGTCTTTGCGCACCTTTCCCGGAAACTTCGCTTTTTATGTCTTCCACCCCAGCCTTGTCGATGCCTGCCCAAGAAGAGGGCGATGATGACGATTCGCCCATTTGTGTGATGTGCTTTAACGTGGCGGATGCCAGCGGCGCGGCAGGTTTGTCCGCAGATCAAATTGCGATCACTGCCTCAGGGGGCCATGCGTTGCCTGTGACAACCGGCATTTTGGTGCGCGATACGTCAATGGTGTTTGACCTCATTGAGCTCGACGCCGACGCAGTGGAAGAGCAAGCGCGCACTGTGTTGGAAGACATCGATGTCGAGGTTTTTAAGATCGGCTTTGTGGGCTCGCCCGAGGCGCTGGCCGTGGTGGCGGAGATTACGGCCGATTATGAAGAAATCCCCGTGATTACCCAAGTGACGCCGCTTTCGTGGTGGGAACGCGACAAAATCGAGTCTTACCTCGATGCGCTGACCGAGCTGATCTTGCCGCAAACCAGCGTCTTGGTCGGAAATTATGATGTGCTTTGGCGCTGGCTGCTGCCTGAATGGAGCAGTGACAAGCGTCCCAGCCCGCGCGATATCGCTGCTGCTGCTGCTCAGCATGGTGTGCCTTACGTGGTGATTACCAGCGCGAATGTGAAAGTTGAGACCACAGACACGATCGCCGCTTCACCGGAATCTATCATCGCCACCGTCTCGCTGGATCGTTATGAAGCCAACTTTATTGGCGCGGGCGACACCTTTTCGGCCACATTGGCTACCTTGCTAGCCAGTGGCGATGAATTAGCCGACGCGGTACGTGAGGCCAGCGTTTACGTGAACCGCTGCCTGTTGGCCGCATTCCAGCCCGGCATGGGCGCGGCCATCCCTGACCGCATGTTTTGGGCGCAAGTTGATGACGAACAAGAAGAAGATGCTGCCGATATTGAGCATGATCTGCTAGGCATTCCCCCTACCGCCACCCGGCACTGACATTTGATTTTTAATACATCCTATGGATCTGAACCAAAGCCTTTTTGATCGCGCTCAAGCGACTATCCCCGGGGGTGTGAATTCTCCAGTTCGTGCGTTTCGCGCGGTGGGCGGCACGCCGCGTTTCGTCAAACGTGCCCAAGGCGCCTATTTCTGGGATGCCAACAGCAAGCGGCATATTGATTACATCGGATCGTGGGGGCCGATGATCTTGGGGCATGGCCATCCGGCAGTGGTTGAGGCAGTGCAAAAAGCTTTGATGGATGGGTTTTCTTTTGGCGCACCGACAGAGCGCGAAGTAGAGCTGGCTGAAGAAATTTTGAAGCTGATGCCGAGTATGGAGATGGTTCGCCTGGTGTCTTCGGGTACTGAAGCGGGTATGAGTGCGATCCGCTTGGCGCGTGGCGCCACAGGCCGCAGCAAGATCATCAAATTTGAAGGCTGCTACCACGGCCATGCCGACGCGCTGCTCGTGAAAGCGGGCTCAGGCCTAGCCACCTTCGGCAGCCCCACCAGCGCCGGTATCCCGCCCGAAGTGGTGCAACACACTTTGGTGCTTGAATTCAACAATGTGCAGCAACTGGAAGAATGCTTCGCTTTGCATGGCTCCGAAATTGCCTGCCTGATGATTGAAGCCATTGCTGGCAACATGAATTTCATCCGTTCATCGCAGGCCTTCGCTCAGCGCTGCCGCGAACTTTGTACCCAGCACGGTGCGCTGCTCGCTTTTGATGAGGTGATGACGGGTTTTCGTGTGGCGCTCGGCGGGGCGCAGCAAGTGCTCGGGATCGTGCCGGACATGACAGTGCTTGGCAAAGTGATCGGTGGCGGCATGCCTTTGGCAGCATTCGGTGCAAGCAAAGAGGTGATGCGCCAGCTCTCGCCACTTGGCCCCGTATACCAAGCCGGCACCTTGAGCGGCAATCCGATTGCCACGGCTTGCGGCTTAGCTACGCTCAAAGAAATTCAAAAGCCCGGGTTTTATGAAGCGCTGAGCCACCGCACCCGCGCTCTCATGCACGGCATCGGCGAAGCTGCGCAGGCTGCTGGCGTGCCCTACAGCTCGGATTGCGAAGGCGGGATGTTTGGCTTCTTCTTGCAACCTCAGCTCGCACAAAACTACGCAGAAGCCGTCAAAACTGACACTGCCGTGTTCGCCAAATTCTTCCACGGCATGCTTGATCGCGGTGTGTATTTCGCACCTGCGTTGTACGAAGCCGGCTTTGTGAGCAGTGCGCACAGCCAAGCGGATTTAGATGAAACGTTTGCGGCGGCGAAAGAAGTATTTTCTACGCTGGTTTGAAGCGTTTTAGGCCAATTGCCGGCGTGTTTGCTGCGCGGCGTGCTACTAAAACCATAGTGATTTTGGCTACCGATACAAAAAATCGCGCAAAGGGCAACCGTGCAAAGACTGCAAATTCAATAGCACTTCGCGCAGCATATACGCCGGCTAAGAAAGTATTTCCGTCTCAATAATGCCATCAATGTAGTACCACCTCGCTGCTTGACCCGTGCCTTCGCGGATGAAGCGGCTGGTCTCTTCTATTCGGCCCGCCTTGCCGGTGCTGTCGCGGTAACGGGCAATGAATTCGACGACGCCAACATCGCCGCGTGCGTCTGTATGCTTGATCTCTAGGCCAAGCCATCTGGTGGGCGGGAAGTCAATCTGGCCAGGCGACGTGCCGCCGTGCCAAGTGGCCAGCAAATACTCGCCCAAAGCCAGCGCATACGCGCTGTAGCGCGAGCGCATGAGCTCTTCGGGAGTCTGGGCGTGGCGCTGTGGTATCGCTTGCATCCCGGCATGCCAATGGCCGCAGCACAAGCCATAGGTTTTTTCGCTCCCGCAGGGGCAGGGCGAGATGTGTGCGAGGGCAGCGGCTTGGTGTTTTTGCTTGGGGAAGGCGCGATGCGTGCTCATGCATTGATTGTCGACGATAGCGAGGAATTCAAAAAAAAACGATGCTCCCGCAATGTGATTTGTTTGCGCGTCCCTCGCCTAGGGCTTGCCGCGATCATTTTGCAGCTCACGCACGAGCCCTTGCACGGCGCGGGTGCGGGTGTCAAGGATGCTGGCTTCGATATGGTTTGCACCATTTTTTCGCGCCCATTCTTGCGCGGCTTTGAGGCGATCAAGCGCTGCGCCGTAATCGAGCAAGGCCACGCGAGATTCGGCCTGCGCACGCAAACTACGCAAGATTTGGCCTTGCGCTTCATGCAAACCGGCCAGTGCTTGCCACGCTGGTGCGTCGCCCGGATGGTTGCTGAGCCAGCTTTGCAAAGCATCGATTGCGCTAACGCGATCTGCGCTGCCCGAATTTGCGTTGGAATCTGAATTGACGATGGCAAGCTGCGCAATAGCGAGCAGGGTGGGGCGTTCATTTTTCTGGCTGGGGCTGCTGCGCAAATAGTCAAGTGAGGCTAAGGCTGCCGCTTGCAATTGTGGTGTGGGTGAGGCAGCGGCGAGATGGGTCTCAATCACTACTAATTCAATAGCAGCGCGCGCATATTCTATGCCGGCTACCGGCTCAAATGGCATTGAAATGAGGAGTTCGCGGGCGGCTGTTGCATAGCGCAGGCTATTGGCAGCATCTCGCTGGCGGCTGCTGGCCATTGCTCCACCGTAAAGCTGGGCGAGCTGGCGAATTTTTTGCGCGGATGTGGCGCTTGCGGGCAAAGTAAGGCGCAGCGCGGCTGTCGCTTGCGCAAGCTCGGCGCGCAGATTGTCGACGCTGCTGTCAGAAAGCAAGCGCGCGCGAGTGGCGATCAGCACGTGCTCGGCCTGCTGGGCGAGATTAGGAGCCTGCGCGGAAGGTGGCAAAAGCTGCAAGCGAGATTGCATATCGCCCAAGCGCTCTGTGGTGAGCGGGTGGCTGCGCAAATAGGGGAAGCTCCCGTTGTCGTTGATGCGGTTGGCGTTTTGCAGTTTGTCAAACATACCGGTAAAGCCGCGCACATCCATACCGGCTTCTTGCACGATGGCAAAGCCAATCCGATCAGCTTCTCGTTCCATATCGCGCGAGAAATTGAGCTGGCTTTGCGCGCTCACGGCTTGCGCGCCGCTGATGACGGCGCTGGCGGCTTGCGGATTTTTGCTGGCGGCTATGCTGCCCAAAATCATGGCGCCCAGCAGCCAAGGCGATTGTTGGTTTTGTTTGCCGATTTGGCGAGCGATGTGACGCTGGGAGACATGGGTTAGTTCGTGGGCAAGCACGCTGGCCAGCTCATCGCGCGTAGCCACTGCGCCCACCAAGCCTAGGTGCAACCCAAAATAGCCACCGGGCAGTGCGAAAGCATTGATGGAGCGATCTTTGCCAATCATGATCTCCCAGGCTAGCTGCTCTTGCTCAGGAGCGATGTCGCCCCTCTTGCGGGCAGCGGCAAGCAGCGGCTGCCAAATGCGCTGCACATAGGCTGTGACGAGCGGATCGTCGATGTAGTCGGGATCACGGTAAATTTCGCGGGCGATGCGCTTGCCCAGTTGTTTTTCTGCGGCAACGCTCATTTCCTCGCCATCGCCAAGCTGCGGCAGGCCGTCTGCGGCATAGCCCAAAGGTGGTACTGTGGCGATACTCAACGCTATTAAAAATATAGCAGCTTGCATATATTTCTTGCCGGTTAAAGGCCAAAATTGCTTCAAATTCAGACTTTCAAATGGGTTC